>NZ_JAVREO010000006.1:0-379814 GCF_031845445.1 Streptomyces chisholmiae | reverse complement strand
GTGCGTGGCGGCCGGCGCCGGCCGCCACGCACACCTCGCCGGCCGCGTCATGGCGCGCGCTCTCGCCGGTTCGGCACGGGCCCGTGGGTCATCGCCCGGCGAGCGCGCGACCGGGCCAACCGGGCGGCTCGGGACGCCTGTTCATCCGGTTCCGGGCCAGGCGGCGTCCTGCGGCCGCCGCTCCCGCACCACCGTGGCACGGACCGGCGCGAGCGGCCACCGCGGCGCGCGCGCCCGGGGCGGCCGGCCGCCGGACCTCAGCAGGCGCAGGGGGCGGCGCCGCGCGGGGCGGTCAGCGGATCGGCGGGGCGGCGGGCGACGCCGGCGGCGTCCGCCACCGGGAAGCCCTCCCGGATCCAGTACTCGATGCCACCGATCATCTCCCGCACCCGATAGCCGAGTCGGGCGAACGCCAGGGCGGCCCGGGTCGCGCCGTCGCAGCCGGGGCCCCAGCAGTAGGTGACCACGGGCAGCGCCGGGTCGAGCAGTTCGGCCGCCCGGGCCGGGATGTCCGCGGTGGGCAGGTGCAGGGCGCCCGGTATCCGGCCCTGGCGCCAGCCGGCCGCACCGCGCGAGTCGACCAGCCGGAAGCCGGGGGCGCCGGACTCCAGCGCGGCGTGCACGTCGGAGACGTCGGTCTGGAAGGCGAGCCGGGCGGCGAAGTAGGCCGCGGCCTCGGCCGGTCGGGGATGGGGGCCGGGGCCACCGGCGAGGTCGGCCGGGGGCGCGACGGGGGTGTGGGTCATGGTTCGACCCTAGGCAGCCCACCCTCACCCTGGAACCGACGATCCCCGGCGTTCCCCGGCCACGACCGGGGATCACGTGCCAGGATGAGCGGATGACCGAGGAATCCCTGGACGAGACCGACATACGGCTGCTGGCCGCCCTGCAACGTGACGGACGGGCCAGCTACGCGGAGTTGGCGCGGGCCGTCGCCATGTCCGCCAGCGCGGTGACCGAGCGGGTGCGGCGCCTGGAGGAGAGCGGGGTGATCAGCGGCTACGCGGCGGTGGTCGACCCGGAGCGGCTGGGTCTCGACATCCTGGCGTTCGTCCGGCTCCGTTACCCGACGGGGCACTACAAGCCGTTCCACGACCTGGTCGCGAGCACCCCGGAGATCGTGGAGGCACACCATGTGACCGGGGAGGACTGCTTCGTGCTCAAGGTGCTCGCCCGCTCCATGCGCCACCTGGAGGGCGTCACGGGCCGGATCGCCGGACTGGGCTCGGTCACCACCAGCGTCGTCTACTCCAGTCCGCTCGCCGGCCGCCCGATCACCCCGCCGTGACCGCGTCGCGGGCCGGGCGGCCGCAACGCCACACTGAGGCAGGGAAGTTGGTGGGAACGGCCGTCCTGGCTGACGGGGCGTCAGCGAAGAAAGCCCTTACCCGACCCTTGACGGCGGCTGCGCCCGGTTCGTAGCGTCACGGCCACCCCGTTCTTTCGAGCCCGTTACCACCCCCTTGCTTTGAAACGACTCAGTCGCGCCGTTCGACCCACCGACCACCACTCACCGTTGGGGTTGGGCGGCAGCTGGCGAGCAGCTCGCCCCGCCAACTGAATCGTGTCAATACGAGTGGGGCCGCAGTCGCAGGACCCGTAGCACCCCCGTCGCTCTCACCGCCGGAAGGACCCGCATGAGACCTCCACGACCAACCGACCGTCGGCGCCCGACGCGCGGCGGACGCCGGGCGGGCGTCGCGCTGTTGGCCGCCGCCCTGCTGACCACCGGCCTGGCCGGCGGCGCCCCCGGCGCGCTGGCCAACGCCCCCGGCGGCCACGGGAACGGCCATGGGAACGGCCACGGCCATGGAAACGGCGACTCGGGCCCGCAGTTGGAGGAGCTGGACCGGGGCCTGGTCGCGGTCAGCACCGAGGAGGGCGTCTTCCTCAGCTGGCGGCTGCTCGGCCCGGAGGCCACCGGCCACACCGAGACCGGCGTGGCCGGCCCCGACTTCCGGGTCTACCGGGACGGCCGCCCGGTGACCACCGTCACCGACAGCACCAACTTCCTGGACACGGACGGGACTTCGGCCTCCAGCTACCAGGTCGCCGCTATCGTGGACGGCCGGGAGCAGCGGCGGAGCCCGCGGATCAGCCCCGCCTCGGAGCGCTACCACGAGATCCCGCTGACCAGGCCGGCCGACGGCGTCACCCCCGCCGGCGAGAGCTACACCTACTCAGCCAACGACATGAGCGTCGGCGACGTGGACGGCGACGGCGCCTACGAGTACATCGTCAAGTGGGACCCGTCCAACTCCAAGGACGTCTCCCAGGTCGGCTACACCGGCAACGTCTACCTCGACACCTACGAGCTGGACGGCACCCTGCTCTACCGGGTGGACCTCGGCGTCAACGTGCGGGCCGGCGCGCACTACACGCAGTTCCTGGTCTCCGACTTCGACGGCGACGGCCGCGCGGAGCTGATGCTGAAGACCGCGCCCGGCACCAAGATCACCCGGTACAACCCGCAGGGCCGGCCGACCTCCGAGCACCACGTGACGATGCCCCGCGAGGACGTGCGCGCCGGGCACCGGCACAGCGACGACCACCGGTTGAGCGCCGAGCAGTACTTCGACCACCTGGTCGACATGTTCCAGGGCTGGTCGTCGCACCCCGAGGTGGTGGCGGGGAACTGGCCGGCCACCCTGGAGGAGGCGTTCGGCATCGAGCCGACCCGCTCCTACCCGCTCTCCCGGGCGGACGCCGAGGAGCTGGCCGACTACTTCGTGGACGTCTACGCGCCGTCCCGGAGCGCGCGGAACGTGCTGCGGGACTTCGAGGGCTTCATCCTGGACGGGCCGGAGTACCTCACGGTGCTGGACGGCCGGTCCGGGCGCGAGCTGGACACCGTGCGCTACTGGCCGGACCGGCACGACGACGGGCTGATGTGGGGCGACTACGCCATGAGCCGCATCGAGCCGGGCAACCGGGTGGACCGCTTCCTGGCCACCGTGGCCTATCTGGACGGCGAGACCCCGTCCGCGGTCTTCGCCCGCGGCTACTACACCCGTTCCACCCTGGCCGCCTACCGCTGGGACGGCCGCCAGATCCGTCAGGAGTGGACGGTGGACAGCGGGTTCGCCCCGATGAGCAACCCGTTCAACGACTCGCCGCACGGCGTGGACGGCACCGACCCGGAGTACGGCACCCTGACCACCCAGGGCTTCCACTCGCTCAGCTCGGCCGACGTGGACGGCGACGGCCGGCAGGAGATCGTCTACGGCTCGGCGACCCTGGACGACGACGGCTCGCTGCTCTACAGCTCCAGCCACCTGATGCCGCCGGAGAGCGCCACCCCCGGTGAGGAGGCCAGGCTGGGCCACGGCGACGCGATGCACGTCGCCGACATCGACCCGGACCGGCCCGGGTTGGAGATCTTCACGGTGCACGAGGGCGGCGCCTGGGCGCCGTTGGGCCACGCGCTGCGGGACGCGGCCACCGGCGAGGTGCTGCACGGCGGCTACACCGGCGTGGACACCGGGCGCGGCATGATCGGCGACGTGCTGCCCGACGTGCCGGGCCTGGAGACCTGGGGCTCCAACGGCGTGGGCCTGTGGAGCGCGGCCGGCGAGCGGCTGGGCGACGCGATCCCGGGCACCAACATGAGCATCAGGTTCGGTCCCGAGCCGACCACCCAGCTGGTCAACGGGGCGCTGGAGGTGACCCCGACGGTGGACGACTGGACCCGCGGCACGCTGCTGACCGCCGACGGCACCCGCACCAACAACCACACCAAGGGCAACCCGTCGCTGGTCGCTGACATCTGGGGCGACTGGCGCGAGGAGCTGCTGCTGCGCACCGAGGACAGCTCGGCGATCCGGATCTACACCAGCACCGAGGTCACCGACCACAAGCTGTACACGCTGATGCACGACCCGCAGTACCGGGCGGAGATCGCCCGGCAGCAGACCACCTACAACCAGCCGGCCTACCCGAGCTTCTACCTGGCCTCCGACATGGACTGGTCGCGGGTGCCGCTGCCGGGACGCGACTGACCGAACCCGGGGTGGCCGCCGCCCGCCGAGCGGCGCCACCCCGCACGACCGGGACCCCCGACCCGGACGGCGGCCGGCGCCCCCGTTGCGAGGCGACGGGGGCGCGGGCCGCCCCGCGGGCCCGGCCACGGACTTCCGTGGCCGGGCCCGCGGCCGTTGGCCGGCGCGCGGGCGGGGGCTGGGGCCGTTGGCGGGCCGAGCGGGCTCAGCCCAGCAGGGCGACGCCGCCGGGGCGCGGCCTGGCCAGGTGGGCGGCGGCGGTGCCGAGGCCCCGGGGGCCGCGGGCCCGACGCAGGTCGGACTCCTTGTACCGGTGGCAGTCCTGGTGCCAGAGCAGGATGCCGGAGAGCCAGTTCTCCAACTCCTTCACATAGCCGGCGAGCACCTGACGGGCTTCCGCGTCGAGCTGGAAGTCGTCGTAGAGGACCGGCAGTTCGTTGGCGGCGACGTGCTGGAACTGGCGCATCCGGCCCTTCATCAGGTCGTGCAGGATGGCCAGCCCGGTCGGGTAGTCGGTGTCGAAGAAGTTCTGCACGACCAGCACGCCGTTGTGCAGCTCGCCCTCGAACTCGACCTCCTTCTGGTAGGAGAAGACGTCGTTGAGCAGCGCCGCGTAGTCGGCGGCCGCGTTCTCCAGGGAGCGCATCGGGCCGCTGCGGTAGACCTCGGGCGGCACGGTCCGGCCGTGGCCGATCCGGCAGAGGCTCATGGTGAGGTCGGAGCCGAAGGTCATCCGGCGCATCTCGACGTAGTCCACTGGGTCGGGCACCCGGTTGAACAGCTGGTTCTCCAACTCCCAGAGCCAACTGGCGGTCATGTCCTCGATGGTGGCGCGGAAGGCGCGGCGGGCCTCGACCGTCATCGGCCCGGCGGTGCGCTGCCACAGGTCGAGCAGCCCGCGTTCCATGGCGTCCAGCGGCACGGTGGGCGGCTCGCCGTCCACCGGCATCAGGCCCGACATCCGGGCGACGCAGGCGCGGGCGCCGGCCAGGTCGCGGGTGCGGCCGAAGACGACGGGGAAGTAGTCGTCGCCGTAGGTGCCCCAGGTGAGCCAGGCGGAGCTGAGGTTGAGCCCGTCCACGGTGGCGTCCGGGTGGATGCCGGCGGCGCAGAGCGGGAAGTCGTAGCCGACCAGGTCGGCCTCGTCCCAGATGTGTGAGGCGGGCTGGCCCGGTTGGGGCTGGAGCAGGCCCATCCGGTGGGCCCACTCGACGACATGGCGCCTGGCGGTGTCCAGGTGCGGGCTGAGCCGGACCTGGAACGGCATCTCGAAGTCCGGCAGTCGGGACGGCCCGACCGGGTGCGGGAGGTGGGTGAAGGTGCGCAGCCGGCGCCCGCCGAGCCGCCCGGCGCCCCGGCCCAGCTCGGCCGCCGCCGTGCCCAGGCCGGTCGGCCCGAACGGCAGCGGGACGGGGCCAGCGCCCGACGAACGTGCCTCGACGGCGCCCTCGTTCATGTAGCGGCTGGACCGCAGGTGCCACTCGTGGCCGCCGGACTGCCAGTCCTGGAGGCCCTTGACGTAGCCGAACAGGGCGGCCTGCTCGGCCGGGTCGAGGCCGGCCTCGACGGCGAGCGCCGGGAGTTCGGTGAGCGTGGTGTGCTCGAACTGCTGGAGCCGGCTGGTCAGCAGGTCGTTGACGGAGTCGGCGGCCTGCTGCGTGGTGCAGTCGAGGAACGTCTCCAACACCAGGACGCCGTTGGAGAGTTCGCCCTCCTCCTCGGTCTCCCGCTGGTAGGAGAAGAGGTCGTTCCTGAGGTGGACGCCGTCCGAGAAGCTGTCCCGGAGCACCCGCAGCGGGCGGGAGCCGGCGACCCGGGCCGGCACCTCGGCGCCCGCCGCGTACTCGACCAGGCCGGCCGACCAGGGGGCGCCGCCGACCTTGCGGCGCATCTCGATGTACTCGACGGGGTTGGGCACCCGGCCGATGTTGATGTTGGACAGCTCCCAGAGCGACTCGTTGAGCAGGTGCTCGGTGCTCTCGGCGAAGCGCGCCCGCCAGTCGGCCGACATCGCGGGGGTGGTGCGCGCCCAGAGGTCGGCGAGGCCGGCCTCCACCGGATTGGTCGGCTCGGGGGGCGGGGTGCCGTCCATCGGCATGAAGGCGGGCAGCCGGTCGAGATAGGCCTTGCCGCCGACGCGGTCCTGGCTTCGCTTGAAGATCTCCAGGAAGTGGTCGTCGAAGAAGAAGACCCACACGTACCAGTCGGTGACCAGGGCCAGGCCCTCGGCCGTGGCGTCGGGGTGGGTGTAGGCGCAGAGCAGGGCGTAGTCGTGGTCCGCGAGGTCCTGTTCGGTCCAGATGCCGGAGCCCTCCAGCATGCCCATCCGGCGGGCCCACGCCGTGGTGTGCGCGCGGGCGTGTTCCAGATGCGGACTGAGCCGCGCGGGGTGCGGTAGGTAGAAGTCCGGCAGTGCGAACGGCTGTGCCATGGTGGTGTCTTCTCTGTTTGTCTGCTCACGTCGCCCGATCGGCAGACAGCCCTACCCCTGGTTCGCTGGAACTACCCGGGCCGCAAATAAGTCAGATGAGATGTACGCAGCACCTTGGCGGCGGCAGGACGACGACCCCCACGGGTCGCGGAACGGGGGCCGGGCACGTGGCACAGACGCACTACGCGGAGAGGCGGTCCTGGAACCCGCTGAGCCCGGCCGTCCAACTCACCGAGTGGGAGCTGCGGATCGGCGGCGAACGGCTGCCCCTCGACGAACTCCACCTGGTGGCGATGGCCGAGGCCTGGCTGCGCGGCCGCTGGATGGGGGGCGGCGGCACCGAACGCCCGCTGTCCGCGCTGCCCCAGGGCCCCGGTCGGGTGCCGGTGATCCGGATCAGCGGCGCCGCGCGCCCGCTGAAGGTGCGGAACGCCGCCGCCTTCGCCGCCGCCCTGGGCCCGTTGGCGGTCCGCCGCTCCGGCGGCCAGGACCAGGTGCGGCGGGCCGAGGCGGAGGCCGCCGGGGTCGGCGTCCCGCTGTGGATCGCCCGCCGGCAGGCGCCTGGCCCGCACGGCCAGGCCATCACGGTCGCCGTGGACCGGCGGCTGGTCAGGGCCGACGTGTGGTCGGCCGGCGCGCCCCAGGTCCGGCTGCGCGGCGGCTACGGGCGGCCGGCCGGATTCCGCGGCTGCCTCGACGAGTTGACGGTGACCGTGGGGCCCGCCCGGGCCACCCTGGAGTTCGACGACGGCTGGCGGGGGATCAACCGGTCGGTCGGCCTCGGGCACGACGGCTCGTTCTGGACACTGACGCCTCGGAACTCCCGGTCCAGCCAACTGACCAGGAACGGCCGGCCGGTGGCGACGCTCACCGCGCCGCGGCCGGCCGAGCTGCGGCGGATCGGCGACCGGCCGATGCCGCTGGCCGACGTCCGGCACGAGTCCTTCGACCCGCTGGACGCGGTGCTGGCCCACCTGTTCGCGGTGGCCTTCGGCCTGGGTGAGGCGAACGGCGCCGTCCGGTTCGGCGGCCGACGGGCCCTGCCGCACCCGTCCGATCCGGTGGTCTGGGAGCAGCCCTGGTACACCGGCCTGCGGCAGCACCGGCACGACTCGGGCCCCGGCGGCGCGGCCGACGGCTGGGGCGGCGACGGCGGGGGCGCGGAGGGCGGCGGTGCCGACGGTGGGGGTGGGGACGGCGGCGGGGACGGGGGCGGCGGCGGAGGGGGCGACGGCGGGGACGGTGGCGGTGGCGGGGGTGGCGGCGGCGAGTGAGCCGGCGGGCGGGCGCGGGGGTCGCTGCGGGGGTCGCGGGTACTACGGCGAGGGGCGTGTGGGGAGGCTCGCACGCCGGCGGGTGTCGGGGTGGTGCGCGCCGGCGGGCGGTTACCGTTCCCTGGCCCGCTGGAACCGCCGGGCGCCGGCGGCCAGGTCGACCAGTGGCGCCGGGTAGTCGGGGCGCTCACCCGCCGGCAGGCGCCACGGCTGGTGCACCGCGCGCCCCTCGATCCGCGCCAACTCCGGGACCCAACGGCGGACATAGGTCCCGTCCGGGTCGAACCTGCGGGCCTGGGTCAGCGGGTTGAGCACCCGGTTGGGCCGGGTGTCGGTGCCGGTGCCGGCCGCCCACTGCCAGTTCAGCTGGTTGTTGGCCAGGTCGCCGTCGACCAGCAGGTCGAGGAAGTGCCGGGCGCCCAGCCGCCAGTCCAGGTAGAGCGTCTTGGTGAGGAAGCTGGCCACCAGCAGCCGGGCCCGCCCGTGCATCCAGCCCTCGTGGCACAGCTGCCGCATCGCCGCGTCCACCACCGGGAAGCCGGTGCGCCCGGCGCGCCAGGCGGCGAACGCCGCCGGGTCGTCCCGCCAACGGTCGCCGTGCGACCGGTAGTCGCGGTGGCCGGCGGCGGGCCGGGCGGCGAGCACCTGGTGGTGGAAGTCGCGCCAGGCCAACTGGCGGACGAAGTCCGCCGCGCCCGGGCCGCCGGCCCGCCGGGCCTGGTGCAGCAGGTCGGTCGGCGACAGGCAGCCGAAGTGCAGGTAGGGGGAGAGCCGGGAGGTGGCGTCGGCCGCCAGGTCGTCCGACAGCTCGTGGTAGTCGGCCAGCCGGCCCCGGCGCCAGGCGGCCAGCCGCCGCCGGCCGGTGGCCTCGCCGCCGCGCGGCAGCCCTGGCGACGGGCGCCCCTCGGCGAGGGCGGCGCCGTCCGGCAGCGGTTCGGACCGCACGCCGGCCGGCACCGGCACCGTCCGGGGCACCGGCAGCGGGCGGCGCACCGGCTCCCGGTCCCAGCGGCGGAAGTAGGGCGTGAAGACCGCGAAGTGGTCCTTCCCGGCCGGCGTCAGCCGGCCCGGCGGGACCACCGTGAGCACCGCGTCGTGGACCCGTAGGGCGCGCCCGTCCGCTTCGAGCGCCCCCCGCAGGCGCCGTTCCCGCTGGCGCGCGTACGCGCTGACGCCGGCCGCCAGATGGACCTCGCCGGCGCCGGTCTCGGCCGCCACCCGGGCGGTCTCCGCCACCACCTCGCCGCGCCGTACCACCAGCCGGCCGCCGCGCTCCGCCAGCTCGTCGGCCAACTCGGCCAGCGCGTCGGCGAGGAAGGCGGCGCGGTTGGGCACCACGAAGCCGCGGGCGGCGACCCCCTCGTCCACCACGAAGAGCGGCACCACCCGCCGGGCCGCGGCCAGCGCGCCGCGCAGCACGGGGTTGTCGCGGAGCCGCAGGTCGGCGGTGAAGAGCGCGATCGAGACGTCCACCGGGGTCTCCCAACGGGATGCTTGTGCTGCGGGCGTGGTGCGGGTGACGCGACGCCGCCGAGCGGCGCCTCGACGGTAGCCGGGTCGGCCCGGAACCCCGCCGTGCGCGGGCGCGCGGCCCCGTTGCGGGGCGCGTGTCCCGCAACGGGCGCGACCGGCGCCCGCCCCCGCACGCCCCGTCCCGCGCCACCGCCCCACGTCACCACCGCCCATGTCACCACCGTGCCGCGGTCACGGGCGGGCGCCGGCGGCCAGGTGCCCACCGCTCGCGCCGGCGTGCGCGCTGGCCTCCGCGCGCGCCGCGATCTTGCGGACCATCCCGCCGAAGATCCAGGCGTGGAACGGCGCCACCGCCCACCAGTAGAGGTGCCCGACGAACCCCCGCGGGTGGTAGAGCGCCCGCTGCCGGTAGACCGTGCGGCCGGCCGCGTCCCGGCCGACGGCCAGCTCCAGCCAGGCGTCGCCCGGCAGCCGCATCTCGGCCCGCAGCCGCAGCCGGGTGCCGCGTTCCAGCGCCTCGACCCGCCAGAAGTCCAGCGCCTCCCCCAGCCGCAGCCGCACCGGGTCGGCCCGGCCGCGCCGCAGCCCGACGCCGCCCAGCAGGCTGTCGAGCCAGCCGCGCACCGCCCAGGCCAACGGCGCCGAGTACCAGCCGTTCCGGCCGCCGATGCCCTCCACCACCCGCCAGAGCGCGTCCGGGGGCGCGTGCACCACCCGTTCACGCTGGTCGGTGTAGAGGTCGCCGCCGGCCCACGGCGGGTCGCCGGGCATCGGGTCGGCGGGCGCCGGCCGTTCGGCCGGGCCGAGCGGCTCGGCGGCGCCGACCCGCCGGACCGCCTGGCGGAGCGCCGCGTCGATGCCGAGGAAGCCGCCGGGCGGCGGCAACACGTAGCAGGTGATGTCCTGTTCGTGGCAGACCACCTCGTGCCGCAGCGACTCGACCAGCGGCCGCGCCAGCCGGCTCGGCACGGGGGTGACCAGCCCGACCCAGAGGCTGGAGAGCCGCGGGCTGAGCACCCGGACCGGCAGGATCAGCCGCCGGCGCAGCCCGGTGTGCAGCGCGTAGCGGCGCATCAGGTCCTGGTAGGTGAGCACGTCGGGCCCGCCGATGTCGAACCGCCGGTTGAGGTAGTCGGGCAGCCGGGCACTGCCCACCAGCAGGTGCAGCGCGTCGCGGACCGCGATCGGCTGCACCCGGGTGCGCACCCACGCCGGGGTGGTCATCACCGGAAGGCGTTCGGTCAGGTGCCGCAGCATCTCGAAGGAGGCCGAACCGGAACCGATGATGACCGCCGCGCCCAGCACCGCCGTCGGCACCCCGGAGGCGAGCAGCAGCCGGCCCACCTCGGCGCGGGACCGCAGGTGCGGGGAGAGCCGTTCCTCGGGCACGCCGGGTGGGATCAACGCGCCGAGGTAGACGATCCGCCGCACGCCGGCGGCGCGCGCCCGTTCCCCGAACGTGCGGGCGGCGCGCCGGTCGGTCTCGGCGAAGTCGGCGCCGCCGCCCAGCGCGTGCACCAGGTAGTAGGCCACGTCGATGTCGCGCAGCGCCCCGGTCAGCGAGTCCGCGTCGGTCAGGTCGCCGCGCACCACCGAGACGCGGTCGATCCAGGGCCGGTCGGCCAGCTTGGCCGGCCGGCGGGCCAGGCAGCGCACCGTGTGTCCGGCGGCCAGCAGCTCCGGCACCAGCCGGCCCCCGAGATAGCCGGTGGCGCCGGTGACCAGCGTGCGCAGCGGCGGTTCGGCCTGCCCCATGGGTGCCTCCGGGTCCGGTCCTGGCGCGGTGCGACGGCCGCGCGGTCGTCGCTGGTCACCATGCTTGGCCGAGCCGTCACCGGCCGCAAGCGGAACCGACTCCCGAACGGCCGTGGGCCCCGAAACAGCGGCGAGAGCAGGCACCAGACCCCTCCGGGGCCGGAAAGCGGAACGAATCCTCGGTTCTCTGTTCGCCCCCGCCCATGGGCCGTGACCTCTCGGGGCTCCCCACCGTTGGCCTGTCGAATGCCCACGGTGAGGAGTGATCAGAATGTCGTTGCCGACACCGTCGGGTGTCTTTCCGTTGGTCTTCCCGCTGTCCTTCCCCCTGGAGCCCCGGTTGGGCCGGGGCCGGCCGCTGGAACACACCAGGGGCTTCGCCTCGCCGCTCACCCGGATAGTGCTGAGCAGCGAGGGCCAGACGACCACCCTGCTGGAATCCATGTCCGGAGAATCGTTGCGGCTGCGCTGTCTGGCGCAGTTACGGGTGACCGCCCGGGAGACCGGCGAGGGGGTCGCGGCGCTGCTGCGCACCCCCGAGGACACCGGCGTGCTGGTCCGGCACACGGCCACCACCAGGACCTGCGGCGAGCCGCTCTCGGTCAACCACGTGGTGGCCAGGCTGGACCTGGAACCGGCCATCGAGCACTGCCTGACCAGCACCTCGGTGCCGCTGGGTCGGGCGCTCACGGAGGCCGGCACCGGGCACCGCCGCACCCTGCTGGAGACGGGGCGGCGCCCCTGGGGCCAGGGCGGCGACAACCGCCCGGCCTGTTTCAAGACCTACCTGGTCTGGCACCGCGACCTGCCGCTGGTGCTGATCAACGAGCTGTTCAACCCCTCCTACGTACCGGCGGGTTGAGGTGCCAGTGAGGAGCCGACGACGAACCCAGGTCGGCATCGTGGGGGCCGGCCCGGCCGGCCTGGCGCTGGCCAACGCGTTGACGCGGCAGGGCGTCGACTGCGTGGTGCTGGAGCGCGCCAGCCGGGTGCGGGTGGAGGGCCGGCAGCGGGCCGGCCTGGTGGAGGACCGGACGGTGCGCTGGCTGCGTTCGCAGGGGCTGGCCGACCGGCTGCTGGTCGAGGCGACCCGCCACGACTGGTGCGACTTCCGCTGTCTGGGGCACACCGTTCGAGTGGACTACGGAGCGTACTCCGGCGGGCGCCAACACTACGTCTACCCGCAGCAGAGCCTGGTACGGGACCTGGTCGCCACCCTGGAGAAGGCCGGATCCCCCCCGTTCTTCTCCCATACCGTGCGGGCGGTAACGAACATCACCGGCCGGCGTGCCCGGCTGGAGTGCGAAGAAGGCATGGAGATCGAATGCGACTACGTGGTCGGCTGCGACGGCTTCCGCGGCATATCGCGTGCCGCGCTGCCCGCCACCGGGCACCGCGTCCACAACCGCCGCTATCCCTACGACTGGCTGACGGTGTTGGCCGAGGTGGACCGGCCGGCGGAAGGGGTGCGCTACGCGGTGCACCGGGCGGGCTTCGCCGGGATGATGCCGCGGGGGCCGCGGCTGAGCCGCTTCTATCTCCAGTGCCCGCCGGGCGAGCCGGTGACGGCCTGGCCGGCCCGGCGGATCGTCGCGGAGCTGCGCACCCGGCTGGCGGACGGCGACCCGGCGGGCGTGCCGGCCATCGGCGCGCTGCCCGAGGTGCGGATGCTGCGGATGCACAGCAGCGTGCTGACGCCGCTGCGGCACGGCCGGCTGCTGCTGGCCGGGGACGCGGCGCACGTGCTGACGCCGTCCGGCGCCAAGGGCATGAACCTGGCGATCGCGGACGCGGCGGCGGCGGCGGACGCCCTGGTGGCCCGGCTGCGGGACGGCGACGAGGGGCCGCTGGCCGGCTACAGCGCCGCCCGGCTGGCCGATGTCCGGCGGGTGCTCGGCTTCTCGGAGTGGCTGCTGGCACTGCTGCACCTGCCGGCCGACCCGGCCGCGGACCCGGCGAAGGAGCTGGCCGAGCGGTTGGCCACGGTGCGCCGGCTGGCGACGCCCGGGGCGCGGGCCCGTGCCTTCGCGCACCGCTACGTCGGCTCCGGCGTGCGGGAGGGCTGCGATGACGGTCCTGACTGAGAACGTCCGCGCCCTCTACGGCTTCTCCCGCGGCACCCAGGCGACGCTGAGCGTGGCGCAGCCGATGCTCGGGCTGCTGCTGGCCGGCGGCGGTTCGCCGGGCCGGGTGCTGCTGTGCGGGGTGGCCGCGTTCGCCGCGTTCTTCGCGGTGTTCGCCGTGAACGACCTGATCGACGCGAGCATCGACCAGCAGCGCTTCGACCACCTGCGGGAGTTCGACGGGTTCGACATCGACAGCGCCGGGGTGCGGCACCCGCTGGCGCAGGGCCGGCTGAGCCTGACGGTGGCCGCCTCCTGGGTGGCCTCGCTCGGCGCCGCGGCGCTGGTGCTGGCCGCGCTGCTCAGCTGGGTGTGCGTGGTCCTCTTCGTGGCCGCCGGGCTGCTGGAGGCGGTCTACTGCAAGCTGGCCCGGGTCACCCCGTACAAGGCCCTGCTCACCGGCGTGATGGTCGCGCTCGGCGGCTGCGTCGGCTGGTTCGCGGTGAGCGGCGCCGTGGACCAGCCGGTGCTGTGGCTGTTCGCGCTGTGGCTGGCCGCCTGGGAGATCGGCGGCCGCAACATCGTCAACGACCTGGCCGACGTGGACGAGGACGTCCACCTCGGGGTGCGCACCATCCCGGTGGTCTACGGGCGGCGGCTGAGCGGGCTGCTGGCCTGCGCGGCGCTGCTGGTGGCCTACGCGACCAGCGTGGGCATGATGTTCGCCGCGCTGCCGCACTTCGGGCTGTTCGGGGTGGCCGGCACGGTGGTGGCCGGCGGCTACGCGCTGGTGCTGCCGGGGCTGCGGCTGCTGCGCGGCTGTCAGCCGCAGGTCGCGTTGATGGTCTTCAACCGCGCCTCGCTGTACCCGGTGGTGCTGTTGGGCATGGCCCTGCTGGGCCTGGTGGTCCATCAGCTGACCGGCCTCTGACCCGCCCCCGGCTGACCGCCGCCGCGCCCCGCACGTCGTGGCGGGCGCGGCGGCGGTCAGCCGAGCAGCGCGGCGATGACCACGAGGGCCGGCACGGCCAGCGCGGTGGAGAGCAGCACCGACTCGCGGGCCAGCCGGGTGCCGACCTCGTAGTGCGAGGCGTAGGTGAAGACGTTCTGCGCGGTCGGCAGCGCCACCGTCACCACGACCACCAGCTGGGCGTCCTGGTCCAGGCCCACGGCCAGCGTCAGCAGCCAGGCGAGCAGCGGGGCGACGGCCGCCTTGAGCAGCACGGCCAGCAGCACCTGGCCGCGCTCCGGGCCGCGGGCCGGCAGCTCGCTGCCGTACAGCGAGATGCCGAAGGCCAGCAGCACCGCCGGCACGGCCATGTTGCCCAGCAGCACCACCGGCTCCAGCAGGGCGGCCGGCGGGCTCCAGCCGGAGCCGGCCACCGCGACCCCGGCGAGCGAGCCCAGCACGATCGGGTTGCGGAACGGGGTGCTGAGCCGGCGCCAGGTGCCCTGCCGCGCGCCGGCCGGCTGGGTGGTGTGGTCCAGCACGGTCAACACCACCGGGGTGATGACGAGTTGCTGGAACAGCAGGACCGGCGCCACCAGCGAGATGTCGTCCAGCACGTAGACGGCGACCGGGATGCCGAGGTTGCCGATGTTCACGTAGCCGGCGCAGAGCGCGCCCACCACCGTGGGCCCCACCCCCCAGCCCCGCAGGACGGCCACCAGCACGTAGCCGCCGGCGACCGCGAGCACGGCGGCGGCGGCCACCAGCAGCTGGCTGGAGAAGAGCGCGGACAGGTCGGCGGCGGAGACGGTGGTGAAGAGCAGCGCCGGGGTCGCCACCTGGAAGGCCAGCCGGGTGAGCACCTGCCGCCCGTTCTCGCCCAGCACCCCGCGCCGGCCGAGCAGGTAGCCGACGGCGATGACGGACGCGATGATCACGAATCCGGTCAGCACCCCACGCATGCACCGAACCCTCCGCCGCCCGCCGAGTGGCCGTCAATCGGTCGCCCACCTGTCGAGACATGCCACGAGTCGCCGGAAATCCCTCCAAACATGCCGATCTTGTTCAACCTTCTGTCGCACTATCTGGCATAACGTCCCGTCTTATGATCGCTCTGGTTGCGACCGCGCTCACACTGGCGCTGGCCACCCCGTTCGCCCCACCGTCGCCGCTCCCGTCCGCCACCCCCGCCGTCGCCGCCGGAACGGCCGCCGCGAGCGCCGCCGGGACGGCCGCCGCGAGCGCCGCCGGGACGGCCGCCGAGCCGACGCCGGCCCAGGCGCGCGGCGCCGAGCTGGCCGGCCGGATGGTCGCCGGCCTCACCGACACCGACGCGCTCCACCACCTCGGCGTCTTCCAGGAGATCGCCGACGCCGAGGACGGCCACCGGGCCGCCGGCTCCGCCGGCCACGAGCGGTCCGCCCGGTACGCCGGCCGGGTGCTCGCCGACGCCGGCTACCAGGTCACCTACGAGCACTTCACCTTCCCCTACCGGGAGCCGGTCGCCGAGCGGCTGACCGTGCTCGGCGACCCGGAGCGGGAGATCGAGGTGCACGCCCTCTCCTACACCGGCAACACCGAGCCCGGCGGGCTGACCGCCCCGCTGGTCGAGATCCGCGCGCACGGCGACGGCGGCGCCGGCTGCGCCGCCGAGGACTTCGCCGGCCGGGACGTCACCGGCCACGTCGCCCTGCTGGCGCGCGGCGACTGCACCTTCGCCCAGAAGCAGGCCAACGCCGCCGCCGCGGGCGCCGCCGCCGTGCTGGTCTACAACTCCGAGCCCGGCCGGCTCTCCGGCACCCTCGGCGAGCCCGACCCGGCGGCACTGCCCACCGGCGGCCTCGCCCAGGCCGACGGCCTGGAGCTGGCCGCCGCCGCCCGCGCCGCCGACACCCCGCTCACCGTCCGCCTCGACCTGCGGGAGCTGGTCGAGGACCGGGAGACCGTCAACGTGCTGGCCGAGACCAGGGGCGGCGACCCGTCCCAGGTGGTGCTCGTCGGCGCCCACCTGGACTCGGTCGCCGCCGGGCCCGGCATCAACGACAACGCCTCCGGCGCCGCCGGGGTGCTGGCCACCGCCCAGGCACTGGCCCAGGCCGCGCCGGCCGGCGGCCACCCGCACCGGGTCAGGTTCGCGCTCTGGTCCGCCGAGGAGCACGGCCTGCGCGGCGCCGAACACCACGTGGCCGAGCTGTCGCCGGCGGACCGCGCGGCCGTCGCGCTCTACCTCAACTACGACATGATCGGCTCGCCCAACCACGGGCTGTTCGTCTACGACGGCGCCGACCGCGACCCGCGCTCCGCCGCGATCAGCGCCGACCTGACCGCGTTCCTGGGCGGGTCGGCGGCGACCGCCAGGCCGACCCCGTTCGACGACCGCAGCGACTACGCGCCGTTCCTGGCCGCCGGCATCCCGGCCGGCGGCACCTTCGCCGGCGGCGACGGGCTGAAGTCCGACGAGGAGGCCGCCCTCTGGGGCGGCACCGCGGGCGAGCCGTACGACCCCTGCTACCACCGGGACTGCGACACCCTGGAGAACATCGACCCCGCCGGCCTCGCCACCCACACCGCGGCGATCGCCCAGGCGGTCGGCCGCTACGCCTGGGCGCTGCCGGCCCCGGTCGACCAGCCCTGACGCCAGCCCCGCACCCGAGCCCACACCCGACCCCCGCACCCGACCCCGCACTCGACTCGCCGGGGCGCCGGCCGGCGTCCGGCCGGTGCTCCCGTCGCCCGCCCGGACGCCGGCCGCCTTTACCACGCCGGGAGGCTGCGACGGGAGCACCGCGCCCGGTAGGCTCTCCGTGTGATCTTCAAGCGCATCGGAAACGGACGGCCCTATCCGGACCACGGCCGGGACCACACCCGGGAGTGGTCTGACGTGGCCCCGCGCCCGGTTCGCCTGGACCAGCTGGTGACCACCAAACAGCAGCTGGACCTGGAGACGCTCCTCGCCGAGGACTCCACGTTCTACGGCGACCTGTTCGCCCACGTGGTGAAGTGGCAGGGCGACCTCTACCTGGAGGACGGGCTGCACCGCGCGGTGCGCGCCGCGCTGCAACAGCGCCAGGTGCTGCACGCCCGGGTGCTGGAGCTGGGCGACTGACCGAAGCGGGGCGGGTTGCCCCGTTCGTGCCGCGTCAGCATTTCAGCTGATCATTTCTTGGGCCGTGACCAAAAGTCTGACTACGCTGCCGTCATGAGCATGTTGACGCCCCCCGGCATGGGCGGCAAGAAGTTCCGTGTCACGGGTGACCGTTACCCGAAGATGCGCCGCCCACGTCGGCACCGCCGCCGGGTGCTGGCGGCGGTCGGCGCGGTGGCGGCGGTCGGCCTGCTCGGCTTCGGCACCCTGCAACTCGTCGACGTGTTCACCGGGGGCGACTCGGCCGAGGGCTCCCCGCGGGCCAGGCCCGCCGCCGGCGACGCCGGGGCCTGCCAGCCGGCCGACGGCGACGCTGAACAGGCCGCGGAGGCCACGCTCCCGGAGCCGACCGCCGTCACCGTCAACGTCTACAACGCCACCACCCGCACCGGCCTGGCCCAGGACACCGCCGACGCGCTCGCCGAACGCGGCTTCACCATCGGCGCGGTCAGCAACGCGCCCGAGGAGCTGGACGGCCAGGTCAGCGCGCCGGGCCTGGTGCTGGGCAGCGAGGCGGCCAACGCCTCCGGCGCCGTCGCCCTGCTCACCACCCAGCTCGCGGACGCCGAGACCGGCGACGCGCTCGACGTGGCCCCGGTGACCGACCAGGCGGCGGACGACGCGGCGGACGACGCGGACCCGCCGGCCACCGACCCGGCCGCCGCGGTCGACCTGGTGCTGGGCGACGGCTTCACCGAACTGACCAGCGCCGAGGAGGCCGAGACGCTGCTCGCCGACCTCGCCGCCAGGACCGCGGCCGACGACCGGGCCGAGGACTGCTGACCGGCCACCAACCCCCGTTCCCGCCCCGCACCCCCGACCGGCCGTCAGGCCGTGCCGTACATCCGGTCGCCGGCGTCGCCGAGGCCGGGCACGATGAAGCCGTCCTCGTTGAGCCGCTCGTCCAGCGCGGCCGTCACCACCGTCACCGGGGCACCGGCCAGCTCGGCCTCCAGCCGCTCCGCGCCCTCCGGCGCGGCCAGCAGGCAGATCACCGTGACGTCGTCCGCGCCCCGCCGGATCAGCTCGTTGATCGCCGCCACCAGGGTGCCGCCGGTCGCCAACATCGGGTCCAGCACGTAGACCTGGCGCCCCGAAAGGTCCTCCGGCATCCGGTTGGCGTAGGTGGACGCCTCCAGCGTCCGCTCGTCCCTGATCATCCCCAGGAACCCCACCTCGGCGGTGGGCAGCAGCCGCACCATGCCGTCCAGCATGCCGAGCCCGGCCCGGATGATCGGCACCACCAGCGGCCGGGGGTGCGAGAGCCGCACCCCGGTCGTGCCGGTGACCGGCGTCCGGATGTCCACCTGCTCGGTCCTGACGTCACGGGTCGCCTCGTAGGCCAGCAACGTGACCAGCTCGTCGGCCAGCCGCCGGAACGTGGGGGAGTCGGTGCGCTCGTCGCGCAACGTGGTCAGCTTGTGCGCCACCAGCGGGTGGTCGACGACATGAGTCCGCATGTGTTCGACAGTAGCGAACGCCCTCGAACCGCCGACCGGCAGCGCCGCGCTCGCCGTATGTGCCCCCCAGGTGGACACGGCGCGGCGGCGACGTGGAGAGTGGTACCCGGCGGCGCCGTGTCGGAGAACCGGGAACGACACAGCGGACATACCGCGGGCGAACTGCCGAGTTACCCGACAGCGCACCCCTTATCTGCCACGATGCTCAAGGGCACTGCCGAACCGAGTGGGGAGAGTCACGGTGTACTTCACCGCACTGCTCGCGCGGACCGATCATGGTTGGGAAGCGAGTGATACAGAGCTTGACGACGTGGAGAGTCTGGACGAGCTAGCCGAGCTGGCCCGCGCGGCCGTTCCGGACGACGAGACGGTGCTGGTCTGCATCGAGCAGGAGGGCGCCTGGTTCGGGCTGGTCCGGGTGGACGGCGAGGACGACCCCCGGGTCTTCGTCTCGGACGCCGCCCGGGCGCTGCGCAGCGCCTATGGCGAGATCCTGCTCACCGACGAACTCCTCGGCCGCTCCCCGACGTCCACCGACTCCCTGGAGCGGATGGTCGACCTGGACGGCACCGAGGACGGCACCGACGACGACTCCGACGAGGCGGCGGACCACGCCGACGAGGAGCCGGCGAGCGGCGAGGCGGCGCCCCGTGGGCCGGTCGGGGACGCCGGCCTGCTGAGCGACCTCGGCATCGACACCAGCACCGTGCTCACGCTCAGCCCGGACGACGCGCTCGGCGAGATCGCGGACGCGCTGGGCTGCGCCGACGTCCTGGAGGCGGTCAGGTGACGACGGGCGGGTGACCCCGGCCCACCCGCACCGCCGACGGGCCGCGGTCGGCCACGCCAGCGCTGACCGCGCCCCGGGAACCCGATCCGAACCATCCGCCACCGGCACCGAACTCCGGCCGACCGAACCCGCGTTGAATCTCCGTTGAACCATCAGCCACCGAACGAACCCGCGGCGGGCGCCCCGGCCGACCCGCTGCGCGATCCCTGGCGCCCGGCCATGCGCCGGGCGCTCGCCCAGGCCGCGCGCGCCGGCGCGGCCGGCGACGTCCCGGTCGGCGCGGTGCTGCTCGGGCCCGGCGGCCCGGCGGGGCCGCCGCTCGCCGAGCGCCACAACGAACGGGAGGTCGCCAACGACCCCACCGCGCACGCCGAGATCCTCGCGCTGCGCGGCGCCGCCGGCCGCCTCGGCGACTGGCGGCTGACCGACTGCACCCTGGTCGTCACCCTCGAACCGTGCACCATGTGCGCCGGCGCCGCGGTGCTGGCCCGGGTCGGCCGGGTCGTCTACGGCGCCAGGGAGGCCAGAACGGGCGCGGCCGGCTCCCTCTGGGACGTCCTCCGCGACCGCCGCCTCAACCACCGCCCCGAGGTCATCGCCGGCGTCCTCGCCCCCGACTGCGCCGACCTGCTGACCGACTTCTTCCGCACCCCCGGTTTCGAAGCACCCCACGACGTGGGATAGGCTCTCTCCCGGTAGCGTGTCCGAGCGGCCTAAGGAGCTCGCCTCGAAAGCGAGTGTGGGGGCAACTCCACCGAGGGTTCAAATCCCTCCGCTACCGCTCTTGAGCAGGACGTTCGATGGCCCGGCTCCCCTCGGGGGGCCGGGCCGTCGGCGTTCCGGGACGCCCGGGCCCGCCCCGCGCCAGCCGACCGCCCGGCCGGCGCGGGGCCTCGGGGGTCAGCGGGCCTGGGGCTCGACCACGGTGGCGGCGGCGTGCAGGTCGATCATGGTGCGCACCGGCGGGGGCAGCCAGGCGTCGACGGTGGCGGCGGCCGGGGCCGCCACCCGCTCCAGGATGTGCGCGACCTCCGGCCGGGCGGCCGGGTCCGGCGCGAGGCAGGAGTGGACCAGGTCCCGCAGCCCGGTCGGCAGCATGCCCAGCGCCGACTCGATCGGCTGCCCGTCCGGCAGCGGGGCCACGCCACCCGCGTGACACATCACCATGCCGTAGGCGTAGACGTCGGTGGCCGAGGTGATCGTGCCGCCGGTCAGCTGCTCGGGGGCGAGGAACCCCGGGGTGCCGACCAGGTGGCCGGTGCGGGTCAGCGCCGAGCTGTCGGCGGCCCGGGCGATCCCGAAGTCGATGACCCGCGGGCCGGCCTCGGAGACGATGATGTTGCTCGGCTTGAGGTCGCGGTGCACGATGCCGCTGCCGTGGATGCCCTGCAGCGCCTCGGCGACGCCCTGGGCGATCATGTACAGCGTCGGCGCGGGGAGCGCGCCCTGGCGGCTGATCACCTGGTGCAGCGAGGGGCCGGGTATGTACTCGGTGACCAGCCACGGCGGGTCACCGACCGGGTCGGCGTCCACCAGCGCCGCGGTGTGCTCGCCGCTGACCCGGCGGGCGGTCTCCACCTCCCGGGTGAACCGGCGGCGGAACATCGCGTCGGCCACGAACTGGCCGCGGATCACCTTCACCGCGACCAGCCGCCCGTCGGCCGACTGGCCGAGGAAGACCGTGCCCATGCCGCCCTCGCCGAGCCGGCGCAGCAGTTGGTAGCCGCCGATCAGCCGCGGGTCGTCGCCGGCCAACGGCCGGTGGCCCACGCCGTCCGGCGCGGGCGGCCCGACCGGCCCGGGGGCCGGCACCGGGGCCGGCGTCGCCGGCTGCTCCGACCGGCCGAGGGACCCGGCGGCGAGCTGGGCCGGCTGCTGCCCGAGGCTGCCCTGGCCCACCGCCGGCACCTCGACGGACGGGTTCACCAGGACCCGGTCGATCCGGATGCCCAGGCTCTCGGCCAGCGCGGTCAACTCCTCGACGACCGTCGAGCCGATCTCCGTGCGGGCGGCCAACGCCGTCTCCTGGTCACGCGGTTCGAGCAGCACCCGGACGGCCTGGTGCGCCTGCCGCTCCAGGGCCCGGGCGTGGTCGTCGATGCCGTAGACCGACTTCAGCGGGTCCACCACCTGGACGTACAGGCTGATCTCCACCCGTATCCGGCCGCGGTCCCTGGTGGTCACCGAGAGCGGGGCGACGGGGAAGTCACGCAGCCGGGTGTCCACCCGGTGGGCGACCTTCTCGACCAGGGGGATGAGGAACCGGTACCCCGGCTCCATCGTCCGGTGGTATCGGCCGAACCGGTGAACGAGGAACACCCGCCCCACCGGGACCGACTTCACCGCCATCACCGCCAGGACCACCGTCAGGGTCGAACAGACGACATTGGCGACCATCAGCAGGGTATCCGGGGACATTACAAGGCCACTCCTCAGCCGGGTTGCGGACGCGACGGGCAACGCGCCCAGACTACGCAGCCGTCCGCCGGGCCCGGACTCCGCCAATCCCTCCGCATCGTAGGGGAGTTCACTGACATCGGGACCGGTCTCGGGCGAGCCGGTCCTGACCCGCCGGGAGCCACCGTCCGGCCGGGCCCTTACCATGCAGCTACTCCGGTCGCCGCCGCCCCGACGGCACCGGTACCCGAACAGTGTCCGGAACTCGTCCCGGGAGGCGCACGCATGTCCATCGCGACGGCGCGGAGGATCGGGCTCTACCTGCTGGCGGTCGGCGTGCTCTACTGCGTCATCAGCTTCCCCGAACGCTCGGGCGAGTTCACCCAGTTGCTCGCCGAGTCGATGTCGCACGCGGTGGACGGGCTGCTCGCCCCGCTGCCGTGAGCGCCGCCCCCGTGACCCCGGCCTGATTCGCGCCCGGGGCACCGCTGTTGGGGCGAGTTTCGCCACCCTGGGCAGACCAACACGGAGTGAACAGGTGCTTGCGCACAGTGCGCATGTCTTGTGATGCTATGACTGCTTTTGTGGCGAGTGCACCGTGATGGGGGTGGTCGGCAGGTGGCGGTGACGCAGCCCAGGGGCTCCGGGGCCCGCGCGCTCACCCAGGCGCTCTGCGAGCGGCTCGCCGGCCTCCAGGCCGGCACCGCGGAGCACCGCAGGGTGCGGGAGGCCCTGGTCGAGGCGAATCTGCCGCTGGTCCGCTACGCCGCACTGCGCTTCCACAGCCGGAGCGAGCCGCTGGAGGACATCCTCCAGGTCGGCACCATCGGCCTGATCCACGCCGTCGACCGGTTCGATCCGGCGCGCGGGGTCCAGTTCGCCACCTTCGCGCTGCCGACCATCGTCGGCGAGATCCGCCGCTACTTCCGGGACAGCGTGCGCACCGTCCACGTGCCGCGCCGGCTGCACGAGCTGTGGGCGCGGGTGTGCGCCGCCGCCGAGGAGCTGACGGTCGCCCTCGGCCGCTCGCCCACCACCGCCGAGTTGGCCGAGCGGCTCCGACTGCCGGAGGAGGAGGTGCTGGCCAGCATGGACGCCGGCCGGGCCTACCGGGTCTCCTCGCTGGAGGCCGGCCGGGACCGCGACGAGGGCGCCCCCGGGCCGCTGGACCGGCTCGGCTACGAGGACCCGGGGCTGGCCGGCGTCGAACACCGCGCCCTGGTGCGGCACCTGCTGGTGCAACTGCCCGAACGGGAGCAGCGCATCCTGCTGTTGCGCTACTACGCGAACCTCACCCAGTCGCAGATCAGCGCCGAGCTGGGCGTCTCCCAGATGCACGTCTCCCGGCTGCTGGCGCGCTCGTTCAGCAAGCTCAGGTCCGCAAATCCGATCGAGAGCTAAGCCCAACGAAGGACCCAACTCCGGGAACTCGCACGCCAGCTGTGCCGTTTTATCGACATGAAGCTACGTCGCGTTGATGACATGTGACATTCTGTTGGAACCGCGTTTGGCAAGGCGGCAGCTCCGGTATCCACGAGAGGGTGCCTCTCGTGGAGTCCCGCCTGAGGTGTCCGCCGCGACCCGTCCCGCCGACCTCAAGGGGGTGGCATGTCCGTAGAACTGGGCAGCTCCAAGGTGCTCACCACGACCGGCACGCCGCATGTTCCCGCGCCGCACGAACCCTCGGTGCCGCACGCGGCTCCCGCCGAGACCGACAACCTCGACACCCGTACGCTCTCCCGCTCCCTCTTCCAGCGGTTGGCCACGTTGGACGCGGACAGCCCGGAACGCGGCTATGTGCGGGACACCCTGATCGAGTTGAACCTTCCGCTCGTTCGCTACGCGGCGGCCAGGTTCCGCAGCCGGAACGAGCCGATGGAGGACATCGTCCAGGTCGGCACGATCGGCCTGATCAAGGCGATCGACCGCTTCGACTGCGAACGGGGCGTCGAGTTCCCGACGTTCGCCATGCCGACCGTGGTCGGCGAGATCAAGCGCTTCTTCCGTGACACCTCCTGGTCGGTGCGGGTCCCGCGGCGCCTCCAGGAGCTGCGGCTGGCGCTCACCAAGACCAGCGACGAGCTGTCCCAGCGGCTCGACCGCTCGCCCACGGTCGCCGAGTTGGCGGTCGCCCTCGGGGTCTCCGAGGAGGAGGTGGTGGACGGCCTCGCGGTGGGCAACGCGTACACCGCCAGCTCCCTGGACTCCCCGTCGCCCGAAGAGGACGGCGGCGAGGGCTCGTTGGCCGACCGCCTCGGATACGAGGACACGGCGCTTGAGGGCGTCGAGTACCGCGAGTCCCTGAAGCCGCTGCTGGCCAAGCTGCCGGCGCGGGAGCGGCGGATCATCATGCTCCGCTTCTTCGGGAACATGACGCAGTCGCAGATCGGCGAGGAGGTCGGCATCTCCCAGATGCACGTCTCCCGGCTGCTCACGCGCACGCTCCAGCAGTTGCGTGAGGGCCTGACCGCCGAGGAGTGAGGAGGACCGGACCGGCGGATCGGCCGCCGGTCCGGCGGGGACAGCCCGGCGCGGTCGCCGGGCCTGGGTCGGCCGTCCGGCCCAACACCCCGCGTGCGCCGCCCCGGCGGGTCGTGCCGCGCGGGACGCCGTGGGCCACCTCGGCGACGCCGTCCGCCGCCTCCACAGCTCGGTGAAGTGCGCCCGCTCGGCGGGCCGTTACAGCTCGGGACGCGCTACGCGCCCGGGCCCTTCGTGCTGCCCGAAGCCGGTCCGCGCCCACCCAACCGCGTTGGCCCGTGCCGAGCCGGCCCGAGCGGTACTGGCCCGAGCGGTGCTGGCCCGAGCGGTGCTGGCCTGGGCCGCGCTGACCTGGGCGGGATGGCCCGCGCCGTGCTGGCCCGGGTCGGACGGGTCGGGCCGCCGCCGCGCGGCGCCCGCCGGTCGGTCAGCCGAGCAGCAGGAAGGCGAGGACGGCCAGCGCCACGACGACGAGCACGCCGCCGACCACGAGCCCCGTGCGGGAACCCGAGGAGGCCGCCGCCGGCTGGGCGCCGGGGGCGACACCCGGACCGGTGCCGGGGGCTGGACCGTCGTTCACGAACGCCTGGAACATCTGCGTGCTACCGGCCGGGTCGATCTCCGGCTGCCCCTGCGGGCCTTGCGGTGCCTGGGGGTGGTGGGGATTGTGCGCCATGCCTGCCGACCCTAGCGAACGTCCCCGGCCCTGGCACAGCCGGTCCACCGGCCTTTCCCGGCCACTTCTCGGTCGGGCGCCCGGTCGCGCCGCCGGTTCCGGAACCGCGTGCGGTGTCTTGCGGGGTCCTGACCCGGCCGCTGCAATGAAGTCCCCCCACGGAACCGACCTTTGGATGTGATGTCCATGCGAGGCGCCAGGCGATCCCCCACCCGCCGTCGCTTGCTGGCCGGCGGCACCGCGCTCACCCTCGGGCTGACCGCGCTGTTGGCCGGCAACGCCGCCACCGCGGCCACCGCGAGCGACACCACGAGCGGCCGGGGTCCCGGCCCGGCGGCGGTGGTCTTCGTCGACGACTTCGACGGGCCGGCCGGCGCGCCCGTGGACAGCGCCAAGTGGCGGCCGGACCCCGGCGACAACGCCAGCAACGCCGAGTTGCAGTACTACACGGACGGCACCCAGAACGCCCAGCTGGACGGCGCGGGCAACCTGGTCATCACCGCGACCCCGGAGAACGCGGCCAACCACCAGTGCTACTACGGCACCTGCCAGTACACCTCGGCCCGGCTGAACACCGCCCACACCTTCGCCGCCGAGTACGGCCGGGTCGAGGCGCGGATCAAACTCCCCCAGGGGCAGGGCATCTGGCCGGCGTTCTGGATGCTGGGCACCGACTTCGCCGACGTCGGCTGGCCGGCCAGCGGCGAGATCGACATCATGGAGCTGGTCGGCCACGAGCCGGGCACCGTGCACGGCACCGTGCACGGCCCCGGCTACTCCGGCGCCGAGGGCATCGGCAGCGGCTACACCCTGCCGGGCGGCGCGAGCTTCGCGGACGACTTCCACACCTTCGCCGTCGACTGGACACCGGACCGCCTGGTGTGGTCGGTGGACGGCCAGGTGTTCCACGAGCTGACCCCGGCCGACCTGGGCGGCGACCCCTGGGTCTTCAACAAGCCGTTCTTCATGATCCTCAACGTCGCGGTCGGCGGTCACTGGCCGGGCCCGCCGGACGACACCACCAGCTTCCCGCAGCGGATGGTCGTCGACTACGTGCGGGTGACCACCAACGGCTGAGGGCTGGCGGCTGGCGGCTGGCGGCTGGCGACGGAGGGTGGCGGCTGACCGGCACGGAATCAGCCGGTTGGCCCAGCGCCGGCCGGAATACCGGCCGGCGCCGGCACCGTTGCGGTCACATGACACACAACCTGGCAACCGAACTGGGCCGGATCGGCATCTGGCAGTTCGCGCTCGGCGCCCCGGACGGCACCGGTCTCGCTCCCGAACTCGTGGACGGCGCGAAGGAGTTGGAACAGCTCGGCTACCGGGCGCTGTGGCTCGGCGGCAGCCCTCGGGTGCGGGCGACCGAGCCGGTGCTCGCCGCCACGAGCACCCTGCGGGTGGTCACCGGCATCACCAGCATCTGGGACGACGAGCCGGCCGTCACCGCCGCCGACTTCGCCGCGCTGAACGACGCCCACGGCGGCCGCCTGGTGCTCGGCCTCGGGGTGAGCCACGCGGCGCTCGCCGGCGAGCGGTACCGGCGCCCCTACACGGCGATGGTGGACTACCTGACCGCGCTGGACGAGGCGCCCCGGCCGGTGCCGGCCGACCGCCGGGTGCTGGCGGCGCTCGGGCCGCGGATGCTGGAGCTCTCCAGGGACCGGGCCGCCGGGGCGCATCCCTACCTGGTCACCGTGGAGCACACGGCGAGCGCGCGGGCCGCGCTGGGTGAGGGCGCGCTGTTGGCACCGGAGCTGAAAGTGGTGCTCGACACCGACCTCGCGCGGGCGCGCGCCACGGCGCGCGGCTACCTCACGCGCTACCTGCAGCTGCCCAACTACACCAGGAACCTGCTGCGGCTCGGCTTCGCGGAGGCGGACTTCGCGGACGGCGGCAGCGACCGGCTGCTGTCCGAGGTGTTCGCCCTCGGCGACGTGGACACCGTGCGGCAGCGGGTCGACGACTTCCTGGCCGCCGGGGCCGACCACCTGGCCGTGCAGGTGGTGACGGAGCGGGTCGGCGCCGAGTTCCCGGTGGCGGCGTTCCGCGCCCTCGCGCCGGCGCTCGCCGGCTGACCGCCGCGCGCCCCGCTGGCCGGCGGGCGGGGAGCTGGCCGGCGGGGCCGCCGGCCCGCCGGGGCGGCGGGGTTGGCTGGCGGGGGCTGGCCGGGGCGGCGGGGGCGGCGGGGGCGCGCGACGTCGCCCCGCGCGCCGCTCAGGCCCGTCCCCGGTCGCCGACCCCGCCCCCGGCCCCGGTCACCAGCCCCGGCTGTCGGCCGCGGGTCACCAGGTGAGCACCGGTTTGATCACCCGCCCCGCCTCCTGGTCGGCCACCGCCTCGTTGATCGCCTCGAACGGGTAGGTGGTGACCAACGCGTCCACCGGGAACCGCCCTTCGGCCCGGAGCGCCAGCAGCTCCGGCAGGAACCGGCCGGGCACCGCGTCACCCTCGACGCAGCCGCGCAGCGTCTTGCCGCCGTACAGCAGGTCCCGTACGTCCAGGGTCAGTTCAGCCGGGCCGAGCCCCACCACGGCGAGCGTGCCGCGGGTGGCCAGCGCCCGCAGCGCCTCGGCCACCACCGCGGGCGATCCGGTGGTGTCCAGGGCGTGGCTCGGGCCGCCGCCCGTCGCCTCGCGCACCGCCTCGGCCAGCGGGGTGCCGGCCGGCAGCGCGTCCGGGTCGAGCGTCTGGTCCGCGCCCAGGCCGCGGGCCGCCGCGCGGCGTGCCGGCAGGCGGTCCACCGCGAGCACCCGGCGCACGCCCCGCGCGCGGGCGGCCAGCAGCGCCGACAGGCCCACGCTGCCGGCACCGTAGACGACGAGGGTGTCCGCCTCGCCGGGACGCAACACGTTCAACACCGCGCCGGCCCCGGTCTGCGCCCCGCAGCCGAGCGGGGCCAGCGGAGCCAGCTTCGCCTCGTCCTCGGCGACCACCACGACGTTGTCCGCGGTGACCAGGGCGTGGCTGGCGAAGCTCGACTGGCCGAAGAACGAGCCGAAGAGCGGCTGCCCGTCCCGGGTCAGGGTCGCCGAGCCGTCCGGCCGCCGGCCGGCGTTGTTGAGCGCCAACATGCTTTCGCAGTAGGCAGGTTCACCCCGTCGGCAGCTGGCACAGTCGGCACAGTGCCGGTAGCTGAGCAGCACCCGGTCGCCGGGGGCCACGCCGCGCACCGCCGAGCCGGTCCGCTCGACCACCCCGGCGCCCTCGTGCCCCAGCACCAGGGGCGGCGCGTCGGCCGGCGCCCGGGAGCGCACCACCAGGTCGGTGTGGCAGATGCCGCTGGCGACGATCCGCACCAGGATCTCGTCGGGCCGCGGCTCGTCGAGCTCGACCGGCGCCAGGACGAACGGGCTCCGCGGCCCGCGGGAGAGCACGGCGGTGACGCGCATGGGACTGGTCCTTCCTCGCAGGGGTGGCGGGTGCCGGGTCAGCGCTGCTCGTCCCGCTCCGGTGGCGTGTCCCGCTCCAGCAGAAAGTAGAAGTGCTCGCCCTGATCCCGCACGAGTTCGGACCCACCGTTCATGATCCCCATCAGCGTTCGATCATCGACGGGCTTGAAGTGGTCGAAGATCGCCTGGCCGTCGTAGACCATGGTGGCCGTCACCTCGCCCCTGAACTCCACGTCCCAGAGGCTGGCCTCGCCCTTCCCCAACTCCACGTGCGAGAAGAGCGCGCCGTCCGCGTCCCGGCAGATCAGCGGCTGGACCCGGTCCAGGGAGTGGAACCTCTTGCCGTGCCAACGGTGCTCGCGCAGCACCTCGTTGAGCCGGTGTCCGGTGGCGAACCCGGCACCCCGCCAGGCGCCGAGCAGCTCCGCCGCCCGCACCGTGGGCAGCGCCGCCCAGATCGCGTCCAACTCCCTGGGCGCGACCTTGGACCGCTCCGCGCGCAGCTCGTGAAACCGGGTCCTGGCCTGCTCGGGTGTCATCCGTCCGTCCTCTCCCGGGCGGTGCCCGGCGCCGGGTGTGCGGGCGGGGCGCGCACCATCGTCCGGAGCGCGAACCGGCGGACCCACGCCCCACGGCGGGGCCCCGGCCGGCGGCCCGCCCCCGGGCGCGTCCCCCTCGCCGTAGACGCTACGTCGAATCCGGGCGCCAGAACATGGCGCCTCACGCTCCCGGCGCACGCCCCCCGGTACCTGGCCCGCCGGCGCACGGCGGTGCGTGAACGCCCTGACGTGCTGCGGTGCGCCATGATGGGTGATATGACCACGGATGTACACCTCGCGCAGCGCCCCGAGGCGGACGCGCTGCTCAGCCGGAGCCCGCTCGCCGCTTTGGTGGGCATGCTGTTGGACCAACAGGTGCCGATGGAGCACGCGTTCACCGGCCCTCACACCATCGCCAGCAGGCTCGGCGAGGACGACCTCGACGCCCGCCGGATCGCCACGATGGACCCCGAGGAGTTCGCCGCGCTGCTCTCCGCCAAGCCCGCCGTGCACCGTTACCCGGCCGCCATGGCCAAGCGGGTTCAGGAACTGTGCCGGTACCTGGTGGCCCAGCACGACGGCGACGCGGCCGCGCTCTACCGGGACGTTCCCACCGGGGCCGAACTGTTCCGGCGGCTGCACGCACTGCCCGGCTTCGGCAAGCAGAAGGCCCAGATCTTCCTGGCCCTGCTGGGCAAGCAGTTCGGCGTCCGTCCCGAGGGCTGGCGGGAGGCCGCCGGCGTGTACGGCGAGGAGGGCGCCTACCGGTCGGCCGCCGACATCACCGGTCCCGAATCCCTCGCCCGGGTACGGGAGTTCAAGCAGCAGGCGAAGCAGGCGGCCAAGGCCGCCGCCGAGGAAAAGAAGGCCCAGGGCAGGCGCCCCACCCCGACCGCCGGCCGCCGCTGAGCCGCCACCGGCCCAGTTCAGCCGCCGGCCCCGTCGCGCCGCTCGGCCGGGCCTATCATCGGCGGAACGAGCACCGCCTCGGCCCAAGCGCCGTGCTGCCCAGGGGGGTTCACCATGCGACCGGAGACCAGGCTCGGCGAACCGCTGGCCGCCGGCCGGACCGCGGACATCTACCCGTTGCCCGGCGCCCGGGTGCTCCGCCGGTACCGTGGCGCGCTCGACGCCCGCCCCGAGGGCCGCCTGCTGGCCCGGCTCGGCCGGCTGGGCTACCCGGTCCCGCGGGTCTACCCGGACGCCGGGCCCGGCGTCGAACTCGGGCCGGGTGACCTGGTGTTGGAACGACTGCACGGGCCGACCCTGGCCGCCGCCGTGCTCTCCGGCGCGGTCACCCCGGAGCGGACCGGCGCCATCCTGGCCCGGCTGCTGGACCAACTGCACGCCCTGCCCGGCGGTCTGGTCCACCTCGACCTGCACCCGGAGAACGTCCTGTGCACGGCGGGCGGCCCGGTGGTGATCGACTGGGCCAACGCAGGCGAGGGCCGGCCGCCGGGCCACGACCGGGCACTGTCCGCAGTGATCCTCGCCGAGGCGGCGGTGGGGCCGTTCCCGCTGGGCGGGCAGGTGCTGACCGCGCTGCTGCGCGAGCTGACCCGGGACGGCCGACCGGCCTTCGACGCGGCCGAGTTGCACTGGGCGGCGGAGCTGCGTCGGGCCAACCCGACCCTCTCGGAAGCCGAGAAAGTCGCCCTCGCCGACGCACTGAAACTGATCACGGAAGCCACCGGAAACAACCCGGCCCGCTGACCGCCCAGCCCGCCGAGGACACCCAGGGGCCGACCGCACGGACCCGCAACGGGGGGCGCCAACAACCTCAAATTTTACTCTGAGACCATGCGGGGGTCTTTTGCTCCTCCACGTCTCGGGCATGGTAGGAGGTGACCAAGCCGACATCAGACGGCATACCGTCCACGCGTCCGGAGCCCGGCCATGACCAGCAGCCCCCACACCCCCGACCGTCGCGGCGGCCGCACCGCCGGCCTGGAGATCGGCTCGATGGCCCGCGACCTCACCAGCGACCAGGTCGGACGCGTCATGGCCCACCTCTCCGGCCGGGTCTACCTCCGCCCCCCGGGCGGCGGACGCGAGTGGACGGCCAGCCCGGAGGACCTGCGCCCGATCAGCGCCAGCGAGTCGCTCCGCTCCCGCGTCGCCGAAGCCAACCGCCGCGCCGTCCGCGGCACCCGCTGAGCGGGCGACGGGCAGCGGCACCATGACCCTGGTCAGCAAGGGCTCCCGTCGCATCGTCGTCGACGACACCACCTACCGCTGGCGGGTACGGCACAAGCCCAGCTACTGCCAGTCCATGGGCTGGACCCCGCTCACCTTCGCCGTCGAACACGCGGACACCCCGGGCACGATCCTGGTGGTCACCACCGACCAACCCCACCCCAACTGCTGGTACGGCCGCGACGCCAGGCCCGTCCTCCCCTCCGACGTGGCCCGCGCCATCCGCCACGCCCGCCAAACCGGCTGGACCCCCACCACCCCCGGCTCCCCCCACCACCTCGACTGGTCCCACACCTTCACCCCGGGCCCGTGACGGGGTCGCGTCCTCGTGGTCAGCGCAACGGATGCTCGTGGTCGCGCGGATCCCGAACCAGAGGCAGGCGACGCTCCTCGCACGCTCCGAAGGCGTGGAAGTTCTCCCGGGCCCGGGTGAGACTCAACAGCCCGTTCGGGCCACCACGCACCCGGTCGGCGTCCTGATCACCCTGGCCGTCGTCCTCCCAGAAGCACACCGGGCAGATCTCGTACCCACCGCGCTCGGAAAGCGTGACAAACCCACAGCATGGACACGGGTAGGGACCCTCATCGGCCCCCTTCCGAACCTTCACGTACGTCGCCACCGCCCCAGTGTCCGCAGCCCTGGGCCCGGCGGCCACCTGCTCGTCGCGGGTCTCCACTGGCAGGCCCCTTGGCAAGCAGGGCCACACACACGAAACCCCCGTCGGCTTCCCGACGGGGGCTCTCGGCTGTGCGCTCGGCAGGATTCGAACCTGCAACCTTCTGATCCGTAGTCAGATGCTCTATCCGTTAAGCTACGAGCGCCTCTCGGGCTGGGAGCCCGTTCCGGCGATGGATACGTTACAGGATCGGGGGCCCGGGGGCGAAATCGTTCTCTCGGGGCCCGTCTGACCTGCGGAAACGCATGTACGGAGCAAACGCCATCGGCCCCGGTCGGGGACCGGGGCCGATGGTGGGACAGACGGCGGAGGCTCCGGGATTTGAACCCGGGATGGGGGGTTACCCCAAACCGCATTAGCAGTGCGGCGCCATAGACCAGACTAGGCGAAGCCTCCTAGCACCGCGACGGAAGCCGGGTGCCCGCAAATCATGCCACAGCCCGAACGGCCGCAGCCAATCGGCCGCCACCCTACGCGGGCCCGACCGGCTCCGTCGAGTTGCGCAACGTGTGGCGCCGAGGAGCGTTAGCAGTGCGGGGCGCCCGTTCCCAGGGGTGCCCGTACCGCCTCGACGTCCCAGGAGTGCTGTCATGCCGCGCCGTTCCCTCGTCTCTCTCGCCCTGCTCACCGCCGCGGTCGCCGCCACGTTCGCGAGCTCCGGGCCCGCCGCCGCGCACCCCGGTGGGGCGCACGCCGGGGGCGCGTCCGCCGTCGACCGGCTGGTGATCACGGTCTCGGGCGCCGGGGAGGCGGACGGCACCGTTGAACTCACGTGCGCCCCCGTCGGCGGCAGCCACGCCGACCCCGCCGCGGCCTGTGCCGCGCTGGCCGCGGTCGACCAGCCGTTCACGCCGGTGGCGGACGGCACCACCTGCACGTTCCTGTACGGCGGTCCGGCCACCGCGCGGGTCACCGGGCAGTGGCGCGGGCAGGAGGTGGACGCGGAGTTCACCCGGGGCAACGGCTGTGAGGTCAGCCGTTGGGACCGGCTCGTGCCGGCGCTGCCGAGCCTCGGTTCCGGCGCCGCCTGAGCGGGTGACTTTCCCCGGCCCCTCCGCGTCCGTTGCGGCTGGCCGTAGACTCCACCTCATGACACGCACGGGGTACGTGCACCTGAAACACGTGGGTCATAGGGAGGAGCCGACGTCGTGAGCAGCAGGCCAGCGAGGGGCGCTGCTCGCCTCGCCGCCATACTCGACGCGCTGCCCGACGCGCTGTTGCTGGTGAACGGCAACGGCACCGTCGTCAACGCCAACGCCATCGCGATCGAGACACTTGAGGTCCAGGGCGCGCCGCTGATCGGGCGCGGGCTGTTGGACATCGTGCCTGATTTCGACCCCCGCAGAATTCCGGGTTCGATGCGTCGTCCGGAAGAGGACCCCAGCGTCAGAACCAAGCCCACCAGGATGGTGGCGCGGCGGACGGACGGCGCCGAGTTGCAGGTCGAGGTGACCAGCGCGGGTCTCAACTCGGGGCGTACGCCGTACGCTTCGGCCATCGAGGCGGCGTTCACCGACGACCACGCGGGCGAGGAGCTGCTGGTCCTGGTGGTCCGCGACCTCACCGGCACGTTGGACACCGAGGCGGAGCTGGTCCGCCAGCAGCGGCAGACGGAGATGATCCTGCGCGCCGCCTCGGAGGGCGTCGTCGGGGTGGACACGGCTGGCCGGATCGTGCTGGTCAACCCGGCCGCGGCGCAGATCCTGGGGCATCGGGCGAGCCAGCTCGGTGGCCAGTTGCTGCACCCGTTGGCGCACCATTCGCGCGCCGACGGCACGCCGTTGGCGTTCGAGGAGACCCCGCTGCACGACACCCTGGTCTCCGGGCGCAAGCACCGGGTGCGCGGCGGTCAGGTGCTGTGGACAAGCGACGGGCGTCCGGTCCCGGTGAACATGACGACGGCGCCGGTGCGGGACGGCGACCAACTGGTCGGCGCGGTGCTGACGTTCCTGGACCGCCGCCCCTACGACGCGCTGGCCGCCCGGCAGGCGCAGCTGGCCTCGGTGCTGCGGGACGGGCTGCGCGGCCCGCTCGACCGGCTGCGTGGCGAGCTGTCGGCGCTGGCCGCCGACCCGGCGGGCCAGTTGTGGCCCGAGGCCAACCAGGTGCTGCACCATCTGGCGGCTGGCTACGCCCGGATGACCACGCTGGTGGACAACGTGCTCGGCTACCAGCGGCTGGACGAGGGCCTGGAGAAGCTGGCGCTGAAGCGGGTGTCGCTGGACACCGTGGTGGCCGCCGGCGTCGAGGGGGCGACGGAGCTGATCGGCCCGGGGCGCGCGCAGTTCGCGGTGCACGCCCCTCCGATCGAGGCAGAGGTGGACCCCGAACGGATGGCGCAGGCGCTGGCTCATCTGATCGCGGATGTCGCCGGAGTGGACGCGACCGGTCAGGCTCCGGCACCGGCCGGTGGGGATTCGACCATCGTGGTGGCCGCGGCGCAACGCGGCAAGGTGGTGCGGATCGAGGTCCGGGGCCCATCCCCCGGGGGCAACCCGGTGCACGAGCCGATCGTGCGGGGCATCGTCAGGCAGCACGGTGGCGTGCTCCAGACCCACGAGGTGCCGGGCCAGAACGGCGCCGCCGCCTTCGTGTTGGAGGTGCCGCTGGCCGCCGGCGGCTCGGCGCCGCTGGTCGCGCCGGTCGGCGCGAAGGACGCGAGCGGCGACACCACGGTGATGCCGGTGCCGGTCGAGCCGGCCCGTGGCACCGAGGGGGCGGGCACCGCGGCCGGTCGCGGTGCCCCCGCTGACCAGCCGGCCGACGGCGCGGACGGCACCAACGGGGGCGGCATGCCCGGTGGGTCCGACGTGTCCGGCGACGGCACCCACGGGGCCGGCCTCAGAACGGGCGGGCCGATCGCCGTCGAGCCGGTGCCGCACACCCCGACAGGGCGCCGCCGGCGGCGCGCGCCCGAACAGTCCACGCCCCCGGGCACGCCGGTGCCGACCACCGAGCACCCCACCCCGGCCGGCGGCACCGGCAACGGCCGGCGCCGCCGGGCGCTGGCCGCGGCCGAGGAGCCGGCGCCGGCCGGCGAGTTGGCGCCGGCGAGCAAGCCGCCGCGGCCGACCGGCCGACGGCGGCGCGCGCTGCCGACGGACGCGCCGGACGGCGCGCCGCAGCAGCCGGCGCAGCCGATCGCGTTGGGGCCGGCCGAGCCCGTGGCGGCGCCGGTTCCGGGGGATGCCCCGGGGCCGGCCGCGCCGGCGGGACCGGTCGGGGACGCCGGGGTCGAGCAGGCCGGGGTGCCGGTCGAGGAGCCGCCGGCCGGCCCGGCGGGGCGTCCGGAGCCGCGGCTCCAGCCGCCGCACCCGATGCCGGCCGGCCCGCAGGGGCCGGCGGCCAGGCCCGCGCTGCCCACCCGGGGCGCGCCGGTGCCGCCGGGCGGTCAGCACCAGCCGAGCGGTCAGCCCCAGCCAGTCGGTCAGCCCGGCGGTCAGCCAGTGGCCCAGCCGGCGGCGCAGCCCGCCGGGCAGCCGGGCGGCCCGCCAGCGGGGCCGGGGCAGCCGGCCGAGCCGGTGCCGTTCGGCCCGCAGCCCGCGGCGTTCGGCCCGCAGCCGGAGTCCGGCGGCGAGGCCGGGTACGGGCCGGCGGGCGGCCCGCCGCCCGTGGGCCCGGTCGCCGGGCCCCCGGGCTCCGGGGAGTTCGAGCTGGCCGACCCGGGCCAGCAGCAGCCGGTGCCGCCGGGCCCGGCGGCCGTGGCCCCCGCCGAGCGGGAGCAGCCGGCCGAGCCGGCGGAGTCGGCCGACGAGCCGGCGCCGGTGGAGCACTCGGTGGTGGCGGCCAGCCCGATCCTGGACGGCAGCATGGCGCCGGCGCCGGCGCTGCCGCGCCCCCGTTCGCTCCCGATGCCGGGCAGCGAGCGGCCGCGGCCCGAGCAGCAGGCGCCGGGCGTGAGCGTGCAGACCCTGGGGCAGGGCGTCCCGGTCCCGCCGCAGGTCAGGGCGGTCAGGCCGGCGCAGGACGGCCCGGCGCAGCCGGCGCCGACCAGGCGCCGCAAGCTGGCCGCGCCGCCGGCCGACGACGATCCCCGGCTGAACCGCCCGGCGGCCGCCGGCGTGCCGGCGCCGCCCGCGCCGCAGCACGAGACGCAGGGCCGGGGCCGCGAGTACGCGATCAGCGCCCCCGCGGCCGGCACGGCCGAGGGGCCGGAGCCGCTGGACGGCCCGAACGGCGCCGTCGAGGTGACCGAGGCGCCGGGCGAGCACGCGGGCGACCCGCGGCGCCAGCAGGGGCCGGCCGACGCCGAGTTGCCGCCGGAGCCGCTGGACAACCCGCGCCGGCTGCTGGTCTGGCCGGAGCCGGACGTCTCCACCCAGCAGGCGCTGACCGACCGTGGCTACCGGCCGGTGATCGTGCACTCCCGGGAGGAGGTGGACGCGCAGATCGCCGCGTATCCGGCGGCGCTCTTCGTGGACCCGCTGACCGGTCCGATCACCAGGACGGCGCTCCAGTCGTTGCGAGCCGCGGCCGTGGCGGCCGAGGTGCCGGTGCTGGTGACGGCGGGGTTGGGGCAGGCCAGCCGGGAGGCGGCCTACGGCGCCGATCCGGCGGTGCTGCTGAAGGCGCTGGCCCCGCGGGACAGCGAGCAGCACCCGCCGCGGGTGCTGCTGGTGGAGGAGCGGCAGGTGATCGCCGACGCGCTGGCTGCCTCGTTGGAGCGGCGCGGGATGCAGGCGGCGCACGCGCCGTCGGACGCGACGGCGATGGAGCTGGCGGCGCAGCTGCGGCCCAACCTGGTGGTGATGGACCTGCACCAGGTCCGCAGGCGCCGGGCCGGGATCATCGACTGGCTGCGGGTGAACGGGCTGCTGAACCGCACCCCGTTCGTGGTCTACACCGCGGCCGACATGGATCCGTCACAGCTGCCGCAGCTGGCCTCGGGGGAGACCGTGCTCTTCCTGGCCGAGCGGTCGACGCAGCCCGAGGTGCAGTCCAAGATCGTGGACCTGCTCACCAAGATCGGCGCGCACTGACCAGCGCGCGCTGAGCACTCACGCGCGGTGCCCCCGCGCGCGGGCGGGGCGTGCGCGTGCGCGTACGCCCCGTCGGGCGAACAGACGGGGCGAGTGAACGGACGGGTGGGCGGGGCGGCCGGCGCGAGCCGGGAGCCACGCGCCCGGTCCGACGTCCAAGCGCCGGCGCGATCGAGCTCGCCGCACCACCGCGCCCCGCCACGAGGGCTTCGCCCCCACGAGGTACCACACCCGTCGGGGTCCGACCCCGCGCCACGGCTGTCCCACGGGCCTCGTCCCCCAACGGCCCCCTCCGTTCGCCGAGAGCGAACGCATCCGGCCAGCAGCCGGAACCTCAGGCGGCCATGGCCTGCTGGCCACCCCGGGCCGCCGCGCCCGCCGGAAACGCGACCGGGGCGACCGGCGCGACCGGGGCGGCCTGGGCGTCCGGCCGGGTCACCGCGGCCAGCTCCTGGTCGTCCCGCAGCTTGGCCAGCGCCCGGGAGACGGCCGACTTCACGGTGCCGACGGAGACGCCCAGCAGTTCGGCGGTGGCGGCCTCGCTCATGTCCTCGTAGTACCTGAGGACGACCATGGCCCGCTGCCGGGCGGGCAGCCGGAGCACGGCCCGCCACATGGCGTCCCGCACCGCCTGCTGCTCCGCCGGGTCGGGCTCGGGCAGCGGGTCGGGCTCGGGCAGCTCCTCGACCGCGTACTCGTCGACGCGGCGCTTGCGCCACTGCGAGGTCCGGGTGTTGACCAGTGCACGCCGGACATAGCCGTCCAGCGCCCGGTGGTCCTCGATCCGCTCCCAGGCCAGGTAGGTCTTGGTGAGGGCGGTCTGCAGCAGGTCCTCGGCGTCGCTGGGATTGGCGGTCAGCGAACGGGCGGTGCGCAGCAGCACCGGGCCACGGGCCCGCACGTAGGAGGTGAAAGTCAGCGGTGTCACCGGCTGGACTGTCCTGGGCGTGGTCATACCCAACAAACTAGGAGACATCACCCCCCCGGCGGATCGGCCAGAGGTCGCGATGACCTATCCCCCCCAGGGTGTAGAAGTAGGGCTGGCTCCACCTCCCCAGGGTGGAGAGCGTCTCCTCCCGACCCTCAGGGCGGGTCAGGGATTCACCTGATACCACCCCGGGGTGGACCTCGGGGGTTCCGTTTGTCGCCCCCGGGCCGCGACGCGCGGCGGCGGGCGCCGCCCGGTGGTCCGGGCCACACGCGACGGCGCGCGGTCACACCGGATGGTGTGCCCGCGCGCCGTACTACCCGAGCCGGCCGCCGGTGACACGCCCCCGAGGTCACCGAGCCGGCTCGCGCCTTTCCTAGAAGACGTCGAACACCAGCGTGTAGAAGGTGTTGTCCGACTGGTCGACGAAGGTGAACGCCGACTCGTTGACGTTCACGGTGTCGCTCTCGTTGGTGGCCCCGGGGCCGGCGGCGGCCTGCTGGGAATCCGAGTAGTTCCCGTTGTTGTCGTCCGCGATTCCGCTTGCGAGGCTGCCGGCGACCGCGTTGTCGTCGGCGGCGTGGGCGACCCCGCTGACGGCGCCCAGCAAGAGCGGCGCGGCGGCGACGGCGACGAGAACGCGGGCGGTGCGGGTGCTTGCCATCTGCTTCCTCCAGGAGACGCGATGCGGTGCGCTGGTCGGCAGTTGGCCTGACTGCCGGTGGACGGATCACGACGTCGTGGAACCAGAGTTGCCCAGGGTTTCCCAGCACACCAGGAATCGCCGGACTATTCGCCCGCAGGGAGGAACGCGGCGGACCAAACGTTCAGCCGGTGGCGGTCAGTTCTTCGATTCGCCGGGCGAAATCCGGCGTGGGCAGCGGAAGTTCGATCTCGTCCACGAACTGCACGGCGTCCGGCAGGTAGTGGATGACCGCGGCCGCCGCCTCGGTCAGGTAGTCCTCGCCCTGGTGCAGGAGGGCCAGCACCCGCAGCACCAGGCCCGGGCAGCTGCCGTCCAGCTGTTCGTCGGCGGCCGGATGCGGGTGGTGGTTCGGGTCGGCCTGCCGGTGCCACAGCTCGGCCTCCCACTCCTCCCCCAGGGTCATGTGGTGCAGGTAGAGGCAGTAGGCGGCGGCCCCGTCGCCGGCGCCGGCGGCGAACTGCCACCAGAAGCGCGCCGAGTCCTCCTGGCCGGCCAGCTGCAGGGCGCAGCCGAGCACCCGGGCGCCGTCCGGCTGCAGGATGCGCCGGCCGAGGAAGGCGGCCATGTGCTGGAGCGCACCGTTCTGTTCGACCACGGTGCGACAGAGGATCTCCAGCAGGCTGCGCACCTCGGCGTCGCCGGCCACGGCCGGGACCTCGCGGTCGGCCCTCGCGGCGGGACACGGCTCGGCGGCGGCGTCGGCGCCGAGCCCGGCGGCGATCCGCCGCTCGGCCGCCTCGATCTCCTGGTCGCTGTAGGTGTGCGGGCGGCGGGCCAGCACGGCACGGGCGAGCAGCTGCTCAATAGTCACCGTCATCGTCGCCGGCCTCCTCCCGCGCCCTCCGTTGGGTCTCCTCGCCGGGCTCCAGGCCCAGGGTCTCCTTGAGCCGGTGCCTCGCGTAGCGCGCGGTGGAGCGTACCCCGGGCACCGTCAGCCCGAGGATGTCGGCCGTCTCGACGGTGCTGTAGCCGATGCAGTAGCGGAGCACGATCACGTCGTGCTGGCGCTCCGGCAGCTCGCTGATGGCCTGGTGCAGGCTGAGGCTCTCCTCCAGCTCGCCTATCGGGTCGACGGCGTTGTGCAGCGCCTCGGTCTCGAAGGCGGCGGTGTCCATCACCACCGGGCGCCGCCCCTTGGCCCGGGCGGCCTCGATGGTGCGGTGCTTGAGCACGTTCCAGGCGTAGCCGGCCGGGCTGTCCACCCGGAGCGCCTCGGCCCAGTCGGCGGCGAGCCGCTCGAAGGCGTGGTCCACGGCCTCCTCGGCGTCCACCCGGTTGCCCAGGTACAGCTCGGCCCAGCGCACGTACGCGGGCCGGTACATCTGGTGGAAGGCGCGGAAGTCGGCGGGCAGCGGGGAGAGAGGAGCGACGCCGGTCCGGCGTCGGGGAACGGCCTCGGTCATCGGTGGCTCCTCCCGGTACGCGGCTGACGGCGCCGGCCGGGCCGGCACGCGGGCACCGAACGGGTCGGGCCTGCCTGGGGAACGAGCGATACGTTCACGGACCTCCTGGTCCTCTCTTCGTCAGGTCGGGGACCACGGCGGCGTCTGTGAAACGCCGGCGTGCGCCCCTCGGCGCGCGGGGATCGGCCCGCACCGCTGTTCCCGGGCTTCGGGGCCACGGGTCCTTACCGAGGGCGTTCTCATCGTCGCGGAGGAGAGCGCCAACCGCACACACGGAGCGGGCGTCCGACTGATCCGGACACCCCGTCGTCGTCCCGGCACGGGGCTCAGCGCCTCGAACCGCTATCCCGAACGCCAAGGAGGCTAGCGGGCTCCGGGCCGGGCTGCCAACCCGAAAGCCCGCTCCGCCACGTGGTATCGGTCACCCGCCGGCCCGGGAATCGGCGCTGAACTCGCCGGTCGGCCGGGGGTGTTGACACCGGCTCGCGCAGGTGAGCGAGCCGGCGGCGCCCGGTCGGGGGCGGGCCGGGCGGGGTCGGCGGTGGGTCGGCTTCCGGGCCGCGGGTGGGCCGGGAACGGAGAGCGGCCCCCGGGGATCCCGGGGGCCGCTCTCCGACGCCACACTGTCGCCGCGTCGCTCGCGGTGGCCGCGGAGGCTGTGGGATTTGAACCCACGGTGACGGGTTACGCCACGACGGTTTTCAAGACCGTTCCCTTCGGCCGCTCGGGCAAGCCTCCCGGTGCGCTGGCTGGCCAACGCACCCGGACAGCCTAGCGGCTTGGCGCTACTCCCCCACGCGTTGACCCAGCACGATGGTGGTCGTTTCCTCCCGGCCGTCGCGCAGGTAGGTGACCTCGACCGACTCACCCGGCTGGTACGTCCAGATCTGGCTGATCAGGGTGGGGCTGCTGTCGATCACGCGGTCCCCGAAGCGGGTGATCACGTCGCCCGGCTGGAGGCCGGCCGCGTCGGCCGGGCCGCCCGGGGTGACCGGGTCGCTGCTGTCGTTGGTCGCGTCGACGATCCGGGCGCCCTCCTGGCCGCCGGAGCCGCTGTCCACCGAGGCGCCGATGATCGGGTAGACGGCCTCGCCGCGCTCCATCAGGTCGCTGGCGACCCGGCTCGCCTGGTTGATCGGGATGGCGAAGCCCAGGCCGACGCTGCCGGCCTCGCCGCCGAGCCCGCCGGTGGTGGAGCGGATCGCCGAGTTCACCCCGATGACCTCGCCGTTGGCGTTGAGCAGCGGGCCACCGGAGTTGCCCGGGTTGATCGAGGCGTCGGTCTGCAGCGCGTTCATGTAGGAGGCGTTGCCGCTCTGGCCGTCGCTGGAGGCCACCGGGCGGTCCTTCGCGCTGACGATGCCCGTGGTGACCGTGCCGGAGAGGCCGAACGGGGCGCCGATGGCGATGGTGGCGTCGCCGACCGCGACGGCGTCGGAGTCGCCGAGCGGCAGCGGCTCCAGATCCCGGTCGTCCGCGTCGAGCAGCCGCATCACGGCGACGTCGTAGCCCTCGGCGTGGCCGAGGACCTCCGCCTCGTAGCTCTGGCCGTCGGAGAAGGTCACCGAGACCTCGCCGCCGTCGGCCGCGGCGGCGACCACGTGGTTGTTGGTCATGATGTGGCCCGCCTCGTCGTAGACGAAGCCGGTGCCGCCGGCGGACTCGGAGCCGCTGGCCGCCTCGATGGTGACCACGCTGGGGAGCGCCGCCTCCGCTATCCCGGCGACGGACTCCGGCTCCCTGGCCGGGGCGCCGGAGCCGCTGCTGAGCCCCACCGCGCTGTCGTCCGAGCCGGCGTCGGCCGCCCAGTACCCGACGCCGCCGCCGACGCCGCCGGCGATCAGGGTGGCCACGGCGACGCCGATCAGCAGGCCGTTCCGCCGGCGCTTGGGCTGTGGCGGCGCGGGCTGCGGCGGGAAGGCCCAGGAGCCGGTCGCCGCGGGCGGGCCGCCGTACCCGGCGGCCGGGGCGCCGACCGCGGGCGGGGGCACGGCAGCCGGCGGGGGCGCGGGGATGCCGGCGCCCTCGGTGGCCGCCTGGCTGGGGCCGGCCGGCGGGGGTCCGGCCGGCCGGTGGGCGGCCGGCGCGGGGTATCCGGGGGCGACCGGCGGCGGCCCGGCCAGCGTCTGTGGCTGTCCGGGCGGCGGCCCGGGCGGAGCCGAGGGGACGGGCGGCCCGGCGGCGGGCGCCGCCCCCGTCAGGCCCTCCCCACCCGGCCGGGCCGCGGGCTCCGGCGCACCGTCCGCCGGCCCGTCCGGCCTGCCGGGACCTTCGTTCTCGGTGCTCACTGCACTCTCCTAAGGCGTCTGCTGGAACGCGGGACCGCTGTCGCTGCCTCTGACAGCTTCTGCGACGCAGTCTTCCCCATGTCCTGTCAGGCGGACGTAAACGGCGGCGTGCTCGGGCCGTGCGGTCCGCTCCGGTCATCTCCGGTCGTCCTCAGCTCATCCCCGGTTGTGCTCGGCTCATCCCCGCTCATAGCCGCTCATCCGCGCTCACCTCACGCGCTCACCCCCCGCGCTCACCTCACGCGCTTGCCGGTCCTCCCCAGCCGTCCCCGGTTCGCTCCCCGGCCGTCCCCCGGCACTTCCCGGCCGCCCCCACCACCGCCGGTCGTCGCGGTGGCCCGGCTCGTTCCGCTCCTCCCCGGCCCGCCGCCGACCATGGCACCATGGCGCGGGTGACCGTCGACCGTTCGCGTATCGCCGTGATCGCCCACCGGGGCGCCTCCGAGGACGCCCCCGAGCACAGCCTGGCCGCCTACCGCCGGGCCATCGAGGACGGCGCCGACGGTCTGGAGTGCGACGTCCGGCTCACCGCCGACGGCCATCTGGTCTGCGTGCACGACCGCCGGGTCAACCGCACGTCCAACGGCCGGGGCGCCGTCTCGGCCCTGGAGCTGGCCGAGCTGGCGGAGCTGGACTTCGCGGCCGGCCGGCCACTCTCCGGCGCCGATCCGGCCGCCGGCCCGGAGGCGCCGGACACCGTGGACCCGGAGCGCAGCGCGGTGCTCACCCTGGAGCGGCTGCTGCGCCTGGTCGCCGAGGCGGACCGCCCGGTCGACCTGGCGATCGAGACCAAGCACCCGACCCGGTGGGCCGGGCAGGTGGAGGAGCGGCTGCTGGCGCTGCTGGCCCGGCACCCGGTGCCGGGCCAGGTGCGGGTGATGAGCTTCTCGGCCCGCTCGCTGCAGCGGGTGCACCGGGCGGCCCCCCAGCTGCCGACGGTCTTCCTGATGCACTTCGCGCTGCCCAGGCACCGGGGCGGCCGGCTGCCGGCCGGCGTCGCCGTCGCCGGGCCGAGCGTGCGGATGCTGCGCCGCGACCCCGGCTACGTGGCGCGCGCCAGGGCGGCCGGCCACCCGGTGCACGTCTGGACCGTGGACCGTCCCCAAGACGTGGAACTCTGCGTCGAGTTGGGCGTGGACGCGATCATCACCAACCGCCCGCGCACCGTGCGCGCGCAACTCGCCGACCGCGGCTGATTCCGGGAAGAGCGGCGGCGTTCCACACCGCTCAGCCGATCGTGGAGTGATCAGCCGTTCTTACCCCGCGTACTACGGCGCATTCGCTTCGTATCCGATCATTACGAGTACGTCAACGGATCTCACTTGGCCGGTTTCCACCGTGTTCTCACAGGGCATCGATCCTGTGGCGTGGGGCAAAGGGAGGTTTCGGGGGTGGCGTTCGTGGTCACACAGCAGGTGCCAAGGACGTCGTCAATGACGGTGCTCCACGGCCCTTCCGGGGTGGGTGTCGCACGACGACGATTGCGATCGGAATTGCGGGAGAATGGCGCCGGGGAAACGATCATCGAAGATGCGATGTTGATCCTTTCCGAACTCCTCAGCAATTCCTACCGACATGCTCGGCCGTTGGACGACGGCCGGTCGATCAGGGCCGACTGGCGGCAGGAGGCGGACGGCTCGCTCACCATTTCCGTCACCGACGGCGGCGGGCCGACCAGGCCCCGGCTCAGCTCCCCCTCGGTGACCGCGCGCGGCGGCCGCGGTCTCACCATCATCACCACGCTCTGCCGCTCCTGGGGGGTGCGGGAGGCCGCGGCGGGTTCCGCCGTCACGGTCTGGGCGGTCCTGAGCGCGGCCTAGGACGGTTAGGCTCGCCGGACGACCAGAGCCCAACGCACGCAGGAGCCGTCCGTCATGGCGAAAAAGCGCCGCCCACGCCCCCAGAACGCCGCCCCGACCAGGCCGACCGCCACCTCGGGTGAGATCCCGGTGGTGGGCGCGCGGGAGCCCTGCCCGTGTGGCTCGGGCCGCCGCTACAAGGCATGTCACGGCCGGGCCGCGGTCCAGGCCGCCACCGAGTTGGTCCGCCGCCCCTTCGAGGGGCTGCCCGGCGAGTGCGACTGGGTCGCGCTGCGCGAGCTGGTGCCGGCGGCGACGGCCACCCTGACCCTCCGCGACGGCCTGCCGGCCGACGTGCCGTCCGTCACCCTGGGCACGGTGCTCCCGATGGCCTGGCCGGCGCTGCGCCGCGACGACGGCTCGGTGCTGCTGGCCGTGCAGAACGACACCGCCACCGGCGACCTCAGCCGGGACCTGGCCGAGGTGCTCGGCCGGGCGCTGACCACCGACCCGGGCAACCCGGTGCCGGCCGGCCGCACCGACCCGCAGGGGCCGCGCCTCCAGGACCTGCTGGACCTGGACGCGCCGTTCGTCCCGCAGGTGCACCAGGGCTTCGAGTTCTGGCTGGACGACGCGCAGGCCGCCACCCCCGAGGTGGCCGCCTCCCTGGAGCGGGCCAACGAGGCCGCCACCCCGACCGCCCGGCTGGCCGGCGTGGACGCCGCCTACTGGTGCCAGACCCCGGAGCGCAACCACCTGCGCTGGGTGATGGCGCACCCGGAGGACGTGCTGCTGGACGCACTGGCCAGGCTGCACGCGGCCGGCACCGCCACGCTGGGCGAGGGCACCCGGCTGGTCGGCTCGTTCCGGGCGCACGGGCTCACCGTCCCGGTCTGGGACCTGCCGAGCGGGATGGGCGCCGAGGAGTGCGAGAAGCCGGCCACCGCGTTCGGTGAGCGGCTGGCCGAGGCGCTGGCGGAGGAGGCCCCGCTGACCGCGGACGAGCGCCGTGCCAGGAGCGGCCTCACCAACCGTCAGATCACGTTGAACTGACGCGCGAGGCGGCGCCCACGCGAGTGATTCCAGTCACAACTCGCCCCGGATTTCGCGAGTTAGCCGCCGAGGTCGCCATCGCGGGATTTGCGAATCCCCGATGACTTGTTACCTTTTGGAGCGAGCCCGGTCGCTGGTGCATCCCCCGTCGCCAGCGATCGGGTTCTTCGCTGTCCGCGTCCTGGCCGGCCCGCGCGGGCGCCACGCCGGGTGCGGGCGGCCCCCGGCAGCCCTAGTAGGCCAGCCGGCTCCCCTGGTCGGGGGCGCTCCTCGCCGCCTCCACCAGCACCTCGATCAGCTTGGCCACCCCCGGCAGTCCGGCGTCGGCCGCCTCGGCCGGCGGCCGCACCCAGGAGACCGGGCCACGGCCCAGCGGCGAGGGCGGCAGGGGGAGGTAGCCGCCCCGCCCGTGGAACCGCAGCGAGCTGGGCACCCCGGCCTGGAGATGGAGCAACTCGCCCAGCTCCGGCAGCCCGTAGGGCCGCACCAGCAGCGCCCAGCGGGTCGGCATGGCCACCACGGGGCCCACCCGGACGCCCCGGCCGCGCAGCGCGGCGAGCGCCGCGGGGCCGGCCGTCGCCGGCAGGCTCACGGCGCACGGCGCCCGGCCGCCGGTGGCCAGCAGGATCGGCGCGGCCGGCCGGCTCGTCCACCACCAGCGGACCATCCGCGGGTCGGCGGTGGCCGCCAGCAGCTCGGGGTCGACCGGGTGCGCGCCGGGGACCGGGCAGTCCTCCCGGGCGCAGCGGCAGCTCCCGTCGGGGGCCGCGGCCACCCCGGGCAGCACCGGCCAGCCGCGGACCGCGCAGGCCTGGGCCGCGTCCCGCAGCGCCCACCCGCGGTCGGCCCAACCGGCTTGCCGGCCCGGTGTGTTGTCGTCGTCGTTGGCGCGTCGCTCTCCGAGGATCTCGCACATCGGCGCTCGTTCCCTTCCTTCGCGGGTCACTCGGCCTCACGTGGAACTTAGATCACCGTACGTAGCGGTCGCGTTGGCGAACCGGCGGCGGACTCGCCCTGGCCGCCTGCTCTCGGTAGGACGTCAGAACTCAACGCTCCGTTCCGATATGTACCCAGTATGCACCCCGGCTGTTCGGCTCAACGTCAGGGTCTGGACGCCTCAGTGGACCGTGCAAGGGATCACACGCCCCTCTTTTTCCGCCAATCTCCGCCACTTCTCGCCAAACCGCCCCGGCCTCGGCCTGTCGCGCGCCGAACGCCCGGACCCGCTGGGCATCATCCAACCCGGCAGGACCCCGAGATCAGCACCGTCCGCGCCGTTCACGCCCGGGCCAGGCCCTGCCACCAGGTGCCGGCGAGGCTCACGTCCGGGGTGGCGGAAGCGCGCCCCGACGAAAGTCCCCCACATGAGCACCCCATCGCCGCCGCCCTCGCCACCATCCACGAAAGTGGCCGGAATCCATCCTCGGCTCGCCCCGGTGGCGCACACTCCCGCGCCCCCGAGCCAGGACGCGCGCCACCCCGCGCCGGCGCGCCCCCACAACGCCCCGGAAGACCGGCTCGCCGGTTGGATCTCCGACCTCACCACGCTCCAGTCGCTCACCGAGCGTATCGGCCGGACGAGCACTCTGCGGGCCGCGATCGAGGAGACGCTGCGTGCCGGCGCGCAGTTGCTGGGCGCCCGGCGCGGCCTGCTCGCCCTCGGCGGCCCGGCCGACGGGCAGCCGCCGGCCGGCGAACGGCTGGTGGGCCTGGGCCTGGACCGCTCGGAGCTGGGCCAGTGGGAGACGGTCCCGCGCGGTTCCGCCTGCCACACCCGGCTGCTCGACGGCCTGGCCGGCGGACCGGGCGACGGTCCCGCGAGCCGGGGCCAGAGCGGCCGGCCCACCGACCCGCCGGACGCCGCCCCCCGGGCCCCCGGGGAGACCGGGGAGACCAGACAGACCGGCGAGACCCGGCAGGCCGGGGCGATCCGGGAGATCGGCCACCACGACATCGCCAGGGCGCCCGGCCTGCACCCGCGCCACCGGGCGGTGGCCGCCCGGCTGGGCTGCGCGGCCAGCTACGCGCTGCCGCTGGCCGCCGAGGCGCCCGAGCCGATCGGCGCGGTGCTCTGGCTCTTCGACCAGCCGGGCCAGCCGGAGCCGCGCCAGCGGCAGCTGCTGAGCCGCTATCTGCGGCAGGCCGCCCGGCACATCGCCGGCCGGCAGGAGCTGGGCCAGGCCAGGGACGCGCTCGCCACCGTGCGGGAGGAGCTGCTGCCGGCCCGGCTGCCGCGGGTGCCGGGGGTCGAGCTGGCCGCCCGGCAGCTGGTCGCGCCCCGGGGCACCCCGGTCTGCTGGGACGCGCTGGCACTGCCGGACGGCGGCCTGGGCCTGGCGGTCGGGGCGGCCGCCGAGGCCGGCCCCGCCGCGCTGGCCGCGACCGGCCGGCTGCGCGCGGGGCTGCGCGCCTACGCGGTGATGGAGGGGGAGGACCCGGTGGCGGTGCTGGCCGACCTGGAGCTGCTGCTGCGGCTGACCGAGCCGGGGCGGCCGGCCACCGCGCTCTACGGCTACGCCGAGCCGGCCACCCGCCGGCTGCTCGTCGCCTCCGCCGGGCATCCGCCGCCGCTGGTGGTCGGGGAGCGCGGCGCCGAGTTCGCGGACACCGCGCTCTCCGCCCCGCTGAACATGCTGGCCTGTTGGGAGGCGCCCAGCGTGGGGCTGGAACTCGCCCAAGGCGAAACGGTCCTGCTGTACAGCGAGGGGCTGCTGCGGCGGGCCGGCGGCCCGCTGGACGCGGCCTTCGCCGGGCTGCGGGCGGCCGCCCGCGGCGCCCCGCCGGCGGCCCGCGCCGAGCCGGGCGCGCTCCTGGACCACCTGCTGGCCGTGCTCCCCGCGGCCCACCCCGGCGGTGAGCCGGCGGACACCGTGCTGCTGGCGGCCCGATTCGGCTGACCGCCGCGCCTGTCGCGGCCGAGGGGCCCGACCTACGATGGGAACCGGCCAGTAGTGAACGGACGCATCCGCGGGCGCGGGCGCGTGGCCGGCGGCGAAGGAGGCCCAGGTGGCGGAAGAGCAGACGGAGCGGGCGACCGACGAGCGGGCGACGGCGGAAGCCCTCGGGGAAGGGGCCGCCGAGACGGCGGAGAAGCCGGTCGGGGAGCGGAAGAACGGCATCGCCCCCACCGTCTCCGACGAGCTGGCCGCGAACATGCGGCAGGGCTGGGCGGACACCGAGCGGCGCGACCTGACGCCGATCCCGCAGGCCGGGCACACCGCCAGGCGGCGGGCCGAGCTGTCGGCGCGCTTCCCCGGCGAGCGGCTGGTGATCCCGGCGGGCCGGCTGAAGGTCAGGTCCAACGACACGGACTACCCGTTCCGCGCGGCCGTCGAGTACGCCTACCTCACCGGCGACCAGACCGAGGACGGGGTGCTGATCCTGGAGCCGACGGGCGAGAGCGGGCACCAGGCCACCCTCTACCTGCTGCCGCGCTCCGACCGGGAGAACGGCGAGTTCTGGCTGAGCGGCCAGGGCGAGCTGTGGGTCGGCCGCCGGCAGAGCCTCGGCGAGGCCGAGCTGCGCTACGGGCTGCCGGTCGCCGACGTGCGCACGGTGCCCGAGCTGCTGAAGGGCGCCACCGGCCCGGTCCGGCAGGTGCGCGGCCACGACGCGGGCGTGGAGGCCGCGCTCACCGACAAGGTCACCGCGGAGCGGGACGAGGAGCTGCGGGTCTTCCTCTCCGAGCAGCGGCTGGTCAAGGACGAGTTCGAGATCGCCCAGCTGCGGCACGCCTGCGAGGCCACCGCGCGGGGCTTCGAGGACGTGGTCCGGGTGCTGGACCGGGCCAAGGCGACCTCGGAGCGGTACATCGAGGGCACCTTCTTCCTGCGCGCCCGGGTCGAGGGCAACGACGTCGGCTACGGCTCGATCTGCGCGGCCGGCCCGCACGCCACCACGCTGCACTGGGTGCGCAACGACGGCCAGGTGCGGGACGGCGAGCTGCTGCTGCTGGACGCCGGGGTGGAGACCACCGAGCTGTACACCGCGGACGTCACCCGCACGCTGCCGATCAACGGCCGGTTCGACGCGGTGCAGCGGAAGATCTACGACGCCGTCTACGAGGCGCAGGAGGCCGGCATCGCGGCCGTCCGGCCGGGCGCCAAGTACCGGGACTTCCACACCGCCGCCCAGCGGGTGCTCACCGAGCGGCTGGTGGAGTGGGGCCTGGTCGAGGGCCCGGTGGAGCGTGTTCTGGAACTGGGCCTCCAGCGGCGCTGGACACTGCACGGTACGGGCCACATGCTGGGCCTAGACGTACACGACTGCGCGGCAGCCCGCCGAGAGAGCTATGCGGAGGGCACCCTGGAGCCGGGTATGTGCCTCACCGTGGAACCCGGGCTCTACTTCCAGGAGGACGACCTGACCGTCCCCGAGGAGTACCGGGGCATCGGGATCAGGATCGAGGACGACATCCTGGTCACGGAGGACGGCAACGTGAACCTTTCCGCCGGCCTGCCGCGCGCCGCCGACGAGGTGGAGGCGTGGATGGCCGAGCTGCGAGGCTGAGCGGGGCCGGCCCGTCAGGTGTCAAAAGGGCCGTTTGGGGTACAGCCGGGAACACGGGTGCGCGCTGACGCGTTAATCGAGTCACCCATTCTCTGGAAGGAGAGTCCGTGTCCGCCCAATCGACGGACCCTGACGGGCATAGTCCCGGACCACCTCGCCCGCATCTTGATGCCAGCGGCACACGGCGAGGTGGTGTCAGTTGAGTGCCGCACTTGGTCTGCTCGCCGTCTTGGTGTTGACGGCAGGGACCGGTTACTTCGTCGCCCAGGAATTCGCCTTCGTGGCGGCTGATCGGCTTGCCCTCGGACGTGAGGCAGCCGCCGGCGACAAGCGGGCCGCCCGGGCCATGAAGGTCCAGGAGCGGCTGTCGTTCATGCTCTCCGGGGCACAGCTCGGCATCACGGTCACCGGCCTCGTCGTCGGTTTCCTCGCCGAGCCGTCCCTCGCCGCGATGCTCGACCCGATGCTCTCCGGCATCGGGGTGCCGGACGCGGCCGTCTCCGGCGTGGCGCTGGTGCTCGCCTTCACGCTGGCCACCGCCATCCAGATGGTGTTCGGTGAGCTGGCGCCGAAGAACCTGGCGCTCGCCGTGCCCGAGCGGCTGGCCAAGAGCCTGGCCGCCTCCACGCTGGCCTATCTGCGGGTCGCCGGCCCGCTGATCCGGATCTTCGACGCCTCGGCCAACCGGCTGCTGCGCCGGGTCGGGATCGAGCCGGTGGAGGAGCTGCACCACGGAGCGACGTTGGAGGAGCTGGGGCACCTGATCGACGAGTCCCACGAGCACGGCCAGCTGCCGCGGGCCACCGCCGAGCTGCTCGACCACGCGCTGGAGTTCTCCGAGCGGACCCTCGCCGAGGTGATGGTGCCGCGCGTCGAGGTGAACTCGGTGCGGGCCGCCGCCCCCGCGGCGGAGGTGGTGGAGCTGATCAGCGACCACGGCCACTCGCACTACCTGGTGATCGGCGACCGGGTCGACGACATCGTCGGCGTGGTCGGGGTCCGGGAGCTGATGCGGCTGACCCCGGAGCGGATCGGCCGGCGCACGGCCGGCGCGCTGGCCAGGCGCGCGGTGCTGTTGCCCGACACGCTGCCGCTGCCCGGCGCGATGGAGCAGATGCAGGCCGCCGGCGAGGAGTTCGCCGTGGTGCTGGACGAGTACGGCGGGCTGGCCGGCATCGTCACCCTGGAGGACATCGCCGAGGAGCTGGTCGGTGAGATCGCCGACGAGAGCGACGAGGTGGAGGAGCTGGCGGTGCCGGACGGCGCCGGCTGGCTGGTCGACGCCGGCCGCCGGGTGGACGAGGTGGCCGAGGCCACCGGCATACCGCTGCCGGAGGACGAGTCCTTCGAGACGGTGGCCGGGCTGGCCATCGAGCACTGTGGGCGTTTCCCCGAGGTGGGCGACCGGATCGAGGTGACCCTGGTGGACGGCCGGCTGGCCTCGCTTGAGGTACTGGCGCTGGACCGCCGGGTGCCGGCCCGGATACGGCTGGAGCAGTTGGCTCCGGAGCCGACGGCGGTGCCGGTGGCGCAGCTGACGGCGAAGGCCGCGACCGCGGCCCAGCCGGCGCGAGAGGGGCAGCCCTCATGAGCCCGGGTATGGCGGCAGCCATCACCGTGCTGCTGCTGGTCGGCAGTGCCTTCTTCGTGGCCGCGGAGTTCGCCCTGGTCGCCGCCAAGCGGCACCGGATGGAGGCGGCGGTCGCCGAGGGGCGGCGCGGCGCCAAGGCGGCGCTGTCCGGCATGCAGGAGCTGTCCCTGATGTTGGCCGGTGCCCAGCTGGGCATCACCGCCTGCACGCTGGGGCTCGGCAGCATCTCGAAGCCGGCCATCTCGCACGAGGTGGACCCGCTGCTGCACAGTCTGGGGCTGCCCAGCGGCCTCTCCTACGCCATCGCGTTCGCGTTCGCCATGATCGTGGTGGTCTTCATCCACATGGTGGTCGGCGAGATGGCGCCCAAGTCGTGGGCCATCTCGCACCCCGAGCGGTCGGCGATGCTGCTGGCGCCGCCGTTCCGCGCGACGGTGCGGGCGGTCCGGCCGTTCATCTGGGTGATGAACAAGATCAGCAACGGGCTGGTGCGGCTCTGCCGGGTGATCCCGCGCGAGGAGCTGACCAGCGTCCACGACCGGGAGCAGCTGACGCACCTGGTCGTCGAGTCCCAGCGGCTCGGGCTGATCAGCGAGGCCGACTCGGGGTTGATCACCCGCTCGTTGACCGAGCCGCAGTCTCCCGTGGGCGCCTTCCAGGTGCCGGCGCGGGAGATCGTCTCGGTGCCGTCGGACGCCGGGGTCGAGCTGATCCTGGCGACGGCCTCGGCGAGTGACCACACCCGCCTGCTGGTGGCCGACGGCGACCGGGTGGTCGGCTCGGTGCACGCCAGGGACGCGGTGGTGGCCAGGGCCGGTGGCCGGCGGGTGACCGCCGGGGAGCTGGCCAGGCCGGTGCCGGAGCTGACCGCGGACCACACGGTGGACTTCGCGGTGGAGCAGCTTCGGCAGCGCCGTGCCTCACTCGCCGTGGTGCGGGACGCGGACGGCCGGTTGACCGGGCTGATCAGCCTGGACGACCTGCTGGTGCGGTTGATGGCGCCGCAGCCCTGAGACGGCCGCCGGGGCGTGCCCCGGCGCTGAGGACGGCGAGGGCCGTGGCGGATGTCCGCCGCGGCCCTCGGTCGTGCCCGGGCCCGGCGGGACCCCTCCCGGCGGGGCGGGCGCAGCATGGGGGCGGCACCCCGGCGGGGTGCGGGGAGAGGGGACCGAACGTGGACGTCACAGCTGACCACCCCCGGGACCGCGGGCCGGCCCCGGACCCGCTGGCCGTCGGGCTGGCCAACGCCTCCCTGCTGGGCGTCGGGTACCTGCTGCTGGGCAGGCGGCGGCTGGCGGTCGGCGGCACCGTGGTCACCGTTCTCCTCTTCGTGCTGCTCACCACGGCGCTGTCGGCGACCTGGGGGCAGCTGCTCGTGCTCGGCTGGTGGCTGGCGCTGGTCGGGCACGGCTGGCGCCTGGCGCGCACCCGGCGGGCCCGCGAGCACGTCCCGGCGGCGCCCGGTTCGGTGGCGAACGGCCCGGCGGCGGCCGGTGCGGCAGGTGACGGTTCGGTGGGGGCCGGCCCGGCGGCGGTCGGTTCGGTGGGGGACGAGCCGGCGGGGGACGGTTCGACGGCGCCCGGTTCGGTCGGGGCCGGCGCGGGAGCGCCGGGGCGCGGGCGGCTGGCCGGGGTGGGCTGGCAGCGGGGGCTGGCGCTGGGCGTCGCGGGGCCCGTCGTGCTCTCCTTCCTGGCGCTCTGGCTGAACGCCGGCTCGATCGACGAGCGGGCGACGCGGGCGCACCGGGACGGCGACTGCGCCGCCGCCCTGGCGGCCTGGGACGGGCTCTGGTTCGGCCACCGGCTGGCCGACGCGGCGCGGCTGGCCGGGGCCGACGAGCAGGCCGCGGCGTGCGAGCTGCTGCTGGCCGCCGAGGCGCAGGCACGGCCGGCGGACGAGGCCGGCCGGCTGCGGGCGGCCGAGACGCTCGTCGCGTACGCGGCGCACCCGGGCGCGCGCTGGGCGGGCGCGGACGACCGGCGGGCCGAGTTGTTCCTGGCCCAGGCGACGGCGGATCTCGACGCCGGCCTGACCGGCGACGCCGGGGCGCTGGCCGACGGCTTCGACCGGCTGGCGGTGGTGCGGGAGGAGTTCGCCGACCGGAGGGCGGAGGCGGACGAGGTGGTGGCCGGCTTCCTCGACGGGCTGCCGACCGGGGACGCCTGCGTCACCCAGCGGATCACCGACTGGCTCGCCGGCCGGTCGGCCGACGACGCGGGGCTGGCCCTGGCGGTCGCGGTCGTTCCCGAGGTCGCCCCGGCCGCGCTGGTCGGGTGCGGCGACGCCCTGCTGACCAGCGAGGACTGGGCCGGGGCCGAGGAACGGTACGAGCGGCTGCTCGCCGAGTACCCGGACCACGAGCTGACCGGCCAGGCCGAGGACGGCGTGGAACGGGCGGCGACGGAGATCGAGTTGGCGCGGGTGCGCGAGCTGCTCGCCGACTCGGGGGGCGCCCCGGAGTACTGCGACAGCCCGGCGCCGTACCGGGGGGCGGCCCCCTACCGGGGCGCCGGGCCGCACCCGGCGCTGCTGTTCGGCGGCGGGGGCGGCGACGGCGAGGTGGACACCGACCACTCGGGCGACCTGCCCGGCTCCTGGCTGACGGACGACCCGGCCGAGGCGGTGCTGGTGGTCTGCGCCGGCGAGGTCACCATGGGCGACACGGTCGCCACCTGCCAGTACGAGGCCGACGTGCCGTTCGGCTACGCGGACGTGGCCTTCCGGGCCCAGGAGGTGCCGATCCGGGCCTACGAGCTGCGGACCGGGGAGTTGGTCTCCGACACCAGCCTGCGGATCGACGGGGCCAGCTGCCCCGACGTGCTGACCTACGAGACCTACCTCGACGTCGACATCCCGCCGTCCGAGGTGTACGTCGAGTCGTCCGAGGCCGATGTCCGCGCCGCCTACCAGCCGCTGCTCAACCCGTGAGCGGGGCGGCCGGCGGGCGGCGCGGGGCGGGCCGGGGCGTCAGCCGACGCTGACGGACTCGATCACCACGTCCTCGACCGGCCGGTCGCCCGGGCCGGTCTCGGTGCCGGCGATGGTGTCCACCACGGCCTGGCTGTCCGGGTCGGTGACCTCGCCGAAGATGGTGTGCAGGTCGTTCAGGTGCTCGGTCGGACCGACGGTGATGAAGAACTGCGAACCGTTGGTGGCCGGGCCCGAGTTGGCCATGGCCAGCTGGTAGGGCTCGGCGAAGCCGCGGCCCGACTCGAACTCGTCGGGGAACTGGTAGCCGGGGCCGCCGGTGCCGTTCCCGGCCGGGTCGCCGCCCTGGATCATGAAGCCGTCGATCACCCGGTGGAAGATGGTGCCGTCGTAGAGCGGCTCGTCACCCTCCTGCCCGACCCAGGGCAGCGAACCGTCGGCCAGGCCGACGAAGTTGGTGACGGTGAGCGGGGCGTCCTCGGGGAAGAGGGTGACCTCGATGTCGCCGGCGCTGGTGTGCAGCGTCGCGCTGGTCACGTCGGTCGGCTCGACGCTGGCCGGGCCGACCGCCTCGTCCTGCCCGTCGTTCTCGGCCGGCTGCGAGGCGTCGGCCGAGTCGCCGGAGTCGTCGGAGTCGGCGTCGCCCTTGGCGGCGCCGGACTGCCGGCCGCGGTCCCTGTCGTCGTCCCCGTCGTCGGAACCGCAGGCGGTCAGCAGTCCGAAGCAGAGCAACGCCGTGGGCAGTGCCGTGGCCAGGCGCCGTGAAGAGCGGGTCATCTGCCGTGCCTTCCAGTCTGGGGGGACAACACCGGGGTTCATCATGCCCCACACCCGCCCCAACCACCCCGGCCGGTCGGCGGCGGACCGGCCCGACCAACCGCGACACCACCCACCGAAATGTCATCGACACCGAGAGTGATCACGGTTGCTAGCCTGGGGCCCCGCCCGGGTGGCGTCGCCCGGGCCCTCGCTCCGGGGACCGTACCGATGAACGCACTCGCCCTGGGTCCGCACTGGCTGGACCCGGAACACCTCATCCAGGCCTTCGGCCTGGCCGGCCTCCTGCTGGTCGTCTTCGCCGAGTCGGGCCTGCTGGTCGGCTTCTTCCTGCCGGGGGACTCGCTGCTGTTCACCACGGGGCTGCTGGTGGCCGCCGGCGAGTACCTGCACCAACCGCTCTGGCTGGTCTGCCTGCTGATCGTGCTGGCCGCGGTCCTGGGCGACCAGGTCGGCTACCTCACCGGCCGCCGGGTGGGCCCGGCGCTCTTCCGCCGGCCGGACGCGCGGCTGTTCAAGCGGCAGCACGTGGCCAGGGCGCACGTCTTCTTCGAGCGGCACGGCCCCAAGTCGCTGGTGCTGGCCCGCTTCGTGCCGGTGGTGCGGACGTTCACGCCGATCGTCGCCGGGGTGAGCGGGATGGCCTACCGGCCCTTCGTGCTCTTCAACGTGCTGGGCGGGGTGCTCTGGGGCGCGGGGGTGACGCTGCTGGGAGCGGCGCTCGGCGGGGTGGCCTTCGTCCACGAGCACATCGAGGCGATGCTGATCGGCATCGTGCTGCTCTCGGTGCTGCCGGTGCTGGTGGAGTTGCTACGCGCCCGGCGGACCCACCCGTTGGCGGCCGGGAGCGGCCCGGACGGGGCGGGGAGCGGGGCGGAGCCGGACGCGCCCCCGACCGCCACGGGCCAGGGGCAGCACGTCTGAACCTCCCGGAGCGCTGGACGGCCGCGAAAAGCTACCGGGGGCGCCGGGCGGGCGCGGGCCCCGCCACGCCGGGGGCCGGCGTCAGTTCTGCGGGGTGGTGGACGACCTGGGCTCGTCCACCGGGCGGGCGCTGGTCACGTCGCCGGGGGCGGCCTGGATCGTGCGGGGCGCCGGGGCCGGCGCCTCCTCGGTCTTGGCGGTGGCGGAGGCCTGGCCGCTCTCCGACTTCATCGCGCTGGTCTCGCTCTTGAGGATGCGCGCCGACTTGCCGAGCGACCTCGCCAGGTCCGGCAGGCGCTTGGCGCCGAAAACCAGCAACACGATGACGAGCAGGAGCAGCAGCTCCCTGAGTCCGATCTGGCCCATGGTCCAACCTCCGAGGACGATTCAGCAGGTACCGCACCTTCCGCCACGGTAGCGCGCTGGCGGTCAGGAGAACAGAAGCCCCGGGCTCCAATCCGCCCGCCCCGCCGCACCGGGATCCCAGCGGACCACGACGGGGCGGCGGACGGAACCCCGGGCACCGACCAGCGGTCAGACGTTCACCCCGAAGTCGCTCGCGATTCCCGCGAGCCCGGAGGCGTAGCCCTGGCCGACGGCACGGAACTTCCACTCGGTGCCCCGGCGGTACAGCTCGCCGAAGATCATCGCGGTCTCGGTGGCCGCGTCCTCGCTGAGGTCGTAACGGGCGATCTCGACCCCGTCGGCCTGGTTGACCACCCGGATGAAGGCGTTCTGCACCTGGCCGAAGCTCTGCCGGCGGGCGTCCGCGTCGTGGATGGAGACCGGGAAGGCGATCTTCGCGACCTCGGCGGGCACCGCGGCGAGGTTGACCTTGATCGACTCGTCGTCGCCGTCGCCCTCACCGGTCAGGTTGTCGCCGGTGTGCTCCACCGAACCGTCCGGGCTGGTGAGGTTGTTGTAGAAGACGAAGTGACCGTCCGAGACGACCTTGCCGCTCTCCGTGCACAACAGGGCGCTGGCGTCGAGGTCGTAGTCGGTACCTGTGGTCGTGCGCACGTCCCACCCCAGACCGATGACGACGGCGGTCAGCCCCGGCGCCTCCTTGGTCAGTGAGACATTGCCTCCTTTGGAAAGGGAAACTCCCACGTTCTCCTCCTGAACTAGCTGTTCTGCCCCCGCCCCGGCGCACCGTGGGCGCTGCCGAAAATCTACAACACTGTAGAAGATCGACGGTGGCCCTCACCCGGGCATACCCGGGCGGCACCGGGCTGATCCCCGCCGGCGGCGGGGAGTTGGCCGCGGCAGCCGCCGGGGAATCGGCGCCGGCGGCCGGGCCGCCGGGCGCGATGCCCGACGGCCCGGCCCGGCGAGACCGGCACGACGGCGTCAGGAGACCGTCGCCCCGGCGAGACCGCCCTGAGGACGGACCTCAGAGGTCGAACTCCGCAGGCGGCAGCTCCAGGGTGTGGCACGCCTCGCGGACGACCGCGCGCTCCTGCTCGTCGAAGGAGCCGTCGGCGCCGCCGATCACGATGCCGATCTGGATGACCGCGCGCGCCTCGGCCGGCTTCTTCCGCGCCTTGGCGACGTCCTGGAGGAGGCTGATCCGACCCATGTCGTAGTCGCTGATCAGCTGGTTGACGTAGTCGTTGAACCGGCGCTGGAGATCGTCCGAGGGGAAGTTCTGCAGCACCTCGTTGCTGGCGATCAGCTGGGCGACCCGCTGCCGCTCGGCCGGGTCGACGGAGCCGTCGGCCGCCGCCACCAGGGCGCACATCGCCATGCTGGCGTCCCGGAAGGCGCCGCTCTTCAGGTCGTTCTTCTTCGCGTTGAGCTGCGTCTGCATGGTGGACGCCGACTCTTTGATGCGGTCCCACAGGGCCATAGACACTCCAAAGGTGATCTTCCGTACCTCTGGAGAACGTGGCAGCGGTGGGCCGCGTTCCGCTCCTTACGCCTTCCTGACGCCGGATCGGCCAGGATGACCGTCAGGACGCCCGCAACAGGGCGGCGTCCTCACGCCACTTGAGGATCTTGTCGAAGGTGACGACGGCTCCGCCGCTGCCCGGCTGGTTGCCGAATCTCACCCGGTCGGCCAGCGCCTCGATCAGCAACAGCCCCCGGCCCCCTGGCAGCATCTCGGCCACCTCCCCCGGGGGTGGCGCGGGCCGGGGCGCCGGCGACGCGACGGCCCCGGCCTCCGCGGGGAAGCCGGGGCCACAGTCCGTCACCTCGATCCGACACATATCGCCATAGATCGACGCGGTGACCCGATAGATCTCGGAGAGGCCACCGCCGTGCTGAACGGCGTTGGCGCAGGCTTCCGAGAGGGCTACGGACAGCTCGTGGGAGATGTCGCCGTCCACGCCCGCCGTGTCCATCGCGCCGAGCAGCAGCCGCCGGGCCAGCGGGACGCTGGCCGCCTCACGGCGCAGTTGCAGAGACCACCAGATGCTCATGCTCCAGCCTCCTGGCCACGCTCGACATATCCTTAGGTATTGCCTACCCACCCGTCCCGTAAGCGTGTGATTGACCCAACACACCCCATTCGGCGGATGTCCAGCCGAAGGTTGGCCGATATGGCGGCCCCCCGGATCGGGCGACGCGCGGGACTTCTGTACGAGTCGCCTCCCCTCCCGGTCGGCGGTCGACACCCGGTGAGATGATGGCGCAGCCATGCGTGCCGGAGCCGATCTGCGACTGCTGCGGGCCGCGGTGTTCGCCGCGGCCGGCACGACGCTGGCCGCCGCCGGGCACCTCGCGGGCGGCGGGCCCGCCGTCCCGCTCTGGGCCCTGGCCCTCGGCACCCTGCTGACCTGGGCCTTCGCCACGGCCCTCGCCGGCAGGGAGCGCCGCTCCTGGCCCGGCATCGCGCTGGCCCTGGCCCTCGCCCAGCTGCTGCTGCACCTGCTCTTCTGCCTCGCCCAGCATCTCCGGCCGGCCGGCTCGGCCGCGGCCGCCGGCGGCGGCTCGGACATCACCGAGCTGGCCGCCCGGCTGCTCTGCGGCGCGCACGGCCCGCTCTCCGTGGAGCGCGCGACCGAGCTGCTGCACGACGCCGGGCTGTCCCCGCACCCCGCCGGGCACCACCCGGCGGGCGCGGGCGTCGCGCACGCCGGCGGGCTCGGCGACGCGCTGCGCGAGGGGCTCGCCTCGCTGGCGGCCTGGCCGATGCTGCTCGGTCACCTGCTGGCCGCGCTGGCCGCCGGCTGGCTGCTGCGGCAGGGCGAGGCCGCGCTCTGGCAGGTCGTCCGGCTCGCCACGGCCCGCCCGTCCGGGCCGCTCGGCCGGCTGCTGCTGGCCGCGCTGCGCCGGTTGGTGCGGCTGCCCGCGCTGGCCCGGCTGGCCCCGGTGGCCGCCCCCCGCCCGGCGCGCACCCGGTGCCACCCGACGCCGGCCACCCGCGGCACGGTGCTGCCCGACGCGGTGATCCGGCGCGGCCCGCCCGCCGCGCCGGCCGACCCGTTCGCCCTCGCGGCCTGACGCGCTCCACCCTCAGGGGAGGCGCGTCGCCCGGCCGCGCCGCGTTTCCCCCGACTTCGGGCCCCGATGGGCCCACGTGGGACGCGCCCGCACACGGCGCGCGCCCCACGCCCGACCGTGGAGTGAAGAAGCATGAACCGTGTCCGCAAGGGTGTCTCCGCCGCCGCCGTGGCCGCCGGCGCCGTCGCCCTGCTCGCCCTGGCCACCCCGGCCCAGGCGCATGTGAGCATCGACCCGGCCGAGGCCGAGGCCGGCGGCTACCAGGTGCTCAACATCAAGGTGCCCAACGAGCGGGACAACGCCTCGACCGTCGAGCTGGAGCTGCACCTCGACACCGAGCACCCGATGACGTCGGTGATGCCGCAGCCGGTCCCCGGCTGGGAGATCGACGTGCAGACCATCGAGCTGGACGAGCCGGTCGAGGTGCACGGCGGTGAGGTCACCGAGGTGCCCAGCGTGATCACCTGGAGCGGTGGCGAGATCACCCCCGGCACCTTCCAGCAGTTCCCGCTCTCCGTCGGCCCCCTGCCGGAGGGCGTCGACCAGCTGTTCTTCAAGGCGCTCCAGACCTACGACAACGACGAGGTCGTGCGCTGGATCGAGGAGCCGGCCGAGGGCGGGGAGGAGCCGGCCGAGCCGGCCGCCGTGCTCCGCCTGACGCCGGGCGGCGACGACGCGCACGGCCACGGGCACGGCGACCAGGCCGCGGCCGACACCGCGGACGCCCAGGAGAACGAGCAGGCCGCGGCGGCCGACGACGACGGGAACGGGGCCGACACCACGGCCCGGGTGCTCGGCGGCGTGGGCATCGCGGTCGGCGTGGCCGGCGTGGTCTTCGGCGTGCTGGCCAACCGGCGCCGCGACACCGCCTGAGCCAGGCCCCGCGCCGCGCGGGTGGGGCGGGTACGCCCGCCCCACCCCCGGCCCACCACCCGGTCCCAACCCCACCCACCGCACCCACGCACCCGAAAGCACAGCGACACATGCGTACACGCACCATCCGCACCGGCCTGCTCTGCGCCGCGCTCGCGCTCACCCTGGCGGCCTGCGGCAGCGACGACGGCTCCACCGACGACACCGGCGAGTCCCCGGCGGCCGAGGTCTCCGGCGCCCAGGCCGAGGACGAGGGCACCGTGCTGGACACCCCGTTCGCCAAGCCCGAGCTGGTCCTCACCGACACCGAGGGCCAGCCCTACGACCTGGTCGCGGAGACGGCCGGCCACCCGACGCTGCTCTACTTCGGCTACACCAACTGCCCCGACATCTGCCCGCTGACCATGAGCAACATCGCCGTGGCGGCCACCACCCTCACCCCCGAGCAGCGTGCCGAGCTGCGGGTCGTCTTCGTCACCACCGACCCGGAGCGGGACACCCCCGAGTCGCTCGGCCCGTGGCTGGCCGCCCAGGACCCGGAGTTCATCGGCCTGACCGGCGACTTCGCCGACATCGAGGCGGCGGCCCGGACGCTCGGCGTCGCCATCGAGCCGTCCTACGAGGACGACAACGGCGACATCGTCTCCACCCACGGCACCCAGGTGCTGGCGTTCCTGCCGACCGACGACCAGGCGCACGTCATCTACACCGAGGGCGTCACGGCCGAGACCTTCGAGCGGGACCTGCCGCTGCTGATCGACGGGGAGTTGCCGTGACCCGGCCCCGCCGGGCCCGCCGGGCCGGGCTGCCGGCGCTCGCCCTGGCCGCGGCGACCGCCCTGCTGGCCACCGGCTGCGGCGGCGCCGACGAGGCGGCGGCCGACGGCCCGGACGCGGGCGGCGCCCCGGAGCTGAGCGTCACCGACGCCTACCTGCCGGAGCCGGTCAACCCGGAGGTGGCGGGCGGCTTCCTCACCGTGCACAACGCGGGCGACGCCGACGACACGCTGCTCTCGGCCAGCAGCGAGCTGGCCGGCACCGTGGAGATCCACCAGACCGTGGACAACGCCATGCGGCGGGTGGACGGGCTGCCCGTGCCGGCCGGCGGTGAGCTGCTCCTGGAACGGGGCGGCGCCCACCTGATGTTCCTCGACCTGACCGAGGCGCCCGTGGAGGGCGACACCGTCTCGGTGGAGCTGCGCTTCGAGGTCTCGGAGCCGCTCACCGTCGAGGTGCCGGTGGCCTCCGCCACCCACACCGGCGCCGACCACGACCACGGGGGTGACCACTCGTCATGATCGCCGCCGTCTCCCGTCCCCTGGGCGGACTGCTGCTGACCGTCGGGCTGGCCGTCGGCGCGCTGGCCGCGCTGCTGCTGGGCGCCACCCCGGCCGCCGCGCACGCCACCCTCACCGGCACCAGCCCCGGGGACGGCGAGGTGGTGGCCGAGGCCCCGGCCGAGGTCGTGCTGACCTTCTCCGAACAGGTCTCCGTCTCGGACGACGGCATCCGGGTGCTCGCCCCGGACGGCGAGCGGGTCGACACCGGGGGCGTCTCGGCCCGGGCCGGCGGCGGCGAACAGGGCGTCACCGTCCGGCCCGACCTGGCCGACGGCACCTACACCGTGGCCTGGCAGGCCATCTCCAACGACAGCCACCCGATCGCGGGCGCCTTCACCTTCTCGGTGGGGGCACCCTCGGAGACCAGCGTCACGCTGGCGACCGGCGGCCCGGACGACGGCGCCGTCGGGCTGCTCTACGACGGGCTGCGCTACGCCGCCTACGCCGGCTTCCTGCTGCTGGTCGGGCCCGCGTTCTTCGCACTGGTCTGCTGGCCGGGGGCGGCGGGCCGCCACGCCGTGGTGCGGCTGACCCTCGCCGGCTGGCTCACGCTGGTCGGCACCACGGCGGCGCTGCTCCTGGTGCGGGTGCCCTACACGACCACCGGCCGGCTGTCCGACGCCCTCGACCTGGACGGACTCGCCCAGGTGGTGGACTCCCGGGCCGGCACGGCGCTGCTCAGCCGGCTGGTGCTGCTCTCCGCCGCCGCGTTCCTGGTCGCGCTGCTGCACGGGCGGTACGCCAGGGCGGTGGCGGCCGGCGCGCCCCAGCCGGTCCGGGACCTGCGCTTCGGCCTGGGCCTGGCCGGCGGCGCGCTGGCCCTGGGACTGGCCGCCACCTGGGCGCTGGCCGAGCACGCGGCCACCGGGCCGCAGACGGCGGTGGCCATCCCGGCCGACATCGTCCACCTGCTGGCGATGGCCTGTTGGCTGGGCGGCCTGGCCACGTTGGTCGCGCTGGCCCGCGCCCCCGAGGCGGAGCTGCCGCCGGTGGCCGCGGTGCGCCGGTTCTCGACGGTGGCCCTGACCTCGGTGGCGGCGCTGGCGGCCACCGGGCTCTACCAGAGCTGGCGGCAGGTCGGCACGCTCACGGCGTTGACCGGCACGGAGTACGGGCGACTGCTGATCGCCAAGCTGCTGCTGGTGGGCCTGCTGCTGTGTGTCGCCGGCCTCTCCCGCCGCTGGACGGCGGCCCTCCCCGGCCCGGGGGCGGAGCCCCAGACCGGTGTGGGGGCCCACACCGAAGGCGGCGCCACGGCCGAGGTCGCGGCCACGCCCGCGGCGGGGAGCGATGCCCAGGCCGAAGCCAGGAGCGAGCCCGCGACCGGCTCCCGAGCAGGGACCGATGCCGGGGTTGACGCCAGGGCTGAGGCCGATGTCGAGGCCGAAAGCCGCGCCACGGCCGAGGTCGCGGCCCCGCCTGCGGCGGACCGGCGCGACCAGCCGGCGGTCCCGGCCCCGGCCGGGACCCGTGCCGAACGGGAAACGGAGGGCCCGGCGGGGACCGGCCTCCGGGCCGGGGCCGCTCGCACCGGCGGAGCCGGGGGCGTCGATCCCGTGCGGGCGCGGCAGCTGGCGCGGCAGCGCCGCGCCGCGGAGGCCGTGCGGCGGCGCCGCGCCGAGCACCCCGCGCGCGCCGGCCTGCGCCGCGCCCTGCTGCTGGAGACGGCCGTCGCCGTCGCCGTGCTGGCCGTCACCACGGCGCTGACCGGCACCCCGCCGGCCCGCACCGAGGCCGAGGCCGCGCCGGCGGCCGACGCCGCCGTCGCCTCGGCGACCGTGTCCTACGACACGGGCGGCCCGGCCGGCGCCGGCACGGCGGCGCTGGAGCTGACGCCGGGCGCGGTCGGCGAGAACCGGCTGCACGTCTACCTGACCGGTCCCGACGGCGCGCCGCACCCGGCCGAGGAGGTCCGGATCAGCCTGACGCTGCCCGCCGAGGAGCTGGGACCGCTGCGCTTCGAGCCGGGGCCGGTGGACGTCGGGCACTGGACCGCCGTCGATGTCCAACTGCCGCGGCCCGGCGCGTGGGAGCTGGACCTGACCGTCCGTACCTCGGCGATCGACCAGGTCACCGAGACCACCACGCTCACCGTCCGCTGAACCTCCGGAGACCAGCACCGTGCCCCGCCACGCACCCCACCTGAACCACCCACCCCGTCGCATCCACGAGCGGAACCCGCACCACCATGACTGAGCACAGCATCTCCCGCCGCCGGCTGCTCGGCACCGCCACCGCGACCGGCGTCGCCGGGCTGGCCGCCGGCGCCGCCAGCGGGGCCATCGGCCACGCCGCCGCCTCCACGCCCGCGGGGCCCGCGCTGAACACGTTGGGCAGCGCCACGGTGCCGTTTCACGGCACGCGGCAGCCGGGGATCACCACGCCCCTCCAGTCCCGCGCCCATCTGGTCGCCTTCGACCTGGTCCCGGACGCGGGCCGGCGGGGCGCCGCCGCGCTGTTGCGGCGCTGGTCGACGCTGGCCGCCGAGCTGATGGCCGGCCGGCCGGACGAGGCCGGCACCGGGATCGCGGACGACGCCGGGCCGGCCTCGTTGACGGTGACCTTCGGGTTCGGGCACAGCTTCTTCGACGCCACCGGGCTGGTCGAGCGGCGCCCGGCGGCGCTGGCCCCGCTGCCGGCGTTCTCCAACGACGCGCTGGACGCGTCGCGTTCGGAGGGCGATCTGTGGGTGCAGGTCGGGGCGGACGATCCGTTGGTGGCGTTCGGCGCGCTGCGGGCGCTGCGGCGGGCCGCCGCCGGGACGGCGGACGTCAGGTGGCAGATGGCCGGCTTCAGCCGCAGCCCGGGCGCGACCGCCCGGCCGATGTCCGTCCGCAACCTGATGGGCCAGGTCGACGGCACCAACAACCCGAGCCCGGACGATCCCGACTTCGACGAGCGGATCTTCGTGCCGGCGGGCGGCGAGCCGGCGTGGATGGCGCACGGTTCCTACGCGGTGGTGCGCCGGATCCGGATGCTGTTGGACGACTGGGAGGAGCTGCCGGGCGAGGAGCGGGAGCGGGTGCTGGGCCGGCGCAGGTCCGACGGCGCCCCGCTGACCGGCGGCGACGAGACCACGCCGGTCGACCTGGCGGCGACCCACCCGGACGGCCAACCGGTGATCGCCGGCAACGCCCACGTGCGGGTGAGCGCGCCGGAGAGCAACGGCGGGGCGACGATGCTGCGGCGGTCCTTCTCCTACCACGACGGGGCGCTGGAGGACGGCGCGCCGGACGCCGGGCTGCTCTTCGTCTGCTGGCAGGCGGATCCGCTGCGGTCGTTCGTCACGGTGCAGCGCAAGCTGGACCGGGGGGACGCGCTGAGCACGTTCGTCCGGCACGAGTCCAGCGGCCTGTTCGCGGTGCCGGGAGGCGCGGCCGAGGGCGAGTACGTGGGCCAGGCCCTTCTCGAAAGCTGATGGTGCGCGACGGGGGACGGCCGAACGGGGCTACCGTGAGCGCCATGACTTCCGCGAGCCGCTACACCTATCTGGGTCCCGAGGGCACGTTCACCGAGGCCGCCCTGCGCACGCTGCCGGAGGCGGCGACCCGGACGCTGGTCCCGATGATCTCGGTGCCGGCGGCGCTGGACGCGGTGCGCGGCGGGGAGGCGGCGGCCTCGCTGGTGCCGATCGAGAACTCGGTGGAGGGCGGGGTCACCTCGACGGTGGACGAGCTGGCCACCGGGCAGCCGTTGATGATCTACCGCGAGGTGCTGCTGCCGATCGCGTTCGCCCTGTTGGTGCGGCCCGGCACCGAGTTGGCGGATGTCAAGACGGTGACCGGCCACCCGGTGGCGCAGCCGCAGGTGCGCGGCTGGCTGGGTCGGGAGCTGCCGGACGCGGTCTGGGAGTCGGCGGCGTCCAACGCGGACGGCGCCCGGCTGGTGCAGGAGGGCCGGTTCGACGCGGCCTTCGCCGGCGAGTTCGCGGCGGCGACCTACGGGCTGCACCCGCTGGTCACGGACATCCACGACGCCGACAACGCGACCACCAGGTTCGTGTTGGTGGGCCGGCCGGCCCGGCCGGCGGCGCCGACCGGCGCGGACAAGACGTCGGTGGTGCTGTGGCTGCACCAGGACCACCCGGGCGCGCTGCTGGACGTGCTCCAGGAGTTCGCGACCTGCGGGGTGAACCTGACCCGGATCGAGTCGCGGCCGACGGGGAAGGGCATCGGGCAGTACTGCTTCTCGGTGGACTGCGAGGGGCACGTGGCGGAGCGCCGGGTCGGCGAGGCGCTGATGGGGTTGCGGCGGCTCTGCTCGGACGTGCGTTATCTGGGTTCCTACCCGCGGGCCGACGGGGTGCGGCCGACGGTGGGGGCGGGGACCGCGGACGAGGACTTCCTGACGGCGGCCGACTGGCTGACGCGCTGCCTGGACGGGCGTCCCGAGCGGTCCTGAGTCGGCCGGCCGACGAGGCCGAAGGGCTGGCCTGTGGATACTTCGGCGGGTTATCCACAGGCAGCCCTCGGTGGCTGTGTATAAGTCGATACGCGGGACGGCACACCGAAACCGACATGTCCCACATAGCCGGATACCTCACCCCAAGATGCTCATGGCGCGATAGAACGCCTTTCGTCACCTGAATCGCCCCGAATAACCCTTGAGAGCGAGTGAGTTTCCCAGAGATTCTCGTGGATTCCCTCGGAAGTGCGAATGACCGGGGTTTGCGTGGGGCATTATCCGGCCCGCACCTGATGGGCCGAAACGCACCACCCCGTTCATCCACAGCCCGCCGCCACAGCCTGTGGATAACTTGGGGAAGCCTGGGGAGAACGCGGATCGACTTTCCGGGCATAACCGGTGAAATGCGACGGGGGCTTTTCCCGTTTCGACGGCCGATGGGCGCCCGGTAGCCTGTCGCTGTGATTGACCTTCGACTGCTCCGCGAGAACCCGGACCTGGTGCGCGCCTCGCAGCGCGCCCGTGGTGAAGACGTCGACCTGGTGGACCGCCTGCTGTCCGCCGACGAACGGCGCAGGTCCTCCGGGGCGCGCTTCGACGAGCTGCGCGCCGAGCAGAAGCGGCTGGGCAAGCAGATCCCGCGCGCCGAAGGCGAGGAGAAGGCCGCGCTGCTGGCCCGCGCCGGCGAGCTGTCCGCCGAGGTCAAGGGCGCCGACACGGCCCGCGACGAGGCGGCGGCCGAGGCGGAGGCGCTGGCGCTCCAGCTCTCCAACGTGGTCCACCCCGACGTCCCGGTGGGCGGCGAGGACGACTTCACGGTGCGCGAGACCGTCGGCGAGATCCGGGACTTCGCCGCCGAGGGCTTCACCCCCAGGGACCACCTGGACCTCGGCCAGGCGCTGGGCGCCATCGACACCGAGCGCGCCGCCAAGGTCTCCGGCTCGCGCTTCGCCTACCTGCGGGGCCAGGGCGCGCTGCTGGAGCTGGCCCTGGTGAACGCGGCGGTCGCGCAGGCCACCGCCGCCGGCTTCGTGCCGATGGTGACGCCGTCGCTGGTGCGGCCCCGCGCGATGGCGGGCACCGGCTTCCTCGGCCAGGCCGCGAGCGACGTCTACCACCTGGAGCAGGACGACTTCTTCCTGGTCGGCACCTCCGAGGTGCCGCTCGCCGCCTACCACCTGGACGAGATCATCGAGGCCGACCAGCTGCCGCTGCGGTACGCCGGGATCTCGCCCTGCTACCGGCGCGAGGCCGGCTCCTACGGCAAGGACACCAAGGGCATCTTCCGGGTGCACCAGTTCACCAAGGTGGAGATGTTCTCCTTCGTCGCGCCGGAGGAGGCCGAGGCCGAGTTGGAGCGGCTGCTCGCCTGGGAGAAGCAGTGGCTCACCTCGCTCGAACTGCCCTTCCGGGTGATCGACGTGGCCAGCGGGGACCTGGGCGCCTCGGCCAGCCGCAAGTACGACTGCGAGGCGTGGCTCCCCTCCCAGGGCCGGTACCGCGAGCTGACCTCCACCTCCAACTGCACCGAGTTCCAGGCCCGCCGGCTCCAGGTCAGGATGCGCGAGTCGGGCCGGACCCGGCCGCTGGCCACCCTCAACGGCACCCTCTGCGCCGTCTCCCGCACCATCGTGGCGCTGCTGGAGAACCACCAGCGGGCCGACGGCTCGGTGCGGGTCCCCGAGGCGCTGCGGCCGTTCCTCGGCGGGCGCGAGGCGCTTGAGCCGGTCGCCCCGTGAGCCAGCTCCAGCCGGAGCCGACGGCGGCGGTCGGACCGACCGCCGCCGTTCCGCTGCCGGCCCAGGCGGGCGCGGCCGGCGGCTTCCCCTACCGGCTGATCGCGACCGACCTGGACGGCACCCTGCTCCAGCCGGACGAGACGATCTCCGGCCGCACCCGCGAGGCGCTGCGCGCCGCGATGGCGACCGGCGCCCAGCACATCGTGGTGACCGGCCGGGCGGTGCCCTGGACCCGGAGCATCCTGGACGACCTGGACTACCGCGGGCTGGCCGTCTGCGGTCAGGGCGCCCAGCTCTACCACGCGGGCGAGCACCGGCTGGTGACCTCGGTGACCCTGGACCGGGCGCTGGCCCGGGCCGTGGTGGCCCGGTTGGAGGAGGCGTTCGGCCCGCTCGGGGTCGCCGCGAACCGGGACGGACTGGACGGCCAGGTGGTGCTGGACGAGCGGTTCCAGGCGGCGCCGGGCAGCGGCTTCCGCACCGAGCTGGAGACGGCGGGGCAGTGGCGGTCCGGGGAGCGGGCCGCGCTCTTCGCCGAGCCGCTGATCAAGCTCTACCTGCGCCACCCCGATTGGGACGACGACACGTTCGCGGCGGCGGCGCTGGCCGAGGTCGGCGACGCGGTGGGGGTGACGGTCTCCGGCGAGGGGCTGGTCGAGGTGCTGCCGCTCGGCCTCAGCAAGGCCACCGGCCTGTCGCTGGCGGCGCGCCGCCTCGGGGTGCGGGCGGCGGAGACGATCGCCTTCGGCGACATGCCCAACGACCTGCCGATGTTCGGCTGGGCCCGGCACTCGGTGGCGATGGCCGGCGCCCACCCGGCGGTCCTGGCGGCGGCCGACGAGATCACCACGGGCAACCACGAGGACGGCATCGCCGTGGTGCTGGAACGGCTGCTGACGACCGGTCGCTGACCCGCGTCCGCGGGCCGACGCCGGGCGGTGCCCGTGGGCCGTCCCGACCCGTCGACCCGCGCCCCGGGGCGGACCCCGGCGCCGCCCCCCGGCGCGGGCCGCGAGGGAACCGCTCCGGTGCGGGCCCCGTCGAACCGGCAGTAATGGAGACGTGCGCAACGCCGGGGGGCCGGGTGAAGATCGTCTTTCTGCTCAACAACGCCTACGGCATCGGGGGCACCATCCGCTCGGTGGCCAGCCTCAGCGGCGCCCTGGCCGAGCGGCACCAGGTGCGGATCGCCAGCCTCTACCGCTCCAGGACCAGCCCCAGCCTGCGGTTCGACCCCCGGGTGGCGATCACCCCGCTGATCGACCTGCGCCCCGGCGCGGCCGACGCCGCCGGCCAGGGCCCGGAGCCGGCCGACCCCAGCCGGGTCTTCGCCGCACACCCGATGAACCACGGCCAGGTGGCGCCCAGCGCGCTCAGCGACGAGCGGCTGGCGGACTTCCTCGCCGGGGTGGACGCCGACGTGGTGGTCGCCACCCGCCCGGTGCTCAACCTCTACCTGGCCAGGCTCGGGCGGCGCCACTACCTCAGGGTCGCCCAGGAGCACGTCGGCTACGAGGCCCGTGGCCGCCGGGCCAGGGCCGTCCAGCTGGCCGCCGCCCGGGAGTTGGACGCGCTGGTCTGCGTCTCCGCGGCGGACGCCGAGCGGTACGCGGCGGCGCTGGGCCCCGAAGGACCCGTGGTGACGCACGTGCCCAACTGCTCCCCCGCGCCGGACGTGCCGCCGGCGCGCGGCGACTCCCGGCTGATCGTGGCCGCCGGCCGGCTGGCCCCGGTGAAGCGCTACGACCGGCTGATCGACGCGTTCGCCCTGCTGGCGCCCGAGTTCCCCGACTGGCGGCTGCGGATCTACGGCCGGGGCGCGGAGCGGGACCGGCTGCGGCAGCGGATCGGCGACCTGGGACTGCACAACCGGGCCCGCCTGTTGGGGGCGGCCGCGCCGATCGAGACGGAGTGGGTCAAGGGGTCGGTCGCGGTGGTCTCGTCGGACGCCGAGTCGTTCGGTCTGACCATCGTGGAGGCCATGCGGTGTGGCCTGCCGGTGGTCGCCACCGACTGCCCGCACGGGCCGCGGGAGATCATCTCCCAGGGCGAGAACGGGCTGTTGTCCCCGCTGGCCGGCGGCAGCGAGGCGCTGGCCGGGGCGCTGCGCCCGCTGCTGGCCGACGTGGCGCTGCGCCGGCGGCTGGCCGCGCGGGGCCGGGCGACGGCCGCCGCCTACGACCCGCCGGTGATCGCCGAACGGTACGAGAAGCTGTTCCGGGAGTGGGCGCCGGACGCCTCGCAGGCCGGCCCCGTGCGGCCCGTCGGGGGGCGGGCCGGCCGGCTGGGCGGCCTGCTGCGGGTCTGGCGCCCCGCGGCCGCGCTCGGCGGCCGGCCGCACGGCTACGGCGAGAGCTGGGCGGACGGGGCGCTGCGGATCTCGCTGGACGGTGGGTCGCTGCCCAGGGGGGCGGCCCGGCTGGTGCTGCGGCGCCGGCACGACCCACGGGGGCGGGACGTCACGCTGCCGCTGCCGGCGGGCCGCGGCAGGCGCCGCGTCGAGCTGCTGTTGAGCCCGGCGGAGCTGGAACTGGCCGAGGGGCGCTGGGACTTCTTCGTCCGGCCGGGCGCCGGCGGCCGGCTGCTGCGGGTCGCCGCCGACCAGGTGCGGCAGGCGGCGCTGCTCGGCGCGGCGCCCCGGGTGGACGAGCGAGGGGTGGGCGCGTGGATTCCCTACCGCACCAAGGAGGGCAACCTCACGCTGCGCACCTGGCTTCGGCCGGCGCACGCGGAGGTCGGCGAGGTGCGGCTGGCGAGGACCGCGTTCGAGGTGTCGGCGCTGCCGGCGGGGCCGGGGGTCGGGCCGAACACGGCGTGGACGGCGCACGCCGAGGGCGTGGGGGAGCAGCCGGGGGCGGAGTTCGCCGTGGGCTGCCGGCCGGACGGCGCGGACGGCCGGGTCCTGCTGACCATCCCGCACGCGGCGGCGACCGCCGCCCGTCCGGGGGCGCGGGGCGACTGGCGGCTGACGCTGCGCGCCCCGGACGGCACCCGGGCGGTGCTGGCCAGGATCGGCGGCGACGGCGTTGACCGGCGCACCACCGACGTCTTCCCGCCGGTCGACCTGCCGGGGGCGCCGGCGGCGCGCCTGCGGCTCCGCTTCACCGGCGCCCACGACCTGGCGTTGACCAGTACCGACCAGCCGGACTGACCGCCTGGAGCACCACCGGCCCCGGCGTGCTGCTGCCGGACCGGCTCCGGCCCGGGGCACCCGCCAGCACCTGTCCGAACGGCCTCGCCCGGGAGGTCTGACCCCGGGCGGTCCGCTCGGCGGAGTCCCGGAGGGCGCCCGGCGACACGGCGACGCCCTGGCCGGCGACGATACGCCCGCCGGGCCGGCGCGGCGCCGCTCCGGGCCGGCGGCCCGGAGCGGCAGGGGGCGCCTCAGCCGTCGCCGGTCACGGTGAGCGCGGTGAGCCGGCGGATCGCGTACCAGGTGCCCAGCACGGTGGCCGAGACCAGCAGGACCAGCGCGAGCGGCAGCGCCACGTCGGAGGTGACGCCGGCGCCCGACTCGGCTATCCCCTCGGCCAGCGACAGCGACCACTGCTGGACGCTGAGCGTGCGCACGCCGGGCAGCACGTTGCCCAGCAGGGCCTCCCAGACCAGCGCGTAGATCAGGCCGATGACCACGGCGTTCCGCGAGATGGTGCCCAGCAGCAGGAAGAGCGCGCCGTAGGCCACCGCGGCGGCCCCGGCGGCGACCGTGTAGCCGGAGGCGATGCCCAGGCCGTTGCCGTTCAGGATCAGGCCGGCGACCAGGATCGGGGCCGTGGTGAAGGCGATGGTGACCGACACGGCGACGATCAGCTTGGTGAGGATGATGGTGCGCCGCGGCAGCGGCTTGGCGAGCAGGTAGACGATCGAGCCGTCGTCGATCTCCGGCGCGATGGCGCCCGTGCCGGCGACCACGCCGATCAGCGGGACCATCGCGGCGAGGGCGAAGCCCCCGAGGATGTCGACCGCGGCCGCGTCGTCGGAGCCACTGAGCACGCGGACGGCCACCGAGATGGCGAGCAGCAGCGCGGGCAGGGCGATCAGGATCAGCACCCGGCGACGGCCGAGCAGGGCCCGGTAGGTGAGCCGGGCGACGGTGTGGTTGTACATCGCGGTGAGGCTCCTTAACGGCGGTACGCCGACTCGATGGCGGTACGCCGACGGCGGGCCACGCGCGCGGTCGCGGCCATGGCTTCTGCGGGGCGGGCGAGTGGGCGCATCGTCACGTCCCCACCAGGTAGGAGAAGACGTTCTCCAGGGACTCGTCGGCGGGGGCGACCGTCAGCAGCCGGATGTCGCGCGCCCTGGCCAGGCCGGGCAGCTGCTCGGTGAAGCGCTGGAAGTCGACCGCCTCGACCCGCAGCGCGTCCTCCGTGAGGTCCACCTCGATGCCGGTGGTGGAGGCGTCCGCGATCAGCGCGGCGGCCAGCGCCCGGTTGTCGCTGGAGCGGATCAGGTAGCGGTGCGGCCGGTCCGTCATCAGGCGGCGGATCCGGCGGAAGTCGCCCGAGGCGGCGTGCCGGCCGGCGACGATCACCTCGATGTGGCTGGCGAGCTGCTCGACCTCCTCCAGGATGTGCGAGGAGAAGAGCACCGTGCGGCCCTCGTCGCCCATCTTGGCCAGCACGTCCATCAGTTGCAGCCGCTGCCTGGGGTCCATGCCGTTGAACGGCTCGTCCAGCAGCAGCACCGACGGGTCGTGCACCAGGGCGGAGGCCATCTTGACCCGCTGCCGCATGCCCTTGCTGTAGGTGTCGATGCGGCGGTCCGCGGCGTGCGTCATCTCGACCGTGGCCAGCGCCTCGGCCGTCGCGGCCGCCGGGTCGGCCAGGCCGTGCAGCTCGGCGTTGGCCAGCACGAACTCGCCGCCCGTGAGGTAGTCGTACATGCCCTCGCGCTCCGGCACCAGGCCGATCTCGCGGTAGCTCTCGGCGTTCCGCCAGATCGGCCGCTCGTCCAGGGTGACCGTGCCGGCGGACGGCGCCAGGAAGCCGCTCATCATGTTGATCAGGGTGGACTTGCCGGCGCCGTTCGGGCCGAGCAGCCCGGTGACGCCGGGGCCGATGGTCATGGTGACGTCGTTGACCGCGACCACGTTCCCGAACCAGCGGGAGGTGTTGGTGATGTGCAGAGTGGTCACAGCCCGGCCTTTCGGTAGCGGCGTCCCAGCAGCAGGTAGCAGACGACGATCAGGGCGAGGCTGACCAGCAGCTGGGCCGTGCCCGCCGCGGTGGTGGCCGGCTCGAGACCGGGGTAGCCCGACTCGCCGCCGAGGAACGCGGACTGGATGCCGTCGATCAGCGTGCCGGGCGAGAAGAGCCCCATCCAGCCGACCAGGCCGGCCTCGCCCGACTCCCAGGCGACGGCCTGGATGGCGGTCACCGCGAAGTAGGGGATGGTCAGCACGCCGATCACGGCGGCGACGCCGAAGCCACGGCGCGGGGTGAAGCTGGCCACCAGCAGCGCGATGGCCGCGTGCAGCAGCGCGAAGAGCACCGAGAGCAGCAGCCCCTGGCCGAAGCCCTTGCTCTGCTCGGCGAAGCCCAACTCGGCCAGCAGCCCGCCGACATAGGCGATCACCAGCGGCAGCGACACGAAGAGGAAGATCGCGACGCTCAGCGCGGCGAACTTCGACGCGACGTAGTCGGTGCGCTCGATGGGCCGGGAGAAGTACAGCGGGGTGACCTTGAACCGCAAGTCGAGCGAGACCATCTGGGGCGCCGCGAGCGCCACGTAGAGGCCCACGATGGGCTGCATGAACAGGGCGTAGCTGGTGTACTCGATGGGCAGCTCGTCGAGTCCGACGAAGGCGGCCACGGCCACCATCACCAGGGCCGGCGCCAGCATGATGCCGAGCAGCCCCATCGGCAGCACCTTGGAGCGGGCCGAGCGGCCCAGACCGAAGGAACCACGCAGCGAGTGCGTGAAGAGCGCGCGCCGCGCGTACGCGATGCCGAGCCGCTCACCGGTGTAGTTGCGGTAGCCGATGTTGTGGATGCGGGCGTCCGTGCCGCTGCTCATCGCGTGACCTCCACGCTGGTGCCGTCGCCTGCCTGGCCGCCGACGCCGGCCGGGGCGGCGGAGCGGAAGACCTCGGCGATCTCGTGTCGGCCGCGCTCCATCCGCACCAGCCCGAGGCCGAGGTCGTTGACCGCGTCCCGGACCGTGTCGTAGACGGTCTCGTCCGCTATCTCCAGCCGCAGCTGCCGGCCGGGCGCCGGCGTCGTCGCCACGCCGCGCTCGGCGAGCGCGGCGGCCAGCGCGGCGGCGCCGTCCGGATGGGTGTCGCTGTCGGTCACCTCGATGGCCAGCGAGGCGGTGGCCTCGACGAAGCTGGCCGTGGTCTGGGAGCGGAGCAGCGAGCCGCCGTCGATCACCACGATGTGGTCGCTGGTGCGCTCCAGCTCCCGCAGCAGGTGCGAGGTGACCAGGACCGAGATCCCGAACTCGCTGTGGATGCGGCGGATCAGGCCGAGCATCTCGTCCCGGCCCACCGGGTCGAGGCCGTTGGTCGGCTCGTCGAGCAGCACCAGCTTCGGGTCGTGGACCAGCGCCTGGGCCAGCTTGACCCGCTGCTTCATGCCCGTCGAGTACCCGCCCATCGGGCGGTAGCGCTCCTCGAAGAGCCCGACGTGCCGCAGCGTGTCCGCGGTGCGCTCGCGGGCCGCCGTCCGCGGCAGCCCGGACATGGCGGCCATGTGCACCACGAACTCGGTGGCGCTGACGTCGGGCGGCAGGCAGTCGTGCTCGGGCATGTAGCCCACCTGCGCGCGGATGGCGGCGCCGTCACGGGCCGAGTCGAGGCCGAGCACGCTGGCCGTGCCCTCGGTCGCCGGCGCCAACCCCAACAGGATCTTGATCAGGGTGGACTTCCCCGCGCCGTTCGCCCCGACCAGGCCGGTCACCCCGGCCCTGATATCGATGGTCAGGCCGTCCAAAGCGGTCACCCGGGGATACCGCTTGGTCAAGCCGTTGGTTTGAATCACACTCACCCGACCGACGGTAGCCGTGACGAACGTCTCGCGCGTCAGACTTCGGTAGCCATCTTCGGCGCCGGCCCCTAGGGGCCGGGTCAGGCCAAGGAGGTGTCGCGGATCCGACCAAGGGTGGATGACCTACGCCTTGAGCTGGGACATTCCCTCGGTGGCGATCCGCTCGAAGGTCTCAGGGTCGGCGGCGAAGACGGAGTCCTTGATCGGCCAGTGCACGACCAGTTCGTCGAAGCCCAGCTCGATCAGCTGGCCCGCGTGGTCCACGAAGGCGTCCACCGAGTCCAGGGTGCCGACCCCGGCCGGCCGGTCGCTGGCGTCCAGCAGCACCCGCCGCAGGTCGGCCGGGCGCCGGCCGCTGTCCTCGCAGACGCTGTCCAGCAGCTCCAGCTGGCGGGCCAGCCCGGCCCGGTAGACGGCGGGGCTGGCGTCGACGCCCAGCGTCTTGGGGTCGCCCGTGGTCACCCAGCCCTGCCCGTGCTGGGCGGCCAGGCGCATCCCGCGCCGCCCGGCGGCGGCCACCACGAAGGGCAGCCGGGGGCGCTGCACGCAGCCCGGCTGGTTGCGCACCTCGCGCGCCGAGTAGAAGTCGCCCCGGTAGGAGACGCCTGCCTCGCCGCCGGTCGCGCCCGCGCTCAGCACCCGGTCGAGCAGCCGCAGGAACTCCGCGAACCGGTCCGCGCGTTCCCTGGGCGGCCAGGCGTCGTCGCCGAGCGCCGTGGCGTCGAAGCCGGTGCCGCCCGAGCCGATGCCCAGGGTGAGGCGGCCGCCGGAGATGTCGTCGAGGCTGAGCAGCTCCTTGGCGAGCGGCACGGGATGGCGGAAGTTGGGCGAGGTGACCAGCGTGCCGAGGCGCAGCCGCTCGGTGACGGTGGCCGCCGCGGTCAGCGTCGGCAGCGCGCCGAACCACGGCCCGTCACGGAAGGACCGCCAGGAGAGGTGGTCGTAGGTGTAGGCGGTGTGGAAACCCAACTCCTCGGCGCGCAGCCAGCTTTCCCTGCCGCCCTGGGACCAGCGGTGGACGGGCAGGATCGCGGTGGAGAGGCGCAGCGAAGGCCCGGAGCAGACAGCCATGGCCAACAAGCGTAGGCCCTCACCGGCCTTCCTGGTGCCGCTTCGCGCCAGTCCCCGGTGCCGGATCGGCCGGGCGGCCACCGCCCGCGGGCGCGCGCATATGCTGGGTGACCGTGCCAGAACTTTCCGAACCCGCGCCCCTCCCCCAACTGATCGCATCCGATCTCGACGGCACGCTGCTCCGCCACGACCACAGCATCTCCCCGCGCACCGGGGCGGCCCTCGCGGCCGCCGGCGCCGCCGGCATTCAGATCGTCTTCGTCACCGGCCGGCCGGCTCGCTGGATGGGCGTGGTCAGCGAGCACCTGCACGGCCAGGGCGTGGCCATCTGCGGAAACGGCGCCGCGGTGGTGGACCTGCGGGACGGCGGCCGGCTGATCGAGGTCCGCCCGCTGCCCCGGGAGAACGCCCTGGCGGTGGTGCACGCGCTGCGTTCGGCGGCGCCCGGCGTGACCTTCGCCGTGGAGCGCACCGGCGGTCTGCACCAGGAGCCCACCTACCCGCCGATGACGATGGACCCCGCGGTCGAGGTGGCACCGGTGGAGAAGCTGCTGGCCGAGGGCGACGCCTACCGGGGCGCCCCGGTGCTGAAGCTGCTGGCCAAGCACGACACCCTGACGCCCGACGACTTCCTGGCCCTGGCCCGGGCGCGGGTCGGGTCCTGGGCGCAGGTCACCAGGTCGAGCCCGTCCGCGCTGCTGGAGATCAGCGCGCCCGAGGTGAGCAAGGCCACCACGCTGGCGCTGCGCTGCGCCAGGAACGGCATCGACCCGTCCCGGGTGATCGCCTTCGGCGACATGCCCAACGACGTGGAGATGCTGACCTGGGCCGGCACCGGCTACGCCATGGCCAACGCGCACCCGGCGGTGCTGGCGGCCACCGAGCACCGCACCGAGAGCAACGAGAACGACGGCGTCGCCCTGGTCATCGAACGCCTGCTGGCCACCCACCGCTGAGCCGCCGCGGCCGACGCCGTCGCCGGCCGGGCCGGTGACGTCGGGCCCGGTGAAGTCCGGGGCGGCGCCGCCGGCGATGGGGCCTCCGCCTGATGGGGCACCGCCCGGGCGCCGGCCCGGGGGAGCACCGCGTCGGCCAACGCGGCCCGGTCCACGAGGACCCGACGACGAGACCTGGGCCGGCGCCGCGGCCGGCGGGACCGCGGCGCCGGTCCCGGGTGGGCGGGGGGCCGGCCGCCCGGCTCAGCGGTCGGCGCCGTCGCCGGCCGGGCCGGTGACGTCGGGCCCGGTGAAGTCCGGGGCGGCGAGGCCGGGTTCGGGCAGCTCCCGGTGGTGGTCGAGCGGCCGGCCGGCGGTCCCCCGGTCGTCCGTGTGGCGGGAGAACCCCGGGCTGCTGAAGTGCGGGCTGGTGTAGTGCAGCCGGGGGGTGCGCCCGGCCGGCGGCGGGGCGTCGGCCAACTCCCGCCGCAGCAGCGGCTGGAGGCCCCGGTCGAGCAGCGCGCGCCGCCACCGCGCGCGGGCCTCGGCCACCTCGTCGGCCAGTGCCGCGCCGGGCGCCGGCGCGGCGGCCCGGATCGAGGTGGCGCCGTTCCGCGCCGCGGCCACCACCAGGGCGCCCGCCGCGACCAACGCGCCCCCGGCGGCCAGCAGCGCGAAGGCCCAGCCGACCGAGCGCATCGACCCCGCCACCGCCGGTTCCGGATCGGCCAGCCGCAGCGCGTAGCCGAGCAGCAGGAAGATCAGCGCGCTCACCCCGGACAGCACCGGGACCAGCGCGAAGGCGACCAGCAGCGCCCCGGACCCGGCACGCCCCGGCGCGCCGGCCGCGGCCGGCGGCGGGCCCGGCTCGGCCTGGGCCGCCCGCAGCCGCTCGCGCAGCGCGCACAGCCGCCGGTACTCGGGTTCGGCCGTGGCCAGGATCTCGGGGAGCGCGCCCAGCAGCACCGCGCGCAGCCGGGCCAGCCGCGCCGGCTCGGCGCCGGTGGACAGCCGGGCCGCGCGCAGCGCCTCGTCGAGCAGCCGCTCGACCTCGTCCCGGTCACCGGCCGGCAGTTCGGCTGGGCTGTTCATGGGCGCCCCCGGCTGCGTTCACGCAGCGAGCTGTTGAACAAGGACCACGATGGTAAAGGGCGACCCGCGTTCCGGACAGGGAATAGCCGGAGTTCGCACGGGTCCGCCCCACTGGCCCCACATCCACCGGGCGGCACGGCGGGCCGCCCGGGCGCGCCTCAGGACCGGTCGGGCAGCGGCAGCCGGGCCACCAGCAGCCGGCCCCCCATGGTCACCCCGCCGTCCATGGCGACGGCCAGCGAGTCGGCGTAGACGTGCGGCCCCTCGATCCTGGGCTCCGCCTCCCCGTCCCCGTCGTCCGCGTCGGCGTCCGCCCCGCCGGTCTCGCCGGTCAGGTAGGGGATGGGGCTGTGGCCGTGCACGATGCGCTTGCCGCCGAAGGTGTCGAGCAGCTCGCGCACGTTGCCCGGGCCGTCCTCGTCGCGGAACGCGAACCGCTTGGTGAACTTGCGGAACAGCTCCCAGGTCTCGCCCACGTCGTTGCGCTGGAGGGCCTGCCAGATCGCGTCGTTGACGTCGTCGATCGTGCTGCCGTAGTCCAGGTAGGCGCTGGTGTCGGAGTGCACCAGCAGGTGGCCGTCGGCCACCGCCATGGAGTCCAGCCGGGACATCCACTGGATGTGGTGGTCGCGCAGCCGCTCCATGTCGGTGCGCTGGCCGCCGTTGAGCATCCAGGCCGCCTGGAAGGAGGCGGTGCCGGCGGCCGAGTCGACCGGGGTGTCGGCGAACCGACTGGCGCCGAGCAGCAGCAGCTCGTGGTTGCCGAGCAGGGCCTTGCAGTAGCCGCCGGCGGCCGCGGCCTCGGCGGAGAGCCGCATCACCAGGTCCAGCACCCCGACCCCGTCCGGCCCGCGGTCGGTGAAGTCGCCGAGGAACCACAGCCGGGCGTTGGCCGCGGCCCACTGGTCCTCGGCGTTGGTGAGACCGGCCTCGCGGAGGGCGGCCTTCAGCTCGTCCAGGTAACCGTGCACGTCACCGACCACGTAGAGCGGCCCGACGCCGCCCTCCATCACCGGGATGTCCGGCAGGGTCGGCGTATAGAGATCCGGAGTCGCCGCGGCCTTGCCCGGAGGCGCGCCCCGCTCCGCCGCTGGTCCCTGGTCGGCCCCCTGAGTCATCGACCCCTCCACCACTGCGCGCCGCCTCACCTGCGGGACCCGGTCGATCGGTCCGGGTCCCCATGCCGTTCGCCCATCATAGGAATCCCGGTGGTCTGGTGTGACACACCTGGGGGAGACCGTTGCCAGGCCGCTAAATGTTTACCCGAAACTACCGTTCGACGGCAGGGGGCTTGCGGGGGGCTGCCACAGTGGCCCGTTCGGTGCGGCGCGTCCCGGGCTGTGACGAGGCGCGCACCAGCAGCTCGGTGGGCATCAGCCGGTGCTGCCGCGGGTGGCCCTCGCCGCTCTCGATCGCGTCGATGAGCAGCTGGATGACGGCCGTTCCGATCCGGCCCGGTTGCAGGGAGAGGGTGGTGACCGGCGGCTCGGTCGCGGCGTAGACGTTGGACTCGCTGCAGCACACCAGCAGCAGGTCGTCGGGGACCCGCAGGCCGTAGCGGCGGGCGGCGGCCAGCAGGTCGGTGCCGTTCGGGTCGAAGAGGCCGTAGACCGCGTCCGGCCGGTCGGGGCGGGCCAGCAGCCGGTCGGCGGCCATCGCCCCGGCGCAGGGGTCGTGCGCCGGGTAGGCCTCGTAGACCGGCTCCTGACCGGTGCGCTCGCACCAGTTGAGGTAGGCGGTGGTGGACAGCCGGGTGTAGGTGTCGGTGCTGGTCCCGGTGAGCAGGCCGATCCGCCGGGCGCCGGCGGCGGCCAGGTGGTCGAGCAGGCCGGCGACGGCGGCCTGGTGGTCGTTGTCCACCCAGGCGGTGACGGGCAGGTCCCCGCCCGGCTGGCCGTCGGAGACCACCGGGATGCCCTGCCGGGCCAGCTCGATCACCACCGGGTCGTGGTCCGAGGGGTCGATGACGACGGTGCCGTCCAGCGCCACGTTCGACCAGACGTCGAAGTCCCGGTGCTGGGAGGCGGCGGGCAGGATCACCAGCGCGTAGCCGCGGGCGAGCGCCGCCGAGGTAGCGGCTCTGGCCATCTCGGCGAAGTAGGCGAACTCGGTGAAGGTGAACGGTTCTTCGCCGTAGGTGGTGACCGTGAGCCCGATCAGCCCCGACTTGCCGGTGCGCAGGGTGCGGGCGGCGGCCGACGGGCGGTAGCCCAGCCGGTCGGCGATGGCGCGCACATGGCGACGGGTGGTGTCCGGCAGCCGGCCCTTGCCGTTGAGCGCGTCGGAGACAGTCGTGATCGAGACGCCGGCCGCGGCCGCCACCTCACGAATGCCGGCCCGGCCGTTGCCACGGCGGCCCTTGGGCCGTGGCACCGGATGTTTCGCTGCTGTCATGGCGACCTGATGGTAGGCCCGGCGGGCGCTCGTCCCCGGGGCCCTGAAGGCGGCCGCTGGGCCGGCTCGGCTGCTGGGTCAACGGGCGCCGAGCGCCGCCGGGCGAACGGAAGTGCCAGGTCAGCACCCCTCCGTGCGGCGGGGCCCGGGCCGGGTCCTGGCCTGGCGCAACCACTTTTCAACACCGGGTAGCTCACTCGATCGAGTGGCGCTTCGGGCGCCCGTGGGGAGCGCGCGCCGAATACCTTCGCGCTCTGCCGGTGGAGGGAAGGAAGGTCACCCTTAGGGTGAGCGGATGACCGCGCTTCCTTCCTCATCCCAGGGCTCCGCCCCCGAGCCCGCCGGCGGGCTGCCCAGGCTGCGCGCCGCGCTCGACGGACTGCCCGCCTACGTCCCGGGCCGGGCCAGGGCCGCGACGGGCCGCACCTTCAAGCTGTCGTCGAACGAGAACCCCTACCCCCCGCTCCCCGGTGTGCTGGAGACCGCGGTCGCCGCCGCCGGGTCGCTCAACCGCTACCCCGACATGACCAGCGCCGCGCTGATCGCCGAGCTGGCCGAGCAGCTCGCGGTGCCGGCCGACCATCTGGCGGTGGGCACCGGATCGGTGGGCGTGGCCCAGCAGTTGGTGCAGGCCACGGCCGGCCCGGGCGACGAGGTGCTCTACGCCTGGCGCTCCTTCGAGGCGTACCCGATCGTGGTCGGCGTCTCCGGCGCCCGCTCGGTCCAGGTGCCGCTGACCGGGGGCGAGGAGCACGACCTGACGGCGATGGCGGCGGCGGTCACCGATCGGACCCGGCTGATCCTGTTGTGCAACCCCAACAACCCGACGGGCACCGCGCTGCGCCGCGACGAGCTGCTGGACTTCCTGGCCAGGGTGCCTTCGGACGTGCTGGTGGTGCTGGACGAGGCGTACCGGGAGTTCATCCGGGACCCCGAGGTGCCGGACGGCGTGGAGCTGTACCGGGACCGGCCCAACGTCTGTGTGTTGCGCACTTTCTCCAAGGCGTACGGGCTGGCCGGCCTGCGGGTCGGCTACGCGGTGGCGCACGCGCCGGTGGCCGCGGCGCTGCGCAAGACGCAGGTGCCGTTCGGGGTCAGCCAGATCGCCCAGGACGCGGCCGTCGCCTCGCTGCGCTCGACGGAGGCGCTGGCGGTCCGGGTGGCCGCGCTGGTCGAGGAGCGGACCCGGGTCACCGCCGGGCTGCGCGACCAGGGCTGGACGGTGCCCGAGTCGCAGGCGAACTTCGTCTGGCTGCGGCTGGGGGAGGCGACGGTGGAGTTCGCCGCGCGCTGCGAGGCGGCGGGGGTGACCGTGCGGCCGTTCCCGGGGGAGGGCGTGCGGATCACGGTCGCCGAGCCGGAGGCCAACGATCTGGTGCTGCGCGTCGCCGGGGAGTTCCTGGCCGCGCGCTGAGCCCGGCGCACCTGCGCTGACCTGCGACAACACCACTCCTTCACAGAAAGCGCACCCCGGGTGCGGGGGCCCGGGGCGAGCGGCGCATAATGGCTTGTGAATGTGAATACGTTCACAAGCGGAGGAGTGGACCCATGGACCTCGCGCTCGCGCCGGAGACCCTGGCACGGTGGCAGTTCGGCATCACGACCGTCTACCACTTCCTCTTCGTGCCGCTGACGATCTCCCTGGCCAGCCTCACCGCCGGACTGCAGACCGCCTGGGTGCGTACCGGCAAGGAGAAGTACCTCAGAGCCACCAAGTTCTGGGGGAAGCTCTTCCTGATCAACATCGCCATGGGTGTGGTCACCGGCATCGTGCAGGAGTTCCAGTTCGGCATGAACTGGTCGGACTACTCGCGCTTCGTCGGCGACGTCTTCGGCGCTCCGCTGGCCTTCGAGGCGCTGATCGCCTTCTTCTTCGAGTCCACCTTCATCGGCCTGTGGATCTTCGGCTGGGACAAGCTGCCGCCCAAGCTGCACCTCGCCACCATCTGGACGGTCGCGGTCGGCACCGTGCTCTCCGCGTACTTCATCCTGGCCGCCAACTCCTGGATGCAGCACCCGGTCGGCTACCGGATCAACGAGGAGACCGGCCGGGCCGAGCTGACCGACATCGTCCGGGTGCTCACCCAGAACACCGCGGTCGCCCAGTTCGCGCACACCATCACGGCCGCGTTCCTGGTCGGCGGCGCCTTCCTGGTCGGGATATCCGCCTACCACCTGCTGCGCCGCCGGCACATCCCGGTGATGCGCGCCTCGCTCCGCCTCGGCCTGGTCACCATGGTGGTCGCCGGGCTGCTCACCGCCGTCAGCGGCGACCGGCTCGGCAAGATCATGTACGAGCAGCAGCCGATGAAGATGGCCGCCGCCGAGGCGCTCTGGGACACCGAGGCGCCGGCGCCGTTCTCCCTCTTCGCGGTCGGCGACGTGGACGCGGGCCACAACGTGGTCAGCGTCGAACTGCCCGGCCTGCTCTCCTTCCTGGCGCACGACAACTTCAGCGACCCGGTGCCGGGCATCAACGACACCAACGAGGCGATGCAGGAGCAGTACGGGCCGGGCGACTACCGGCCCAACATCCCGCTGGCCTACTGGAGCTTCCGCTGGATGATCGGCTTCGGCATGGCCTCGGCCGCGCTCGGCGCGCTGGGCCTGTGGCTGACCCGCCGCCGCTTCCTGCTGGACGCCTCGCTGCGCACCGGCGAGGACGAGGTGCCCCGGCTGGCGCTCACCCGGCGGCTGCCGCTGTCCGGCACCCTCAGCCGCTGGTTCTGGCGGACCGCCACGCTCACCATGCTCTTCCCGCTGGTGGCCAACGCCTGGGGCTGGATCTTCACCGAGACCGGCCGCCAGCCCTGGGTGGTCTACGGGGTGATGAAGACGGCCGACGCGGTCTCCCCCGGGGTCTCCCAGGGCGAGGTGATCACCTCACTGGTGGTGCTGTCCCTGCTCTACGGAATCCTCGCGGTGATCGAGGTGCGGCTGATGGTCCGCTACGTCAAGGCCGGACCGCCGGAGCTGACCGAGGCCGACCTGCACCCGCCGACCCGGATCGGTGGACCGCCGTCCCTGCCGGGCACCGGCGCCGAGACCAAGGCGGACGCCGAGGACCGGCCGATGGCCTTCTCCTACTGACGCCCGCCGGGCCCCACACCACCCCACACCCAAGGAACGCGAAAGGGAGCGTCCGGGATGGAACTCCACACCCTCTGGTTCGTCGTCATCGCCGTGCTGTGGGTCGGCTACTTCTTCCTGGAGGGGTTCGACTTCGGCATCGGCGTGCTGACCGGGACCCTGGCCAGGGACCGGGCCGAGCGCCGCGTGCTGATCAACACCATCGGCCCGGTCTGGGACGGCAACGAGGTCTGGCTGCTGACCGCCGGCGGCGCCACCTTCGCCGCCTTCCCCGACTGGTACGCCACCCTCTTCTCCGGCTTCTACCTGCCGCTGCTGGCGATCCTGGTCTGCCTGATCGTGCGCGGGGTGGCCTTCGAGTACCGCGCCAAGCGGCCGGGCGAGCGCTGGCAGCGCAACTGGGAACACGCCATCTTCGTCTCCTCGCTGGTGGTCTCGGTGCTCTGGGGCGTGGCCTTCGCCAACATCGTGCGCGGAGTGCCGATCGACGCCACCGGGGAGGTCGTCGGCGGGCCGCTCGACCTGCTCTCCCCGTACGCGCTGTTGGGCGGCGCGGTGAGCCTGGCGCTCTTCACGCTGCACGGGGCGCTGTTCGCCGCGCTGAAGACGGTGGGGGACATCCGGGTCAGGGCCCGCCGCTGGGCCGGCCGGCTGGGGCTGGCGACCGGTCTGCTGGCGGCCGGCTTCCTCGGCTGGACGCTGGCCGAGGCGGACACCGCGCGGGGGGTGCCGGCGCTGGTGGTCGCCGGGCTGGCCCTGCTGGGCACCCTGCTGGCCAACGCGCGGGGCCGGGAGGGGTGGGCCTTCCTGTGCTCCGGGGTGCTGGTGGTCGCCGTCGTCGCGATGTGGTTCCTGACGCTCTTCCCACAGCTGCTGCCGTCCTCGCTCGACCCGGCCTGGTCGCTGACCGTGGCCGAGAGCGCCTCCTCGCCCTACACCCTGCGGATCATGACCTGGTGCGCGGCGCTGGCCACCCCGCTGGTGCTGCTCTACCAGAGCTGGACGTACTGGGTCTTCCGGAAGCGGATAGGCACCCAGCACCTGGCCCCGGCCGCCCATGGCGCGGGTGACGCGGGAGCGGCCGCATGAGGCCCGTCGATCCCCGGCTGCTGCGCCACGCCTCGGCCACCCGCTGGCTGTTGGCGGCCTCGGTGGCGCTGGGGTTGCTCGGGACCGGGCTGCTGATCGCCCAGGCGTTGCTGCTCGCCCGGGTGATCGCCGGGGCGGTGACCGAGGACCAGGGGCTGGACGCGCTGGGCGGCGCGTTGTGGCTGCTGGTGGCCACCGCGCTGGGGCGCGGCCTGGTGGCCTACGCGACCGAGTGGCTGGCGCACCGCGCCGGGGCCTCGGTCACCTCCCGGCTGCGGCGGCTGCTGCTGGACCGGGCGGCGCTGCTGGCGCCGGTGGGGCGGGCCGGGCGGTCGACCGGGGAGCTGACCACGCTGGCCACCCGGGGGATCGACGCGCTGGACGACTACTTCGGGCGCTACCTCCCGCAGCTGGGGCTGGCGGTGGTGGCGCCGGTCGCGGTGCTGGGCTGGCTGGTCACCGAGGACTGGGTGGCCACCGGGATCATGGTGGTCACGCTGCCGCTGATCCCGGTCTTCATGGCGCTGATCGGCTGGGCCACCCAGGCCCAGATGGATCGCCGTTGGCGGCAGCTCGCCCACCTCTCGGGGCACTTCCTGGACGTGGTGGCCGGGCTCGGCACCCTCAAGGTCTTCGGCCGGGCCCAGGCCCAGGCGGAGAACATCCGGGCCATCACCGACTCCTACCGGCGGGGCACCCTGCGGACGCTGCGGGTCGCCTTCCTCTCCTCCTTCGCCCTGGAGCTGCTCTCCACCCTGTCGGTGGCGCTGGTCGCGGTCAGCATCGGGATGCGGCTGGTGCACGGCGATCTGGACCTGGAGACCGCGCTGGTGGTACTGGTCCTGGCGCCCGAGGTCTATCTGCCGCTGCGGCAGCTGGGCACCCAGTTCCACGCGGCGCAGGAGGGGCTGGCGGCGGCCGAGGAGGTCTTCGCGGTGCTGGAGACGGAGGCGGACCGGCCCGGCGCCGCCCCCGTGCCGGCGCGGCCCGAACTGCGGCTGGACCAGGCGGTGGTGCGCTATCCGGGCCGCTCGGCGGACGCGTTGCCGGCGACCAGCCTCCGGGTGGCCGCCGGCGAGACGGTGGCGCTGACCGGCCCGTCGGGAGCCGGCAAGTCCACGGTGCTGCGGGCCCTGTTGGGGCTGGTCGGAACGACCGGCGGGCGGGTGCTGGTGGGCGGCGTCGAGGTGGCGGAGCTGGACCGGGACGCCTGGCACGGCCAGGTCGCCTGGGTGCCGCAGCGGCCGCTGCTCTTCGCCGGCACGGTCGCCGAGAACGTGCGGCTGGCCCGGCCGGAGGCGTCGGACGCCGAGGTGCGGGCGGCGCTCGCCGAGGCGGCGGCCGAGGAGCTGGCCCCGGGGCTGCGGCTGGGCCACGGCGGCGCCGGCCTCTCGGCGGGGCAGCGCCAACGGGTCGCGCTGGCCAGGGCGTTCCTCGCCGACCGGCCAATCCTGCTGCTCGACGAGCCGACGGCGGGCCTGGACGGCGCCACGGAGGCCGCCGTGGTGGCGGCCATCGGCCGGCACGCGGCCGGCCGGACGGTGCTGCTGGTCAGCCATCGGCCGGCGCTGCTGGCGCTGGCCGACCGCATGATTCACGTGAAACATCGCCCGACGGCGGGGCGCCCGGGGGCGGCCCTCGCGCCCGGGTCCCCGGACGCCGACGCCCCGGCGGGCGGCTCGGCCGCCGAACCCGAGCCGCCCGCCGGCCCGCCGCCGGCCGCGGCCGGCTCGCCGGAGCTGGCCGGCTCGGCGCTCGGCTGGGTGCGCCGGCTGGCCGGCGGACGCCGGCCCCGGCTGGCGCTGGCCACCGCGCTGGGCGCGCTGGCGCTGGGCAGCGCCGTGGGGCTGATGGCCACCTCCGGCTGGCTGATCTCGCGGGCCTGGGAACAGCCGCCGGTGCTCTACCTGTTGGTGGCGGTCACCGCCACCCGGGCCTTCGGCCTGGGCCGCGCGGTCTTCCGCTACGCGGAGCGGCTGCTCAGCCACGACACCGTGCTGCGGCTGCTGGCCACCCTGCGGGTGGCGGTCTACCAGCGGCTGGAACGGCTGGCGCCGGCCGGCCTGGGCCGCGCCGGCCGGGGCGATCTGCTCTCCCGGATGGTGGCCGACGTGGACGCGCTCCAGGACTACTTCCTGCGCTGGCTGCTGCCGGTCGCCGTGGCCGGCACGGTCGGGGTCACCACCGTGGTCTTCACCGGCTGGCTGCTGCCGGCGGCCGGCGTCGCGCTGGCCGTCGGACTGCTGCTGGCCGGGGTGGCGGTGCCGGCGCTGGCCGGGGTGCAGGCCCGGCGGGCCGAGGCCAGGCTGGCCCCGGCCCGTGGCGAACTCGCCGAACGGGTGGTGGCGTTGCTCACCGGGACCGACGAGCTGCTGGTGGCCGGGGCGCTGCCGGCCCGGCGGGCGGCGCTGGCCGGCGCCGACGCCGAGCTGACCCGGTTGGCCCGTCGGTCGGCCGCGGTCACCGCGCTGACCGGCGGGCTCACCGTCCTGATCACCGGGGTGACGGTCGCGGTGGCCGGTCGGCTCGGGGTGCCGGCGGTGGCCGGCGGCGAGCTGGCCGGCGTCTGGCTGGCCACGGTGGTGCTGGTGCCGTTGGCCGCCTTCGAGGCGGTGGCCGGACTGCCGCTGGCGGTGCGGTACCGGCAGCGCTCCCGGCGGGCCGCCGAACGGGTGCGCGAGGTGCTGGCGGCGCCGGCCCCGGTGCGCGAGCCGGCGCGGCCGGCGGCGGCGCCGGCCGGCCCGTTCCCGCTGCGGCTGCGCGGGCTGACGGCCCACCACCCGGGGCGGGCCGAGCCGGCGGTGCGCGGGATCGACCTGGAGCTGACCGCCGGGCGGCGGATCGCGGTGGTCGGCCCGTCCGGTGCCGGGAAGACCACGCTGGCCCACTGCCTGCTGCGGTTCCTCGACCCGAGCGGGGGCGGCTACACGCTCGGCGGCGTCGCGGCCGGCGCGCTGCCCGGCGAGACGGTGCGCCGCTGGGTGGGGCTGTGCGCCCAGGACGCCCATGTCTTCGACAGCACCCTGCGGGCGAACCTGTTGCTGGCCCGCCCCACGGCCGAGGAGCCCGAGCTGCGCGCGGCGCTGACCAGGGCGCGGCTGCTGGCCTGGGTCGAGGAGCTGCCGCAGGGTCTCGACACCCCGGTGGGCGAGGGCGGCACCCGGCTCTCCGGCGGGCAGCGGCAGCGCCTGGCCCTGGCCAGGGCGCTGCTGGCGGACTTCCCCGTGCTGGTGCTGGACGAGCCGGCCGAGCATCTGGACCTGGCGACCGCCGACGCCCTCACCCGGGACCTGCTGGCCGCCACCGAGGGCCGGGCCGCCGTGCTGATCACCCACCGGTTGGCGGGACTTGAGGCGGTGGACGAGGTGCTGGTGCTGGCCGGCGGCCGGGTGGTGCAGCGCGGCGCCCCCGCCGAGCTGGCCGCCATGGCCGGCCCCTACCGGGACCTGCTGGCCCGGGAGGCCGCGGCCGACGCGCACACGGCGCGGGCGGACCGGCCGGTGCCGGTGGGCGGCATCCGCTGAGTACCGGTTGGCGGGAGGCGACACCCGACACCTCCGACGCTCTCGCCCCCGACGCGCACACGGCGCGCGTGAACCAGCCGGCCGCGGTCGGCGGCATCCGCGGAGCACCGAGGGCAGGCACGGCACCCGGCATCTCCGACTTTCGCTCCCCTGAGGGACTCCTTACGCTGCTGGTATGCGGCAGGTGGCAGAGCCGCTGCGGGCGCTGGCCGCCCTCAGCGGCGACAGCGAGCCCGACGCCGTGCCGGCCCGGGTCGTCCGGGCCGCCGCGGAGCTGACCGGTGCCGAGCACGCCGCGCTTGCGGTGCTCAGCGACGACGGGGAGCGGATCGACCGGCTGCTCAGCCACGGCCGGGCCCCGGTACACGACCCCGAGCCGCTGCTGCACGCCCTGCTGGACGGCCGCGGTCCACGGCCCACCCCGGAGGCGCCGCTGTGGGCCCCGGTGCTGGTGCACGGCGCCAGGTCGGGGGCCCTCTGGCTGACCGGCCCGCCGGGCGCGTCCTTCAGCGGGACCGACGAGGCGCTGGTCCGGGTGCTGGCCACCGAGGCGGGGCTGGCGATCGGCAACGCCCGGCTGCACGAGGCGGTCCGGCAGCAGGCCCGCTGGCTGGACGGCAGCCTGGAGCTGTCCACTTCACTGCTCTCCGCCGAGCCGGAGGACAACGCGCTCGCCGTGGTCGCCGAGCAGGCGCGGCGGCTGGCCGCGGCGTCGCTGGGCGCGGTGCTCGAACCCGGGGAGGACGGCGAGCTGACCGTGGTGGCGGTCTGCGCCGACGACCCGGGCGGTCTGCTGGGCAGCACGGTCCCGGCCGACTCGCCGGCCATCCGGCGGGTGCTGGCCGGGGAGCCGGTCTTCCGGGACCGGCCGACCGCCGACCCGGCGCCCCCACTGGATCTGGGCCGGCGCTACGGGCCGAGCATGCTGCTGCCGCTGACCAGCGACGAGGCCACGCTCGGGGTGCTCGCCCTGGCCCGGGCGCCGCAGGCGCCGCCCTACTCGGTGCCGGAACGGGTCAACGCCACCCAGTTCGCCCAGCAGGCGGCGCTGGCACTGCTGCTGATCAGGGCCCGGCGGGACCGGGAGCTGCTCGCGGTGCTGGAGGACCGTGACCGGATCGCCCGTGACCTGCACGACCTGGTGATCCAGCGGCTCTTCGCGGTCGGCCTGATCATGACCGGGGCCCGCCGGGTCACCTCGTCCGAGGACGTCGGGGAGCGCATCGACCAGGCGACCGCCGAGCTGGACGCCACCGTCCAGGAGATCCGCACCGCGATCTTCGCCCTGCAACAGCACCCGGAGGACGCCCCCACCACGCTGCGCACCCGGGTGCTGCGGGAGATCGGCGCGGCCGGCCAGCTGCTCGGCTTCCGGCCGGCGGTCTCGTTCGTGGGGCCGGTGGACACGGTGGTCGGCGAGGGGGAGGCCCGCAACCTGCTGGCCGCGCTCCGCGAGGGGCTCTCCAACGCGGCCCGGCACGCCGAGGCGTCCCGGGTCGAGGTGACGGTGGACGCCCGGGCGCACCAGCCGGACGGCGCGGACGCGGTGCGACTGACCGTGGCGGACGACGGGGTGGGCATGAGGTCGGGGAGCGAGCGCCGCAGCGGGCTGCGCAACCTGGCCAGGCGGGCCGAGTCGCTGGGCGGCTCGGCCGGCGTCGGGCCCGGGATCGGTGGCGCCGGCACCACGCTGACCTGGCAGGTCCCCCGCTGACCCGGAGCGCGCGGGATACGGTCTCGATCATGACAGCGCGCACGGTGGTGATCAGCGGTGGTGGTACCGGCATCGGCTTCGCGACGGCCCTGGCCTTCGCCAGGGACGGCGACGTCCCGGTGTTGGTCGGCCGCCGGCCGGAGGTGCTCGACCGGGCCGCCGCCGCGGTGGCCGGCGCGGTCGCCTGCCCGGCCGACCTGACGGAGCCGCGGGGCGCGGCGCGGGTGGCCGAGTTCGTCGCGGACCGGTTCGGCGCGGTGGACGTGCTGGTGAACTGCGCGGGCGGCAACGGCGGCCTGGAGCCGGCGGCCGACAGCACCGACCCGCTGGCGGGGATCGCCCACGACTGGACGGTGAACTTCCGGCTGAACACGCTGACCGCCGTGCTGCTCACCGAGGCGCTGCGGGACCGGCTGGCCGCCCCGGGCGGCCGGGTGCTCTTCGTCAGCTCGATCGCCGCGTTCCGCGGCTCCGGCTCCGGGTCCTACGCGGCCAGCAAGGCAGCCCTGCACCCCTACGCCTTCGAGCTGGCCGCGACCCTCGGCCCGCGCGGGGTGACGGTGAACGTGGTGGCCCCGGGGCTGATCGACGACACCGAGTTCTTCGGCACCTCGATGACACCGGAGCGCCGGCAGGCCAGGGTCGAGGAGACCCTGAACGGCCGCGCCGGCACCCCGGGAGATGTCGCCGAGACGCTGCACTGGCTGGCCTCACACGCCGCCGGCCACCTGACGGCGCAGGTGATCCAGGTCAACGGCGGGGCCGAACGCGGCCGGTGAGCCGCGGCCCCGGCACCTCACGGCGCGCGGGCTGGCCCGGCCGGGCCAGCACCTCGCGGTAGACCCGGGCGCAGTCGGCGACCGTGTGCCGCAGGGCGCCGGGGCCGCGCATGTGCTCCCCGGCCCGCCGGCCCAACTCGCCGCGCAGCGCCGGGTCGAGCAGCAACGCCGCGAGGGCGCCGGCCAGCGCGGCCGGGTCGTCCGGGGGCACCAGGGCGTGCTCGGCCTGCCCGGGCGGCAGGCTCTCGCCGGCGCCGCCCACGTCGGACACCACCACCGGCCGGCCCACCGCCAGCGCCTCCAGCGGTGCCAGCCCGACCCCGCCCCACCGGGCCGGCCCGACGACCACGTCGGCGGCGGCGAACCAGGGCGCGGTGTCCGCGCTGTGCCCGGCGATGAGCACCCCGGGCCCGGCGGCCCGGCGCAGCGCCGCCCGCTCGGGGCCGTCCCCGACCAGCGCGAGCCGGGCCCCCGGCACCCGGGCGAGCACCCCTGGCCAGGCGCGCAGCAGCACGTCCTGTCCGTGTCGCCGGGTCAGCCGGCCCACGCAGACCACCAGCGGCGCGCGTTGGGGCAGGCCGTGCACGGCGGCCAGCGCGGCCCGTGACTGGCGCCGGGTGACCTGGTCGCCGGCCGGCAGCCGGTCCGGGTCGACCCCGGGGCGCAGCAGGGTCATCGGCGCGGCGACGCCGGCCCGGCGGCCGGCCAGCCGCTGGGCGTCGCTGGCACACAGCACCCGGTCCGTCCAGGCGGCGGCCCGGCGCTCCCAGCGGCCGGCCAGCTGACCGGCCGGCCCGCGGGCCGTCTGGAAGGACCAGAGGTGCGGCTGGAAGACCGTGGGCAGTCGTCCCCGCAGCGCCAGCCGGCCGGCCAACCCGGCCTTGTCGCCGTGCAGATGGACCACGTCGGGGGCGATCCGGCGGAGCGCTCGGGCGGCGCAGAGCACCTCCCAGGGCAGGTTGCCGGTGGGGCCGCGCTCGGCCAGCCAGAGCGCCACCCGGGCGCCGGCCCCGGCCGCCTCCCGCGCCAACCAGCCGCCGGACGGGCAGAGCACCACGGGGCGCAGCCCGGCCGCGTGCTGGGCGCCCACCAGGTCGGCGACCGCCCGGGCGACCCCGCCGTCCACCGGCTGTACCAGGTGCGCGACGGTCAGCACGTCCCGGTCTCCCCCGTCGCCCCGGCCGACCGGACGGATGCTCGGCGCCGTTCACCAGCCATCACAGAACCTCCACGCTCCGTAGCCGTCAGGCGGTGAGAACCCTGACAGAAAGCCCCGTCGAAATCACGAGAACGCGCAGAAAACAAACAGAAAAGGCCATTCTGCGATGAGCGGAAAGAAAGCTCCCTCGATCGGGCGAAAGCCCCCTCCCCACCGCACCCCGAAGGCGCCGCAAACACACTGCAAGCTTGCTGAATAATCCTGCAAAGTCTTCCATGACGCGCCCGCGGCGTGCTTGACTGCACCCGCCTCACCAGCAGCGGAGCGGGCCGACACCCACCCCGCCCACCACCGGATGGAGATGGTCGACCGTGACCTCGGAGCGGGCAACCAGCGGAGCGGCACCCACGCCGGACGGGATCGACGTGCTGGTCCTCGGCGGGGCCGGCGTGGACACCATCGTCTACGTGCCCCAGCTGCCGCTGCCGCCCGCCGACAGCCACCTGGTGCCGGCGATCGAGAGCCGGGCCGGCCAGACCGGCGACCTGGTGGCGCTCGGCACGCACACCCTGGGGCTGCGCACGCACCACCTCGACCTGCTCGGCGACGACCAGGCCGGCGACCTGGTCCGCGCCTTCCACGCCGAGCACGGCATCCCGCTGACCGAGGCGCCACTGGCGAACGGCACCAAGCGCGCGGTGAACCTGGTCGCCCCCGACGGACGGCGGCTCTCGCTCTACGACGGCAGCCGCGCGCCGGACACCGAGCGGCTGCCGGCGGCGGCCCTCGCCGACCTCGCGGCCCGCAGCCGGCACGCGCACGTCTCGATCACCCAGCCCTGCGCGCTCGCCCTGCCCGCGCTCCGCGCCGCCGGCCTGACCGTCTCCACCGACCTGCACGACTGGGACGGCGCGAACCCGTACCACGAGACCTTCGCCCTCGCCGCCGACCTGGTCTTCCTCTCCACCGCCGCGCTTACCGACCCGGAGCGGACGATGCGCCGGATCGCCGCCGACGGCCGGGCCGAGGTGGTGGTCGCGATGGCCGGCGAGGCGGGCGCCTGGCTGCTGGTGGACGGTCAGCTCAGCCGGGTGCCGGCCGTCGCGCCCCCGGAGCCGGTGGTGGACTCCAACGGCGCCGGCGACGCCTTCGTGTCCGCGTTCCTCTTCGGTTGGCTGACCGGCGAACCGGCGCGGGTGTGCGGCCGGTACGGAGCCGTCGCCGGCGGTCACGCCTGCACCGTCCCGGCCAACCGGACCGGCGCCATCGGCCGGCCGGAACTCCTGGCCCGCGCCGCCGAGTTGGCGGTGCCCACCGGGCCCTGACCCGGGCCCCCGGGGGCGCTGAGACGTTCCTCACAGCCCCCGCCGACCGCGCCGGTCGGGCCCGCCGGAGCAGCACACGAAACGGGCGGCTTCGCCTCAGCGAAACCGCCCGTCCGCGTACTTCTCTGGTGCGCGAGGGGGGAGTTGAACCCCCACGCCCTTTCGGGCACTGGAACCTGAATCCAGCGCGTCTGCCTATTCCGCCACCCGCGCGAGCACCTTGCGTGGCCTCGCCCTTTCCCCCTGGGGGGCCGGAGCGCTGCCGACAACAAAAGGCTAGCACGGCCGGACGGGTGCCCTCACCCGCCCTTTCGCCACCCCCTCGCCCTACGCGCCCCCGCGCCTGACCCGCGCTCCCACCCGGTCCCTCCGCATTCCCTCCGCACATGCGCGACACTGTTGCAAGCTCCCCCCTACGATCCGGGGAGAGCCGGTGTCCAGGTGGGAACCACCTGGGCGTCTCGCGCGTGGATACGATCAGTAAGCCCTACCACTTCAGCCGCGCGCCGGGACAACGGAGAAGGAGGTGCACATGGGAGTACTGAAGCGCTTCGAGCAGCGGCTGGAAGGCCTCGTCAACGGCACCTTCGCCAAGGTCTTCAAGTCCGAGGTGCAGCCGGTCGAGATCGCCGGCGCGCTCCAGCGCGAGTGCGACAACAACGCCACCATCTGGAACCGCGAGCGCACCGTCGTCCCCAACGACTTCATCGTCGAGCTGAGCAGCGGCGACTACCAGCGCCTCAGCCCGTACGCGGGCCAGCTCGGCGACGAGCTGGCCGGCATGGTCCGGGAGTACGCGAAGCAGCAGCGGTACACGTTCATGGGCGAGATCCGGGTGCACCTGGAGCAGGTCGAGTCCCTGGACACCGGGCTCTACCGGGTACGCAGCCGCACCCTGGCCTCGTCGACCTCCGCCGGCCCCGCGGGGCCGGCGGCCGGTCCGCCGCCCGGCGCGCCGCCCCAGCAGCCCCCGTTCACCGGCTCCCCCGGCTACCCGCCCCGCCCGCCGGCCGCCCCGCCCGGGGCGCCCCCGCGCCCGCCGGCGGCCCCCTTCGGGCAGCCGGCGCCGAGCCGCGTCCGCCGCTGGGTCGAGATCAACGGCACCCGGCACCAGATCTCCGGCGCCTCCCTGGTGATCGGCCGCAGCACCGAGGCCGACGTGCGGATCGACGACCCCGGAGTCTCCCGCCGACACTGCGAGATCCAGGCGTCGAACCCGCCCAGCGTGCGGGACCTCGGCTCCACCAACGGCATCGTGGTGGACGGACAGCACACCAAACGCGCTACGCTCCGCGACGGCTCACGGATCGTCGTGGGCAGCACCACAGTCATCTACCGGCAAGCCGAAGGGTAAGCGGGGGCCAATGTCAGAGCTGACCCTGACGGTCATGAGGTTGGGCTTCCTGGCCGTCCTGTGGCTGTTCGTCATCGTCGCGGTGCAGGTGATCCGCAGCGATCTGTTCGGCACCCGGGTCACCCAGCGCGCGGCGGTCCGCCGCCCGGAGCAGGCGGGCGGCCAGCGACCGCAGCGGCCGCAGCCGCAGCCCAAGCCCCAGGCCAGGGGGCGGCAGCGCCGCGGCGCCCCCACCAAGCTGGTCATCACGGAAGGTTCCCTCACCGGAACCACTGTCGCGCTCCAGGGGCAGACGATTACGCTCGGCCGGGCACACGACTCGACCATCGTGCTCGACGACGACTACGCCTCCGGGCGGCACGCCCGGATCTATCCGGACCAGAACGGCCAGTGGATCGTCGAGGACCTCGGCTCGACCAACGGCACCTATCTCGACCGGGGGCGCCTGACCACCCCGGTCCCCATTCCGCCCGGCGCGCCGATCCGGATCGGCAAGACGGTCATCGAGCTTCGGAAGTAGGTCGGACCACAATGACGACCGGAGGGTGGGAGAGGCGCGCATGAGCTTGTCACTGAGATTCGCGGCCGGCTCCCATGTCGGGATGATCCGGGGGCACAACGAGGACTCCGGCTACGCCGGGCCCCGGCTGCTGGCCATCGCCGACGGCATGGGCGGCCAGGCGGCGGGCGAGGTGGCCAGCTCCGAGGTCATCTCCACCCTGGTCCCGTTGGACGACGACATCCCGGGTTCCGACCTGCTGACCTCGCTCGACGCCTCGGTGCAGCGGGCCAACGAGCAGCTGCGCGGCATGGTGGCCGAGGACCCCAGGCTGGACGGCATGGGCACCACGCTCACCGCCCTGCTCTGGACCGGCCAGCGGATGGGCGTGGTGCACGTCGGCGACTCCCGCGCCTACCTGCTGCGGGACGGCGAGCTGACCCAGATCACCCAGGACCACACCTGGGTGCAGCGGCTGGTGGACGAGGGCCGGATCACCGAGGAGGAGGCCACCACCCACCCGCAGCGCTCGCTGCTGATGCGCGCCCTGGGCAGCGCCGACCGGATCGAGGCCGACCTCTCCATCCGCGAGGTGCGCGCCGGCGACCGCTACCTGGTCTGCTCCGACGGGCTCTCCGGCGTGGTCAGCCTGGAGACGATGCGGGACACGATGATCGCCCAGGCCGTGCCGCAGGACACGGTGCGCGAGCTGATCGAGCTGGCGCTCCGCGGCGGCGGGCCGGACAACATCACCTGCATCATCGCCGACGTCCTCGACATGGACAGCCAGGAGAGCGACACGCTGGCGATGCAGCTCTCGGACGCCCCGCAGATCGTGGGCGCGGTCGCCGAGACGCAGGCCCAGCGTTCCACCGGCACCCCGCGCACGCCGGCCGCCCGGGCGGCCGAGCTGGCCCGCCCCCCGGCGGCCGCGCCGGCGGGCGGGGCGCCCGGCCAGGCCGGCCCGGCGACGGGCGTCTTCGGCGCGCTCTACCCGGACGACGAGTACGTCACCCAGGCCCGCCGCCGGCGGCCGCTGCGCGCCTGGCTGCTGGTGGGGCTCGCGGTCGCGGTGCTCGGCGGCGGCCTCTACGCCGGCTACCGCTGGACGCAGACCCAGTACTTCGTCGGGGTGAACGACGACCACCTGGCGCTCTACCAGGGGCTGAGCCAGAGCCTCGGCCCGCTGGACCTGAGCAGCGTCAAGGAGGACCACCCGGAGATCCGGCTGGAGTTCCTGCCGGACTACCAGCGCAGCCAGGTGGAGAACGACATCTCGGCGGACAGCCTGGCGGACGCCAGGACACAGCTGGCCGACCTGGGCGCGCAGGCCGAGGTGTGCCAGCTGCTGGCCGAAGGCGCCGAGCAGGAGCAGGAGCAGGCCGGCGAGACGGACGAGAACGGCAAGGAGCCGGAGCCGGGCGGTGGCACGCCGACTCCGGAGTTGACCGCCGAGCAGCGGGAGCTGGCCAAGCGGTGTGGCACATAGCCGGCGGTGCGGCGCGTGGCGCGGGACCCTGCGCGGGACATAGCGGACCGAGAGACCTGATCGCATGAGCAGCAGTAACAACACCACCACCGTCTCCCCCGGCGGGCTCCCGAGTCGCCGGAACACCGAGCTGCTGATGCTGGTGTTCGCGGTGGTGATCCCGGTCTTCGCCTACGCCAACGTGGGCCTGGCCCGGGAGGGCAGCCTGCCGGCCGGCATGCTCGGCTACGGTCTCGGGCTCGGCCTGCTGGCCGGCGTGGCGCACCTCGCGGTGCGCCGCTGGGCGCCGTACGCGGACCCGCTGATGCTGCCGATCGCGACCCTGCTCAACGGGCTCGGTCTGGTGCTGATCTGGCGGCTCGACCAGGAGCCCACGATCACCACGGACCGGCTGGGCGGCGCGCTGGCGCCGGGCCAGCTGATGTGGTCGACGCTGGGCGTCGCGCTCTTCATCGCGGTGCTGCTGCTGTTGAAGGACCACCGGCTGCTCCAGCGGTACACCTACATCTCCATGGTGGTCGCGCTGATCCTGCTGGCCTCGCCGATCCTGGTCGGCACGGAGATCAACGGCGCCCGGATCTGGGTGCAGATCCCGGGCGTCGGCAGCATCCAGCCGGGCGAGTTCGCCAAGATCATCATCGCGGTGTTCTTCGCCGGCTACCTGATGGTGAAGCGGGACGCGCTGGCCCTGGCCAGCCGCCGGGTGATGGGGATCTACCTCCCGCGCGGCCGGGACCTGGGGCCGATCCTGGTGATCTGGGCGATCAGCCTGATGATCCTGATCTTCGAGACCGACCTGGGCACCTCGCTGCTCTTCTTCGGCATCTTCGTGGTGATGCTGTACGTGGCCACCGAGCGGACCAGCTGGATCATCTTCGGTCTGCTGCTGTCGGCCAGCGGCGCGGTCTTCGTGGCCAGCACCAACGCGCACGTCGGCGAGCGCATCCACAACTGGCTGCACCCGCTGGACCGGGCGGCCAACGACGGGGTCACCGAGACCGCGCAGGCGATGTTCTCGTTCGGCTCCGGCGGGCTCTTCGGCTCCGGTCTCGGGCAGGGCTACTCGCGGCTGATCGGCGGCATCGCGGCCAAGAGCGACTACATCCTGGCCACCGTGGGCGAGGAGATGGGCCTGGCCGGCCTGATGGCGATCCTGATGCTCTACGCGCTGCTGATCGAGCGGGGCATGCGGACCGCGCTGGCGGCCCGTGACCCGTTCGGCAAGCTGCTCGCGGTCGGCCTGGCCGGGGTCTTCGCGATCCAGGTCTTCGTGGTGGCCGGCGGTGTGACCGGGCTGATCCCGCTGACCGGGATGACCATGCCGTTCCTGGCCCAGGGTGGTTCCTCGGTCATCGCCAACTGGGCGCTTATCGCGCTCCTACTGCGGATCAGCGACACTGCCCGAAGGCCGGCCCCGGCCCCCGCCCCCTCCCTCGACTCCGAGCAGACTCAGGTGGTTCGTCCATGAACAAGCCGATGCGCCGGGTGGCCGTGTTCTGTGGGGTGCTGATCCTGGCGTTGCTGATCCGGGTCAACTACGTGCAGTTCGTGCAGGCCGACGAGTTGCAGAGCCACGAGGACAACCGCCGGGTCTCCATCGAGCGGTACAGCAACCCGCGCGGCGACATCATCGTGGACGGCGAGCCGATCACCGGCTCCGTCGAGACGGACGACCCGGACTACCGCTTCCAGCGCACCTGGACGGACGGCGAGATGTGGGCGCCGGTGACGGGGTACGCCTCGCAGGCGTTCGGCACCAGCATGCTGGAGGGGGTCAACGACTCGATCCTCACCGGCGACGACGACCGGCTGTTCTTCAACAACACGATCGACATGCTGACCGGCGGGGACCAGCGCGGCGGCGACGTGATCACCACCCTCAACGGCGACGCCCAGCGCGCCGCCTTCGAGGGGCTCGGGGACCGCAAGGGCGCCGTGGTCGCGCTGGACCCGCGCAGCGGCGCGATCCTGGCGCTGGCCTCCACCCCGTCCTACGACCCGACCAGCTTCGCCGGCTACGGCGCGGAGGACGAGGAGGCCTGGGTCGCCCTCGAAGGGGACGACGAGGACAAGCCGATGCTCAACCGGGCGCTGCGGGAGACGTACCCGCCCGGCTCCACCTTCAAGGTGGTGACGGCCGCCGCCGCCCTGGAGAACGACCTGGTCGGCGACATCGACGAGGACACCCAGTACGACGACCCGTACCTGCTGCCGGACACCAACGACGTCCCGCTGGACAACCAGGTGCCGGGGGTCTGCCAGGACGCCAACGTCCGGGACGCCATGCGGTACTCCTGCAACAGCGTCTTCGCTGGCCTGAGCAACGACGTCGGCAACGAGGGCATGATCGAGATGGCCGACCGGTTCGGCTTCAACGAGGAGCACTTCGTCCCGGTCCGGGCCAACGCCAGCGTCTACCCGGAGGACAACCGCCCGCAGAACGCGATGGCCGGCATCGGCCAGGCGTCCAACCGGGCCACCCCGCTCCAGATGGCCATGGTCGCCAGCGCGGTCGCCAACAACGGCACCCTGATGAAGCCGTACATGGTGGACCAGCTGGTCGCGCCGAACCTCAGCGTCATCGAGCAGCACGACCCGGAGGAGCTGCGCGAGGCGGTCTCCGGGGACACCGCGCGCGAGCTCCAGGAGGCCATGGAGGAGGTCGTCGAGGGCAACGACATGGACCGTGGCTCGATCAGCGGGGACGTGCGGATCGGCGGCAAGACCGGCACCGCGCAGCGCGGCGAGAACAACTCCGAGCCGCCCTACGCCTGGTTCATCTCCTACGCGATGACCGACGAGGGCTCCCCGGTGGCGGTCGCCGTGGTGGTCGAGGTCGGCGACGGCGATGTCGAGCGTGACCTGATCTCCGGCACCCGCTTCGCCGCCCCGATCGCCATGGACGTGATGGCCGCGGTCCTGGAAGACGAGGGCTGACGGTGGCGCCGTGCCCGCCGGCGAGGGCCGGCCCGCCCCCGGGGGCAACCGGGGACCACCGAACGCACGTCATACCGGTGACCGGCCGACGGTGACCGGTTGTGGTGGATGGCGATACCGGTTGGATATCGGCCGCCCACCGCCACCCGGTGGGTTCACCCATGGCGGGTACCGTAAGCCAGGGTCTGGCTCCCCGAGCCCGCGTGCGGACAGGGGGGTGTGGCCCGGGATCACACGGAGAGGGCTGGATACATGGATGAGCCGCGTCGCCTCGGCGGGCGGTACGAGCTGGGCCAGGTGCTGGGCCGGGGCGGGATGGCCGAGGTCTATCTGGCCCATGACACCCGTCTTGGCCGGACCGTGGCCGTCAAGACGCTCCGTGCCGACCTCGCTCGCGACCCCACGTTCCAGGCCAGGTTCCGCCGGGAGGCCCAGTCGGCCGCCTCGCTGAACCATCCGGCGATCGTCGCGGTCTACGACACCGGCGAGGACTACGTCGACGGCATCTCCATCCCGTACATCGTCATGGAGTACGTCGAGGGGTCCACGCTCCGCGAGCTGCTGCACTCCGGGCGGAAGCTGCTGCCGGAGCGGGCGCTGGAGATGTGCATCGGCATCCTCCAGGCGCTGGAGTACTCGCACCGCAACGGCATCGTCCACCGGGACATCAAGCCGGCCAACATCATGCTCACCCGCAACGGCCAGGTGAAGGTGATGGACTTCGGCATCGCCCGCGCCATGGGCGACGCCGGGATGACCATGACGCAGACCTCGGCCGTCATCGGCACCGCGCAGTACCTCTCGCCCGAGCAGGCCAAGGGCGAGACGGTGGACGCCAGGTCCGACCTCTACTCCACCGGCTGCCTGCTCTACGAGCTGCTCACCGTGCGGCCGCCGTTCATCGGGGACTCGCCGGTCGCGGTCGCCTACCAGCACGTCCGGGAGGAGGCCCAGCCGCCGAGCGCCTTCGACCCGGAGATCAGCCAGGACACCGACGCCATCGTGATGAAGGCGCTGGTGAAGGACCCGGACTACCGCTACCAGTCGGCGGACGAGATGCGCGCCGACATCGAGGCGGCGCTGGACGGCCGCCCGGTCGGCGCGACGGCGGCGATGGGCGCCGCGGCCTACGGCTACGACGACCGCCCCACCACCATGCTGCGCCCGACCGACCCGGCGACGACCATGCTGCCCCCGGCCCGGGACGGGGACGGGTACGACGACGACTACGGCCGGCCGGACCGCCGGCAGGGTGGCCGGCACACCTCGACCATCCTGCTGGTGCTGGCGGGCATCCTGGTGCTGGTCGGCGCGGTGCTGATCGGCCGGGTGATGTTCAACAACGAGCCGCCGTCCGACGAGCTGCGGGTGCCCGACGTGGCCGGCAAGGAGCTGGACGCGGCCCAGGAGCAGTTGGAGGGCCTGGGCTTCCAGGTCTCCACCGGCGATCCCCAGCCCTGCGAGGAGGAGGCGGGCACGGTCTGCACGACCGACCCCGAGCCCGGCACGGAGCTGGCGGACGGCGGCGCCGTGACCATGATCCCGTCGGACGGCCCGGCGGCCGTCGAGGTGCCGGACGTGGTGGGTGACAGCTTCGAGGACGCCGAGGCGGAGCTGGACGGGCTGGGCCTGACGGTGCGCCAGCAGAGCCAGGAGGACGCCGACGCGGAGCCGGGCACGGTGCTCGCCCAGGACCCGGAGGGCGGCTCGGAGGTCGAGGCGGAGAGCGAGGTCACGCTGACCGTCGCGGCCGCCCCGGAGACCGACCCGGTGCCCGACGTGGTCGGCCAGGACTTCGACACCGCGCGCTCGACGCTGGTGGCGGCCGGTTTCCAGGTGACCCGGCAGAACCAGCCGGACGACTCCCGTCCGGAGAACGAGGTCATCAGCCAGGACCCGGGGGCCAGCGCGCCGCACGAGCCGGGTGGCCTGGTGGTGCTGACGGTCGCGGTGCCGTCCCAGACGGAGGAGCCGGAGGAGCCGGCCGAGGTGCCGGTGCCGAACGTCGGCGGCCAGACGCTGGAGCAGGCCACGGCGACCCTGAACGGCGCCGGCTTCACCCAGCTGACCGTCGACGGGCCCAACTCGCCGACCGCGGTCGTGGTGGTCACCATGCCGGTGGCCGGTCAGTCGGTGGCCCCCAACACGCCGATCACCCTGGTCACCAACGAGCCGGGTGGGCAGCCCGGCGGGCCGGGCGACCCGGGTGGCGACGACAACGGCGGGCCGGAGGGTGACATAGGTGACATCGGGATCTTCGGCCTGGGCGGCAGCCGCGAGCAGTTCTGACGGCTCCCGGTAGTCCGGCCGACCCGGACAGCGAGCGGGTGCGATCCGAGGCGAACGTCCTCGGTCGTGCCCGCTTCGCCGTGCTGGGGCCGGGCGCGGGGCCCGGGGCCGCTCCCGGCGGCCGGCGCCACGGGGAGCCGGTCAGCCGAGGGCCTGCTCCTCCGGCTCGGTGGGGATCTCGGTGGCGGGGGACGGCTCGACGAGCCAGTCGGGGTCGTTCTGCGCGCTCCACCACTTCCAGGCGGCCACCGCGCCGCCGGCCAGCAGCCCGAGCAGCGCCGCCCGGCGGACCGCCCGGCCGGCCCTGGCCCGGCGGTCGCGGCGGCGCGCGGTGCGCTGGATCTCGTCGAGCGTGACGTCGCCGCGCAGCGCGGCCATGGCGGCCGCGGAGCGTCGCACCGCCGCGTCGGTGGCCGGCCCGGCGGCCAGCCTGGCCTGTTCGATCCGCGGTACCACCTCGGTTGCATACCGCTGGCGGGCCTGGGTAGCGGCACGACTGGCGCGGGGGCCGAGATAGGCCTTCGCCTGACCGGCGCACCGGGCGGCGTTCTCCTTGCAGGAGAGCGCGTAGGGGAGCACCGTCTCGCCCACGTGTCGAACCGTCGCCTTCCCTTGCTGGTTCACTGTTCTCCTCCTGGGTGATCCTCCGCCTACCGGCGGTTGCTCACGATTTCGCACTGACTTTTCCTCTTGTCCACTCGTGCGCAAATCATGCCGGGTGCGCGGCGGTCCGGCACGCGAAAGAGCCATCCGGGGGCATGGCGTGTCGGTCGTCCGTGACAGGATCGGTGACCGTCATTGAACGTAGACGGAAGGTAGATCGTGGCTGAGCAGCTCTACGCCACCCTGAAGACCAACCGAGGCGACATCGAGGTGCGGCTCTTCCCGAACCACGCGCCGAAGACGGTCAAGAACTTTGTCGAACTCGCCGAGGGCAATCGCGAGTGGGTACACCCGGCCACCGGGCAGCGGTCCACCGACAAGCTGTACGACGGCACGGTCTTCCACCGGGTGATCAGCGGCTTCATGATCCAGGGCGGGGACCCGCTGGGCAACGGCACCGGCGGCCCCGGGTACAAGTTCCAGGACGAGTTCCACCCGGACCTGTCCTTCGACCGCCCCTACCTGCTGGCGATGGCCAACGCGGGCCCGGGCACCAACGGCTCGCAGTTCTTCATCACGGTGTCCCCGACGGCGTGGCTGACCGGGAAGCACACCATCTTCGGTGAGGTCACCTCGCCCGAGGGCCAGAAGGTGGTGGACGCCATCGCGACCACCGCGACCGACCGGAACACCGACCGTCCGGTGCAGGACGTGGTGATCGAGTCGGTGACGATCGAGAGCCGCTGACCGACTCTCCCGTCACTCTCCCACCATCGGGAACGAGACCGGCCCCCTGACCGTTGGATCAGGGGGCCGGTGTCATACCGGCTCCGGGCACCGCCCGTGGGGAAGGAGCGCGATGACCCAGCAGCAGCCGCAGCCGGGGCTCGCCCGGTGCTACCAGCACCAGGACCGCGAGACCGGCGTCCGCTGCACCCGCTGTGAGCGGCCGATCTGCCCCGCCTGCATGGTGCCGGCCGCCGTGGGCTACCAGTGCGTGGGCTGCGTGCGCGGCGCCGCGGGCGCCGCCCGGGCGGCCCGGCCGCGGACCCTGGCCGGCGGCCGGATCTCGGCCAACGCCGGCCTGGTCACCAAGGTCCTGCTGGCGATGAACGTGGCGGTCTTCCTGGCCGTGCTGGCCAGGGGCGACCAGCTGGTGGTCGATCTCGGCCTGGTCGGCTACGCGGTGGACGGCGGCTCGGTCTTCGCGCCGAACTGGATCGGGGTGGCGGACGGCGAGTGGTACCGCCTGCTGACGTCGGCCTTCCTGCACCAGGAGATCTGGCACATCGGCTTCAACATGCTCGGCCTGTGGCTGCTGGGGCCGCCGTTGGAGAGCGCGCTGGGCCGGGCCAGGTTCGTCGCCCTCTACCTGCTCTCGGCGCTCGCCGGCAGCACCCTCTCCTACGTGCTGGCCGACCAGACCCAGCTCTCGCTGGGCGCCTCGGGCGCGATCTTCGGCCTCTTCGGCGCCACGGCGGTGCTGGCCCGCCGGCTGCGCTACGACATGCGGCCGATCATGCTGCTGCTGGCGATCAACCTGGTGATCACCTTCGCCTGGTCCGGCATCGCCTGGCAGGCGCACATAGGCGGGCTGATCGCCGGCGCGGTGGTCGCCGCCGGCCTGGTGTGGGCGCCCCGGGAGCGGCGGCTGCCGATCCAGCTCGGGGTCTGTGCGCTGGTCGCGGCGGCCGTCCTGGTCGCCTGCCTGATCCGCACCAGCCAGCTGCTCGGCTGAGCCTACGGTCGCACTTATCCACAGCCGGGCCCGGAGTTTGCCCGAGCTGTGGACGACTCGCGACCGTCCCCTTCATGAACCGCGTTTCCGCAGGAGAACAGGGGTGCGAACGGCACGGGCCCGGCTCCTGCCGACCGGACAACACACAGGGTTATCCACAGATCTTGCGATGTTCGAGCAACCTGTGGATAACCCTGTTGAAGACTGTTGACGGCGGCGGTGGGCCGGTCATTTCCACTGGGTGGAGACCACGAATCCCAACGCGATGAAGCCGAAGCCGACCACGATGTTCCAGTCGCCGAGGGCGCTGATCGGCAGATCCGCCCTGGTGACGTAGTAGACGACGATCCACGCCAGCCCGATGCCGAAGAGCGCCAGCATCAGCGGGGCCACCCAGCGGCGCCCGCCGGCGCGCATGTCGAGCTTGGTCGTCGCGCGCTTCTCCGGCTGCGCGGGGCTGTCGTCCTTCTTCTTGCGGACCCGAGACTTCGGCACGAGAGAAACTCCTGTCGATCGCGCCGCGTGAGGCGCTACCTGGCCGCGCTCCGGAGCGCGTAGCTATGGGATCGTCCGATAGCGTAGTGCTTCCGCGGCTGTTTAAGGAGACCAGGGTACGGTGAGGAATTTCCGCTTCCGCCGCGCCCGGCTCGGCACGGTCGCCGTCTTCGCCCTGGCCGGCCTGCTCTTCTGGGTCAGCTTCACCGTCTCCCGCGGCAACAACATCCGCACCGACGACTCCCTGCTGCAGATGTCCGACCTGATCCGTGAGCGGGAGCGGCAGAACGCCTCGCTGGAGTCCTCGACGGCCCGGCTCCGCTCCGACGTGACCGCCCTCACCGAGCGCGACCGCGCGGCCGACCCGGAGCAGGCCCTGCGGCTGGACAGCGTGGAGGGCGCCGCCGGGCTGCGCGAGCTGACCGGCACGGGGCTGACCGTCACCCTCACCGACGCCCCGGCCGACGCCGAGCCGCTGCTCTCCGGGGTGCCCGAGCCCACCCCCAACGACCTGGTGATCCACCAGCAGGACCTGCAGGCCGTGGTGAACGCCCTGTGGGCGGGCGGCGCCGAGGGGGTGCGGATCATGGACCAGCGACTGATCTCCACCAGCGCGGTGCGTTGCGTCGGCAACACCCTGATCCTCCAGGGCCAGCTCTACTCGCCGCCCTACACCATCACCGCCGTCGGCGCCCCCGAGCGGCTGCGCGCCGCCCTGGACGCCTCGCCGGCACTGCGCAACTACCAGCAGTACGTGGCGGCCTACGGCCTCGGCTGGGACGTGGACGAGCACGAAGCGGTGACCCTCCCCGGGTACCAGGGCAGCGTCGCGCTCCACCACGCCGAGCCGTTGGAGCCGGCGGAATGACGCCGAGCGCCCCGTGAGTGAGCCGCGTCTCGTACGCTTGGGGCACGCGGCGTCGCATGAAATGGGGACGGGAAGCCATGTACGGGTGGATCTGGCGACACCTGCCGGGTAACACGCTGGTGCGGGGTGTGCTCGCGCTGCTGCTCGCGCTGGGCGTGGTCTACCTGCTCTTCCAGTACGTCTTTCCCTGGGCCGAACCGCTGTTGCCCTTCAACGACGTGACCGTGGACGACGCCCAAGGGGGGAGTGGCCGGTGAGCACCACCCGCATCCTGGTCGTGGACAACTACGACAGCTTTGTCTACAACCTCGTCCAGTACCTCTACCAACTCGGGGCCGAGTGCGAGGTGCGGCGGAACGACGCGGTCACTCCCGAGCAGGTCGCCGACGGCGGCTTCGCCGGGGTGCTGATCTCCCCCGGCCCCGGCACCCCGGAGCGGGCCGGGGTCAGCGTGCCGATGGTGCGGCACTGCGCCGAGACCGGCGTCCCGGTCTTCGGCGTCTGCCTGGGCATGCAGGCGATGGCCACCGCCTACGGCGGGGTGGTCGGCCGGGCGCCCGAGCTGCTGCACGGCAAGACCTCCGAGGTCAGCCACGACGCGGCGGGCGTCTTCGAGGGGCTGCCCTCGCCGCTGACGGTGACCCGCTACCACTCACTGGCCGCCGAGGAGTCCAGACTGCCCCCGGAGCTGACGGTCACCGCCCGGGTCGGCGACGTGGTGATGGGCCTGCGCCACCGCGAACTGGCCGTGGAGGGCGTGCAGTTCCACCCGGAGTCGGTGCTCACCCAGGGCGGCCACCGGATGTTGGCCAACTGGCTGGTCCGCTGCGGCGACACCGGCGCCGTCGAACGCTCCCACGGGCTCGCCCCGATCGTGGGCCGGATCGGCCAACAGGAGCCGGCGGCGTGACCGCCGCGCGCCCGCCCGAGGGCGCGGACTGGGACCCGCACCAGCAGCCCTACGCGGAAGACCCGTACGCGGGGCGCGGCGGCGCCTATCCGACGCCCGGCACCACCGGCGCCGACCCGTACCAGGCGGCGGTCGACGCCCTCGCCGACCCGTTGGGCGACCCGCTGCCCGGGCAGCGGCGGCCGGCCGAGCCGGGCCACCCCGGGCACGGCGACCCTCCGGCCGGCGGCTACGGGTCGGACGGCGTCGCCGTCGGGTACGGGGCGGACGAGCTGGCCGCGGGCGGGTACCCGGCGAACGGGTTTCCGGGTGCCGGTGGCTATCCGGCGGCCGACCCGGCGGCGGGCGGGCCGGGAGCCGACGGCTACGGCTACCCGAACGCCCAGGACGGCCCCGGCGGGCCGGCCGAGCGGGACCCGCAGACGGTGGGGCTGCGCCGGCCCGACGACCTGCGCCGGCCGCCGCGTTGGGCCGAGCCGGCGGCCGAGGCCGGCGCCGGGCCGGCCGGCCCGGAGACCGCCGCCGAGCCGCCGGTCGGCGGCCGGGCGGCCCGCCGCCGAGCCGCCCAGGCGGCGGCGCAGGCCGGCGGCCCGGCCGCCGGCGCCAGCACGACCAGCACGACCAGCACGACCAGCGCGACCGCCGCCGAGGCCGGTGGCCGGGCGGCCCGCCGCCGGGCGGCGAAGGCGGGCGGCCGCCGGGGCGCGGCCGAGGCGCCGGCCGACCCGGCGACGCCGGACCCGGCCGAGCCGGAGGCCGGCGGCGGCCGGGCGGCCCGCCGCAAGGCCGCCAAGGCGGCGGCCAAGGCGGCGAAGCAGACCGGCACCGCGATCAGCAACGTGATCGGCGAGCTGTTCATAACGACCGGCGTGCTGCTGCTGCTCTTCGTCGTCTACCAGCTGTGGTGGACCAACGTGGAGGCCAGGGCGCACGCCAACAACCAGGCGGACGAGCTCCAGGAGCGCTGGGACCAGTCGGACGAGGAGGCGGCGGACGCCGAGAACCGCGACCCGGGCGTCTTCTCGGCCGGCGAGGGCTTCGCCCTGCTCTACCTGCCCACCCTCGACGTCCGGGTGCCGGTGGCGGAGAGCGTGGACCCGAGCAGCGTGCTGGACAACGGGATGGTGGGCCACTACTCGGAGGAGGACCGGCTCCCCACCGCGATGCCGTGGGACGAGGAGGGGAACTTCGGCCTGGCCGGGCACCGCAACACCCACGGCGAGCCGTTCCGCTACATCAACCGGCTGGAGCCGGGTGACCCCATCGTGATCGAGACCGAGACCACGTACTACGTCTACGAGATGCGCAGCCGACTGGACTCCACCCAACCGTCCAACACGGCTGTGCTGGACCCCGTCCCGGAACAGGGCGGGTTCACCGAACCGGGCCGCTACATCACCCTCACCACCTGCACGCCGGAGTTCACCTCGACCTACCGCCTGATCGTCTGGGGCGAGCTGGCGGAGGAACGGCCGCGGGCCGAGGGGATGCCGGATGCCCTCGTCAACTGACCCTCTCGTCAACTGACCGATGACGAAACGACAGCGGAGGACACCGGCGGTGCCGGAGGAGAACGAGAACCCAACGCCCCAGGGCGACCCGAAGGCCGAAGCCGCCCTCGCCGGAGACACCTCCTCCGAGAAGCCGCGGAACACCGCCGCCGACAACGACGCCCCCGGGGCGGCGCCCGACCCCACCCCCGAGTCGGGGTCCGAGGCCGAAGACGCCGCGTCCGGCTCCGCCCCCGAGTCCGAGGCACCGGCCGCAGCGGACCGCGCGCCCGAGACGGCCACATCCGAAGCCGAAGCCGAAACCGACGACCCCGCGTCGGGACCGGCCCAGGACCGGCAGCCGAGGTCCGAGCCGGACACCGACACGTCGGAGCCCACCCAGGACCGGAAGGCGAAGCCGGACACCGACCCCGACGCCGCTGACGCCGAAGAGGCCGCCCCCGACGCCGGGTCGAAGCCCAGGCCGGACCTCGACGCTGCCACCGCCACCCACGCGGACGCGGAATCCGACGCCGACACCAAGGAAGCGGACCCCGACGCCGGGTCGAAGCCCGACCTCGACACCGACGGCGACCCCGCCGCCGAAGAAGCAGGCCCCGGCGCCGAAGGCGCCGACCCCGTGCCGAAGGCCGCCGCTGCCGCTGCAAGCGGCAGCCGGACCCGGCAGCGGGTCTCGGTCGCCGTCTCCGTCTTCGGCGAGCTGCTGATCACCGCCGGCGTGGTGCTGGGTCTCTTCGTCGTCTACTCGCTGTGGTGGACCAACGTGATAGCCAACCAGGAGGCCGCCCGGGACAGCGACGCGGTCCGCGAGCAGTGGGCGGCGCAGCCCGAGGGGGAGGATGACGAAGCCGGCCAGCCTCGGGAGTTCGAGCCGGAGGACGGCGCCGGCTTCCTGCACGTCCCGGCCATGAGCGACAGCGAGATCCTGGTCAAGGAGGGCACCGACCCGGACACCCTGAACGGCGGGGTGGCCGGCTACTACACCGATCCGGTCCAGTCCGCGATGCCGTGGGACGAGGAGGGGAACTTCTCGATCGCCGCGCACCGCGACGGGCACGGCGCCAAGTTCCACGACATCCACCACATAGAAGAGGGCGACGCGATCGTCTTCGAGACGAGGAACACCTGGTACGTCTACCGCGTCTACGCGGTGCTGCCGGAGACCTCGCGGTACAACATCGAGGTGCTGGACCCGATCCCGGAGGAGTCGGGCGCCACCGAGGCCGGGCAGTACATCACGCTCACCACCTGCACGCCGGTGTACACCTCACGCTACCGGTACATCGTCTGGGGCGAGTTGGAGCGCACCGAGCACGTGAACGCCGACCGGACACCGCCGGCCGAGCTGCTGGCCGCCGCCGACTAGCGCCGCCCCGAGGCGCCTCGCGGCAGCCGGCGCCGGCGGCGGACCCGCGCTGACCGGCGCCGGGCGGCCCGCTCAGCTCGCGCGGAGGAAGGCGACCAGCCCGGGCAGGTCGTCCGTGTTGAGGTGGTCGACACCGGCGGCGAGCAGCTCCCGCCAGACCGCTTCGCGCTCCGGCCCCGGCTGGTCGGGTGTGGCCCAGAAGCGGACCCGCTGGCCGGCCGCGTGCGCGGCGTCCACGTACCGGCGCAGCGTCGCGCGCTCGGCCGCCGGGAACGCGCCGACGCCCGACCAGCTGAACAGGCTCGTCCAGTTCGCGCTGACCAGCGGTATGAACGAGGCGGGCACGCCGCTGCCCAGGTCCTCGGGCCGCCCGTCGTAGAAGGCATACCGGACCCGTTCCGCCGCCATCGGCTCGCGGGCCGCCCGGTCGCCGGAGATCACGGCGGTGACGGCGCGGGTGTGCACCCGGCCCGGCGTGGCGGAGCTGAACAGGGCGCGGTACGGCCGCAGTCGCCGCGCCAACGCGCGGTAGGTCGCGTCGCCCGCCGTCTTGAGGTCGATCAGCAGCTGGAAGTCGGGCCCCCAACCCCGGTGCACCACACCCCGGTTGGCGCGGATCCGGGCGGCCAGCGGGTCGAGGTAGAGGGCCTCGACGGTGCGCGCGGGGTCGAGGTCGACCTCGTCGTGCGCCACCAACAGCTGCCCGTCCACCAGCCAGACGTCCACCTCCACGCTGCCGAAGCCGTGGTCGAGGGCGTCGTGCAGCGGGCGGGGGTGCTCGTAGTCGTTGTGCGCGTGGGCCTGCGGGAACGGCGCCGGCGGGCGCGGGCGCCCGTGCGCGGCGGCGGGCCGCGCGGTGCCGGCGGCGAGCAGCCCGGCGGTCGCGACGGTGCCCGCCGCGGCGGCGCCGAAGGCCCGCCGGGACGGCCTGCTGCCGGACGGGGTGAGCGGGGACGGGGAAACGTGCGCCACGGTGCCTCCAGGGACGGCGTGGACGGGTACGGCCACCCGTGAGTATCGAGGCCGGAACCGACCATCAGGAGACCCCTGAACAAACGTTCCCCGGGCCGTCACCGCCCATTGGCCAACCCGTCCGCACCCGCCGCCCAGCCCCGCCCGTTCGGCCGCTGACTCCCCCACACGCACTTTCGCCGGCCGTTCCGTCCCGCTTGCCCCGATTATGCAGGCATACCAACCCAGGCACCGCCGGCCGGGCCCTCGCCCACTCGTCGCCCACTGAAACGCGGGAAGGACCCCTCCCAACTCGCGTTTCCGCAGGTCAGAAGGGGTCCTTCGAAGTGGAGCCTAGGAGAGTCGAACTCCTGACATCCGCCATGCAAAGACGGCGCTCTACCAACTGAGCTAAGGCCCCGCCGGGCCTTCGGGAAGGCCAGTGCCAAGATTACCCAATCTTCTCCGGGGAGGCCGACCGGGTATCGCACCGGGGAAGACTCTCTCCGTAGGATGACGCGCAACTTCGCTCACGTGAAGCGATCAGGGGAGACAGGGGAGTCGCAGGATGGACGCGGTCCAACAGGAGTCAACCGAGAAGGCCAGGGAACAGCAGACGACCTGGTATGGCGAGCCCCTGGGCACGCTCTTCCGCCGGCTCATCGCCGACCTGGGGCTGAACCAGGCGCGCCTGGCGGGGGTGCTCGGGCTGTCCGCCCCCATGCTCTCCCAGCTGATGAGCGGCCAGCGGGCGAAGATCGGCAACCCGGCGGTGGTGCAGCGGGTGCGGGCCCTCCAGGACCTGGCCGCCGAGGTGCGGGCCGGTCGGGTGAGCGCCGCCGAGGCCACCGGCGCGATGGACGACATCCGTCGCACCGCCGGCGGCAACGTGCTCAGCCCGGCCTCCACCAGCACCAGGTCCGGCCCGAGCGCGGTGCCGGCCAACCCCAGCAAGCGGGTGGTCCGGGAGATCCAGGCGCTGCTGCGTTCGGTCGCGGACGCGACGGAGATCCAGAGCGCAGCCCGGGTGTTGGGCGACAGCCACCCGGAACTCGCCGAGTTCCTTCGGGTGTACGGCGTGGCCAGGACGCGCGAGGCCGTCGAGCACTACGAGAGCCACCAGGGCTGACGGGCGGCCGGCGCCGACGCCGGCGCCGGGGATGACGACGGGGGCGGACTGGACGCCATGGGTGAGATCTTCGCGGGTCGGTACGAGCTGGTCGACCCGATAGGACGCGGGGGCGCGGGCGCGGTCTGGCGCGCCTTCGACCACCGGCGGCGCCGCTACGTCGCCGCCAAGGTGCTGCAACAGGCGGACGCCCACACCCTGTTGCGCTTCGTGCGGGAGCAGGCCCTGCGCATCGACCACCCGCACGTGCTGGCCCCGGCCAGCTGGGCGGCGGACGACGACAAGGTCCTCTTCACCATGGACCTGATGGCCGGGGGTTCGCTCGCCCACCTGATCGGTGACTACGGTCCACTGCCGCCGTCCCAGGTCTGTCTCCTGCTCGACCAGCTGCTCGCCGGGCTTCAGGCGGTGCACGACGAGGGCGTGGTGCACCGGGACATCAAGCCGGCCAACATCCTGCTGGACGCGACCGGCACCGGACGGCCCCACCTGCGGCTCTCCGACTTCGGCATCGCCATGCGGAAGGGCGAGCCACGGCTGACCGAGACCGACTACGTGGTGGGGACACCCGGCTACTTCGCGCCCGAACAGCTTGAGGGCGCGGAGCCGGACTTCCCGGCCGACCTGTACGCGGTCGGCCTGTTGGGCCTCTACCTGCTGACGGCGGTCAAGCCGGACTCCCAGGCGCTGTTGGCGCAGTACGCGGCGGGTGGCCAGCCGGGGCCCCCGGAGGGCGTCCCCGAGCCGCTGTGGCAGGTGCTGGGCACCCTGCTGCACCCCTCGCCAGACGCCAGGTTCCGGTCCGCGACCGGGGCGCGCAAGGCGCTGCTCGCGGCCCGCGAGCTGCTGCCTGACTCCACCCTGGAGGGCGAGGTCGTCGAGGTCTTCGACCAGTTGGGGCCGCTGCCCGCCGGTTTCGGCCCCGACGGGCCGGAGCACGGCCGCGCGGTCGGCGAGCGGCCGCCCGTGGACGACACCGCGTCGGCGACCGGGAGTTACCGGCTGGCGCCGCCGCGGGGCGGCGCGACGCAGGGCTCCGCCGCCACCGGGCGCCCGGCCGGCCGGGGCCGGGCGTACCCGCCGTCGGCGGAGACGCTGGGCGAGTTGGCCACCGCGGACATGCCCAGGTCGCCGGTGACCCGCGCGCAGACCGTGCGGACGCCGGCGGCGCCGACGCCACACGGCACGACCGGGCCGATGCCGGTGCGGAAGCGTCCCGGGCCGCCGCGCGCGGTCGCGGTCCCGGTGCTGCTGGTCGCCGCGCTCTGCTTCGGCTTCGGGATCTGGTCCCTGCTCACCGCCTGAACCACCGGCGATCCGGCTCGGCCCGCTGAACGGCTGGACCGCCTGAACGGGCCGGACCGGGCGTCGTCGCACGGTCCGGGCCGCCGGCGTCCGGCTGGGCCCACCGACCCGCCGGCGCCCCCCAGACCCAGCGAACCACCGGCGCCCGCCCGGACCGTCAGCGCCCACCAAAACCGCCAGCGCCCGCCCTGGGCCGCCGGCATCCGCCTGAGCGACCGACCCGCCGGCGCCCACCCGGACCGTCACACCCACCCGGGGCGACGGCACCGGCCGGCGCCCGCCGGCCGCCGCGGCCCAGCCGGCCGGGGCCGGGCCCGGCGTCAGGGGGAGCCGGGCACCGGGCCGGCCGCGGCCACCGCGCGGCGGCGCGCAACCAGGTGCCAGAGCCCGATGCCGGCGCTCAGCACCGCGCCGGCGCCGATGGCGAGGTAGCCCCGCTGCCGCTTCCGGTCGGTGGCCCGCTCGGCGGCCAACTCCGCGTCGGTCAGCCCCCCGTCGGCCTGGGCGACCATCTCGTCGGTGACGCCGAAGCCGGCCTCGACCAGGTCGGTGGCGTACGCCGGCCCGGCCGCGCGCTCGCCGAGCAGCGCGAGCCGCAGGGTCAACCCGACCGGACGCCGGGTGAGTTCGGCGGCCTCGGGGGCGAGCGTGACCACCAGGTAGTGCCAGCCGGCCAGCCGCAGCGCGTCGTACTCCTCCAGGAAGCGGTTGCCGTAGTGCACACCGGGGGTGAGCAGCGGGACGCTGAGCTGCTCCCCGCCGTACCGGGCGGCGCCGTCGGCGTCCACCCACGCGCCGGCCGGGTTGTACAGCTCGACCAACACGTCGGCCCGGCTCCCCACCGCCGGGTCGAGGTCGGTGGCGTTGGCCAACTCGACGTCCACCGCGAGCTGTTGGCCCCAGTCCACGGGCACCCGGTAGACCAGCGTGTCCCCGGCGGCCAGGTCGTCGCGCCAGACGCCCTCGCCGATCGGCTGGGCGTCGTTGAAGCCGGTGCCGCCCGCCACCCGGGTGGCCGCCCCGCCGGGCGGGGCGGGCGGCTCGGTCTCCCAGGCGGTCAACTCGGGGGCCGACTCGGGGATGCCGGCCAGCGGCGGCTCCTGGGTGAAGCGCAGCTCGACCGGCCAGTCCTCGGGGTCGCCGCCGATGCCCCTGGTCACGCTGTAGAAGTAGACGCCGGCCCGCTGGCAGGGGGCGCCCTGCGCGACGGTCCGCCCGGCCCACGCGGCGACCGGCCGGGCCGTCCCGGCCGACGAGAAGCTCCGGCGGCCGGTGGAGCAGCTCTCGTTGTCGGTGGTCAGCAGCTCCACCTCGAGGGTGTCGGACGACCCCAGCGGGGCCCCAGGGCCGGGGACCGCCACCGTCGTCACGTAGGCGCTGGCGGCGTGGTCCAGCGAGAGCGCGTAGTGCCGGGTCTCGCCGGGGGCGATCTCGTCCGTGTAGACACCGCCGGCCTCGATGGTGGGGGCGTCGGCGCTGCTGGCCGTGCCCGCCACCGGCCGGGCGTCCGCGGCGAACCGGTACCCCCCGGCCGCCCCTGGCTCCGCCGCCCCCGGACCGGCGGCGGCGGCCGGCGCCGCGAGCGGGCCCACCAGCAACAACGCGCAGCCCAGCGCCGCGAGTCGCGCGCCGCCGCGTATCTGTCCCATCCCCAACTCCCCCGGCCATCCCCGGTACCGCGCTGTCCCTCACCGCACCGTACGAGTTCGCTGGTGCACACGGACGCCCGGGCCCGTCACGGTTGCGCTACAAGCCGCCGGCGCCCGCGCCCCGGCGCGCGGCGGGCCCGAACCGTCCCCGAAACGCGGCCAGCCGCCTTCGGGCCCACCGCCGTCAGGCGGCCAGGGCCCGAAGGCGGCTGCTATGAGTCCTTGTGGAGTCCGTGGGGACGTCAGGCGCCCGTGGAGCCGGCCGGCACGGAGTCGGTCGCCTCCGTCCACAGATCCTGTTCGGCCTTGTCCGCTTGGATCTGACGGTAGACAAGGAGTCCGCCGATGGCGGCCACAGCGACCAGGAGGAGCTTCTTCACCGCGCTACCTCGTCCTTCTTCAACGTGATCGGACCTTGGCGCCCGATGATACCCAATCGTGTCCTCTGCCAAGCGGCTTGGGCCAGGGCCGCCCGCCCCATCCGCTCAGTCCTCCCGGTTCAGCGTGACGATCCGGTCCGGATCGCGGTCGATGCCGCGCAGCATCATGGTCGTGTAGGAGTCGACGCTCTCCACGATCAGCGGCACCACGTCGTCGGCCACGGCGCAGTCACCCGGCTCGAACTCCACGTCCAGCCGGCCGGACGGCACCGGCGCGGTCAGCAGCAGGTGCGCCCCGTCCTCCTGGGAGGTGACCAGCTGCGCGTCCCAGACGCAGGGGCTGCCCAGGGCGGCGGGCGGGCGGATCTCCATCGCGGTCTCGCCCGGCCTGGCAGGGCGCATCGTGACCCGGTAGGGCTCCGTGCCCTCCGTCGGCACCCCCAGGGCGGCCAACTCCGCCGGCTCGATGGCCCAGTTGCCGGTCACCGGGGGGAAGCCGAGCTCCGCCACGTCCGGGGCCCGCGTCATGCGGATGGACTGGCCGCTGCTCGGCACCCACCACATCAGCTCCGGTTCCGGCTCCCCCTCGTGCTGCCTGAGCACCAGGGCGTGCGCCACCGGCCAGCAGTGTTCCTCGTGCTCCGCCGGGACGGTGTGCGCCACCTCGACCACGGTGTCCCGGACGGCACGGTGCTCGTCGACGCGCTCGCTGCGGTCGGAGGTCCAGCGGATCGCGCAGGTGGAGCCGGTCTCGGCCCTGGCCAGTCGGAGGGTGCCGCTGCCGACCCCGCCGTCCATCTCCTCGACGACCAGCCGGCCGAAGACGCCGAGGCCGGCCTCCAGGTCGCTCGTCCAGGTGCCCTCCCAGGTGCCGAGGTAGTCGGCACCCTCGTCCACGTAGGAGTAGCCGAACTCGGTCCGTAGCTCCTCCTCGGAGAACTCGATGTCCGCGCCGACGTCGCGGTTGCGCGGGTCCTCGCCGAACGCCTCGTCGTCGAGGGCCTCGTCGTCAACGGCCTCGCCGTCCGTCGCCCCGCCGTCCGCGGCCGACGGGTCGCCGTCGTCGCCGCCGGAGAGGCTGACCGCCAGCGTGGCCACCACCGCCACCGTGGCGGCGACCGCGGTGGCGGCCAGCCACCGCGCGCGCCGGCGGGCCGGCGCGGGCGCCGGCGCCAGGGACGGGGGCGGCCCGGGCAGCGGCGTGGGAGGAACCGCCGCTGCTGGCAACGGGGTTGGCGCCGGCGTGGGCAACGGGGTTGGCGGCGGCCCGGGCAGCGGCGTGGGCGCCGGCGGCGCCGGGGTGGGGGTGGCGTCCGGGGTCTCGGCGGTGAGCAGCTCGATGGCCCGCTGGCCGAGCGTGGCCAGCAGGGCGCCGGGCAGCCAGACCTCGCCGTCGTGGTGCGGGACGGTGCGTTCGATGACCGCGTCGGCCGTGGGCCGGTCCGCCGGGCGCGGGGCGAGGCACCACTCGATCAGCGCGCGGAGCCCGTCGGGCAGGCCGGTCAGGTCGAACTCACCCTGCACGATGCGGAGCAGCAGCACATGGGGCGAGGTGTCGCGGCCGCCGAAGGGTGAGCGGCCGGTGGCGGCGAAGGCCAGCACGGCGCCCAGGGTGAAGATGTCGCTGGCCGCGGTGACGGCCTCGCCGCGGCACTGCTCGGGCGACATGAAGCCGGGCGACCCGACCAGCATGCCGGTGCCGGTGAGCGTGCCACCGAGCGACCCGACGGCCCGGGCGATGCCGAAGTCGATCACCCGGGGCCGTTCCATGGTGACCATCACGTTGGACGGCTTGAGGTCCCGGTGAACCAGGCCGACGCGGTGGATGTCCCGCAGCGCCCGGGCCAGCCCGTCGGCCAGCAGCAGGACGCTCCGCTCCGGCAGCGGGCCGTGCGTCTCGACCACCTCGTGCAGCGAGGGTCCGGGTATGTAGTCGGTCGCCACCCAGGGCGTCCCGCTGTCGGTCTCGGCGTCCAGCACCTCGGCGGTCCACTCGCCGCTGGCCCGCCGGGTGGCCTCGACCTCGCGGGCGAACCGCTCCCGGAAGGTCGGGTCGTCGGCCACGTCCCCCCGGACCAGCTTGACCGCGACCGTTCTGCCCCGGCTCGACCTGGCGAGGTAGACGGCCCCCATGCCGCCCTCGCCCAGCCGGCCGAGCAGTTGGTAGTCCCCCAGTCTCCGTGGGTCCCCCGCCCTCAACGGCTTCATCAGCTCGCGTCCCCTCCCGTGGCGTACACGTCGTCAGCGTAAGGGAGTTGGGGCGGGGAGCCGCACGACGGGAGCGCCCCGGGGACACGCAGAAGGCCCCGGTCGTCTCCGACCGGGGCCTCCACGCGGTGGGGCTAACAGGACTTGAACCTGTGGCCTCATCCTTATCAGGGATGCGCTCTAACCATCTGAGCTATAGCCCCGCGTGCACGGCAAGGCTAGCGTATGCCCGGCCCCACGCCCAAATCGGAAAGCGGCCTCACTCGTCCTCGGCCAGCGTGACCTCGACGCCCCCGACGAAACCGGCCGAGAGGTTGTAGAGGAACGCCCCCAGCGTGGCCAACGCGGTGGCCAGCACCACGTCGATCACGGCGATCACCGAGGTGAAGACGAGCACCCTGGGCAGCGACAGGAACGACTCGAGGTCGAAGCCGTTCTCGTTGTCCGTCTCGGTGGCCTGGGTGATCGTTTCGCCGATGGTGGAGAAGACCCCCATGCCGTCCATCACCATCCACAGCACGGACACCGCGATCACGGTGCAGATGCCGAGGGCGATGGAGAGCAGGAAGCTGACCTTCATGACCGACCACGGGTCGGCCTTGGCCACCCGCAGCCGCGCCTTGCGGACCCGGGGGACCGTGCGGGCCCCGGTGCGCGGGCGGCGCACGCCGCCGCCCTGCGTCTGGGGGCCCTGGCCGCCGGTGGTGCCACCGCCCTGCGTCCCGCCGGCCCGGCGCTGGCCGGACTGCTGGCCGACGGACGGCGCCGCCCCGGGCGGGGACGGGTACGCCTGCGGCGGATGGTAGTGCTGTTGTTCCGGGGTGCTGTACCCCTGGCCCTGCGAATGGCCCTGCGGCGGTGAGGAGTCCGCAGGTCGGGCACTGGTCATCGTCGTTCCCCCATGGGAAGGGTCGCTTGCGGATTCCTGGCCCCTGGGCGCGCCGTCCCGGAGCCCGAGCCATGGCCGCCCGGGGGCGGGGTCGCCGAAGCGCGCGGCACGCCGTCGCTCCCGCCACCCTGGGCGCCCATGGCTCCACTCACGCTCTACTCCTCGGTGCCCGCGGCCGCCGAGTCCTCGGCGGACGCCGGCTGAGCCTCGTCCGTGGACTCGGCCCCAACGTCCTCGGCCTCGACTTCCTCGGCCTCCCGACCAGCCTCGGCGTTCCGCGCGATGCCCACGACGGCGTCCCGCTTACCCAGGTTGATCAGCTGGACGCCCATGGTGTCACGGCCCGTCTCCCGGACCTCATTGACCCGCGTGCGGATCACCCCACCGCCCAGCGTGATGGCCAGGATCTCGTCGGTGGCCTCGACCACCAGGGCGCCGACCAGCGAACCGCGGTCCTCGACGATCTTGGCGGCCTTGATACCGAGCCCGCCCCGGCCCTGCACCCGGTACTCGTCCACCGGGGTCCGCTTGGCGTAGCCGCCGTCGGTCGCGGTGAAGACGTAGGTGCCGGCGCGGACCACGTTCATCGAGAGCAGCTCGTCGTCCTCGCGGAAGCTCATCCCCTTCACGCCCGAGGTCGCCCGGCCCATCGGGCGCAGCGAGTCGTCGGTGGCGGTGAACCTGATCGACTGTGCCTTCTTGCTGATCAGCAGGAGATCGTCGTCGGGCGAGACCAGCTCGGCGCCGATCAGTTCGTCGTCCCCGCCGTCCGTCATCTCCCGCAGGTTGATCGCGATGACGCCGCCGGACCTGGGGGAGTCGTAGTCCTTGAGCGCGGTCTTCTTGACCAGCCCGGACTTGGTGGCCAGCACCAGGTACGGCGCCGCCTCGTAGTCCCGGATGGCGAGGATCTCCGCGATCTCCTCGTCCGGCTGGAAGGCCAGCAGGTTGGCCACGTGCTGTCCGCGCGCCTCCCGGCCGGCGTCCGGCAGCTCGTACGCCTTGGCCCGGTAGACCCGCCCCTTGTTGGTGAAGAAGAGCAGCCAGTGGTGGGTGGTGGAGACGAAGAAGTGGTCGACGATGTCGTCCTCGCGCAGCTTGGTGCCGCGCACGCCCTTGCCGCCGCGCTTCTGTGCCCGGTAGTCGTCGGTCTTGGTGCGCTTCACGTAGCCACCGCGGGTGATGGTGACCACGATGTCCTCTTCGGCGATCAGGTCCTCGATGGACATGTCGCCCTCGAAGGGCACCAGCTTGGTCCGCCGGTCGTCGCCGTACTTCTCGACGATCGCGGCCAGCTCCTCACCGATGATCTGCCGCTGCCGCTCCGGCGAGGCCAGGATCGCGTTGTACTCGCGGATCCGCGCCTCCAGCTCGTTCCGCTCGGCGGTGATCTTCTGGTGCTCCAGGGCGGCCAGCCGGCGGAGCTGCATCTCCAGGATCGCGTTGGCCTGGATCTCGTCGATGCTCAGCAGCCCCATCAGGCCCTGCCGCGCCACGTCGACCGTCTCGCTGCGCCGGATCAGCGCGATGACCTCGTCGATGGCGTCCAGCGCGGCCAGCAGGCCGCGCAGGATGTGCGCCCGCTCCTCGGCCTTGCGCAGCCGGTAGCGGGTGCGCCGGACCACGACGTCGATCTGGTGCGCCACCCAGCAGCGGATGAAGGCGTCCAGCGAGAGGGTGCGCGGCACGCCGTCGACCAGGGCCAGCATGTTGGCGCCGAAGTTGGTCTGGAGGTCGGTGTGCTTGTAGAGGTTGTTGAGGACGACCTTGGCGACGGCGTCCCGCTTGAGCACGATGACCAGGCGCTGGCCGGTGCGCGACGAGGTCTCGTCGCGGACGTCGGCGATGCCGCTGACCCGACCGTCCTTGACCAGTTCCGCGATCTTCTGCGCGAGGTTGTCCGGGTTCACCTGGTAGGGCAGTTCGGTGACCACCAGGCACTGCCGGCCCTGGATCTCCTCCACCTCGACCACGGCCCGCATGGTGATGGAGCCGCGCCCGGTGCGGTACGCCTCCTCGATGCCCTTGCGGCCGACCACCAGCGCGCCGGTCGGGAAGTCGGGGCCCTTGATCCGCTCGATCAGCGCGTCCAGCAGCTCGTCCGGCTCGGCGTCCGGGTGCTCCAGGTACCACTGGGCGCCGGCCGCCACCTCGCGCAGGTTGTGCGAGGGGATGTTGGTCGCCATCCCGACCGCGATCCCGGCCGAGCCGTTGACCAGCAGGTTGGGGAAGCGCGACGGCAGCACCGTCGGCTCCTGGTTCCGGCCGTCGTAGTTGTCCTGGAAGTCGACGGTCTCCTCGTCGATGTCCCGGAGCGTCTCCATGGCCAGCGGCGCCAGCCGGCACTCGGTGTACCGCATCGCGGCGGCCGGGTCGTTGCCGGGGGAGCCGAAGTTCCCGTTGGAGTCGACCAGCGGCATCCGCATCGACCAGGACTGCGCCAGCCGCACCAGGGCGTCGTAGATCGAGGTGTCGCCGTGCGGGTGGTAGGTGCCCATCACGTCGCCCACCACGCGGGCGCACTTGTAGTACCCGCGCTCCGGGCGGTACCCGCCGTCGTACATGGCGTAGAGCACGCGCCGGTGCACCGGCTTGAGCCCGTCGCGCACGTCGGGCAGCGCCCGGGAGACGATCACGCTCATCGCGTAGTCGAGATAGGAGCGCTGCATCTCGGTTTCGAGCGTCACCGGCATGATCCGCAGCGCGCCGGTCGCGGCGGCCTCGGGGTTCGGCGGGGTGGGGGGGTTCTCGTCGGCCATGCTGTGGGTCGATTCCTTTCAAACAGCGGGGATGGGCCGGATGGCCGGCGTCAGATGTCCAGGAACCGAACGTCCTTGGCATTGCGCTGGATGAACGAGCGCCGCGCCTCCACGTCCTCGCCCATCAGGATCGAGAACAGGTCGTCGGCGGCGGCCGCGTCGTCCAGCGTGACCAGGCGCAGCACCCGGTGGGCCATGTCCATGGTGGTGATCCGCAGTTCCTCGGCGTTCATCTCGCCCAGGCCCTTGAACCGCTGGATCGAGTCCTCCTTGATCCGCTTGCCGCGCTCCCGGCCCAGCCGGATCAGGCTGTCGCGCTCGCGGTCCGAGTAGGCGTACTCGAACTCGTCCCGGCCCCACTTGATCTTGTACAGCGGGGGCTGGGAGAGGTAGACGTGGCCGGCCTCGACCAGCGGGCGCATGAAGCGGAACAGCAGGGTGAGCAGCAGGGTGTTGATGTGCTGCCCGTCGACGTCGGCGTCCGCCATCAAGATGATCTTGTGGTAGCGGAGCTTGGCGATGTCGAAGTCCTCGTGGATGCCGGTCCCGAAGGCCGAGATCAGCGCCTGGACCTCGGTGTTCTGCAACACCTTGTCGATCCGGGCCTTCTCCACGTTGAGGATCTTGCCGCGGATCGGCAGGATCGCCTGGTACTGCGGGTCCCGGCCGGACTTGGCGCTGCCGCCGGCCGAGTCGCCCTCGACGATGAAGATCTCGCTCTTGGTGGCGTCGTTCGACTGGCAGTCGCTGAGCTTGCCGGGCAGCGAGGCCGTCTCCAGCAGGCCCTTGCGGCGGGTCAGGTCACGGGCCTTGCGGGCGGCGACCCGGGCCGTCGCGGCCTGGATGGCCTTGCGGATGATGTCCGCCGCCTCGGTCGGGTTCCGGTCAAGCCAGTCCGAGAAGTGCTCGTAGACGATCTTCTGGACAAAGGTCTTGGCCTCGGTGTTGCCCAGCTTGGTCTTGGTCTGGCCCTCGAACTGCGGCTCGCCCAGCTTGACCGAGATGATCGCGGTCAGGCCCTCCCTGATGTCCTCGCCGGCGAGGTTGTCGTCCTTCTCGCGCAGCAGCTTCTTCTCCCTGGCGTACTTGTTCACCAGGGCGGTGAGCGCCGCCCGGAAGCCCTCCTCGTGGGTGCCGCCCTCGTGCGTGTGGATCGTGTTCGCGAAGCTGTAGACGCCCTCGCTGAACTGCGTGTTCCACTGCATCGCCAGCTCGACGGAGATCCGCCGCTCGACGTCCTCGGACTCGATCTCGATCACCGAGGCGTGCACCGGCTCGCCCTTGCGGGAGTTGAGGTGGCGGACGAAGTCGGCGATGCCGCCCTCGTAGTGGTACGTCACCGTCCGCGGCTGGCCGTCGTCGGCCGGCGCCGCCGAGTCGGCGCCCGAGGTCTGCTTGGCCGCGGCCCGCTCGTCGGTGAGGCTGATGGTCAGGCCGCGGTTGAGGAAGGCCATCTCCTGGAAGCGGCGGGCCAGGGTCTCGAAGGAGTAGTCGGTGGTCTCGAAGATGTCCCCGTCGGCCCAGAAGGTGACGGTGGTCCCGGTCTCCCCGGTCTCCTCGTTCCGCGCCAGCGGCGCCGTCGGCACGCCCTGCTCGTACTCCTGCGTCCAGCGGTAGCCGTCCCGCTTGACCTCGACGGCGACCTGGGTGGAGAGCGCGTTGACCACGGAGACGCCCACGCCGTGCAGACCGCCGGAGACCGCGTACCCGCCGCCGCCGAACTTGCCGCCGGCGTGCAGCACCGTGAGCACCACCTCGACCGCCGGCTTGCCCTCGGACGGCACCATGTCCACCGGGATACCGCGCCCGTTGTCGATGACCCGCACCCCGCCGTCGGCCAGGATGGTCACGTCGATCCGGTCCGCGTGGCCGGCCAGGGCCTCGTCCACGGAGTTGTCCACGACCTCGGAGACCAGGTGGTGCAGGCCGCGCTCACCGGTGGACCCGATGTACATGCCCGGTCGCTTGCGGACCGCGTCCAGCCCCTCCAGCACGGTGATCGCGCTGGCGTCGTAGGAGACGGGTGCGTCCGTCGAATCGGCGGCGGACGGAGTGTTGTTGTTGGCATCGCCGGAATCGGCCACGAAGCGCCCTTTCTGGCACAGCACGAGCCAACTCCGGCTCTCGGGAGCGGCTGCGTCGTTCGACATGGTCCGCAACGGGGCGGTTGCCGCCAGTCTACCGCTAGCGCCAACCGTAATGACGGTTTGCGGGGCTCTCAGCCCGCATGTGCCGCCCTCAACCGGCCTCCATCGACTCCCCATATGTGACCGGGGCCCCTGATCCGTTCACAACGGCGCTCAGCGCTTCCACCTGTCAACCTCACAGGACGTGACCGGGATCACTTCGGATCACCGCCGCCCAACGTTACCCGTAGGTGTCACCAGGCCCTCGCGACCCGGGAGCGCGCAGCCGTCCCGGGCGCCGCACCGGGGACGCCGGACCCAGCACCTTGATCAACTTGACCGTGCCCTGGCCGAGATCGGCGTTCAGCCGAGCCAGCAGCTGGGGAGCCAACAACCGCAGCTGAGTGGCCCAGGCGGTGGCGTCGCAGCGCACCGTCAGCACCCGGCTCTCCTCGTCGTAGCTCTCCGGCGCGCAGTGCTGCGCCACCTCGGGCCCCACCAACTCCGGCCACCGGCCGAGCACTCCGCCGACCGCCAGCGGCATCTCCCAGCCCCGCTCGACGGAGAGCCGGGCGACGGCCGCGCCCAGCGGCAACGGGTCCCGACCGCCGGCGCGCGCCCCGGAGCGCAGCCCCCCGCGGCGCGCGTCCCGACGCTGCGACACGAGGGCGCCGCGCTCCCGCGCGCGCTCCTTCGCCGCGCGCAGCGCGACCCGGGCCAGATCCACCCCGGACACCTCGGGCCCCTGAGACCCCGCGGACCCCTGCGACACCTCGGCCGCCCCGCCGGCCCGACCGCCGTCCTCGGGCAACCGCGCCGGGGCCGGCCCACCGGCCACCGGCGAGGGACCGCCGGCGCCCCGGTCACTCCCCCTCGACATGGGAGACCTGCCCCTCGGCGACGGTGTAACGGGCGCCGGCCAGCACCTCGGGCACGTCCTCCGGCACCGCGGCCGTCACCAGCACCTGCTCCGCCGAGGCCACCAACTCGGCCAGCCGGTGCCGGCGCCTGGCGTCCAGCTCGGCGAACACGTCGTCCAGGATCAGGATCGGCTCGGGACCCTCGTCCCGCAGCAGCTCGTAGGAGGCCAGCCGCAGCGCCAACGCCAACGACCAGGACTCGCCGTGACTGGCGTAGCCCTTCGCCGGCAACTCCCCCAACCCCAGCAGCAGCTCGTCCCGGTGCGGGCCCACCAGCGTCACCCCGCGCTCGATCTCCCGCGGCCTGGAGCGTGTCAACGCCTCCGCGAGCAGGGCGGTGTAGCCCTCCCGGCCGACCGGGCCGGCCGACTCCTCGCCGGCCGAGCCCCGGTACTCCAGCGCCACCGGCCCGCCGCCGGGCGCCACCTCGTCGTACGCCTTGTCGGCCAACGGCCGCAGGCCCTCCAGCAGGGCGAGCCGCTGCGCCACCAACTCCGCGCCCACGCCCGCCAGATGCTGGTCCCAGACGTCCAAGGTGGACAGGTCCATCCCACGACCGCCGTGCCGCCTGGCCATCGCCGCCGACTTCAACAGCGTGTTCCGCTGCTTGAGCACCCGCTCGTACTCGGCCCGCACCCCGGCCATCCGGGGCACCCGGGCGGTCACCAACTCGTCCAGGAATCTGCGCCGTTCCCCCGGGTCGCCCTTCACCAGCCGCAGGTCCTCGGGCGCGAAGAGCACGGTGCGCACGATGCCCAGCAGATCGCGCGGCCGCACCTGGGTGGACCGGTTGAGCCGGGCCCGGTTGGCACGGCCCGGGTTCAACTCCAGCTCCACCAGCTGCTGCCGCTCGCCCTCCCGGACCTGGGCCCGCAGCACCGCCCGCTCCGCGCCCATCCGCACCAGCGGGGCGTCGGACGCCACCCGGTGGCTGGCCAGCGTCGCGAGATAGCCGACCGCCTCGACCAGGTTGGTCTTGCCCTGCCCGTTCGGCCCGAGGAAGGCGGAGACGCCCGGGCCGAGGACCACCTCGGCGCGGGGATAGGACCGGAAGTCGGCCAGCGACAGATGGGTCAGATGCACGGCGGTGGCCCAACCTCCCCGATCGATTCGCTCCTGGGCACGTCCGTTACGAGGAGCTCTGCACGGCGTGCCCGCCGAACTGGTTCCGCAGCGCGGCGATCATCTTCATCTGCGGCGAGTCCTCCTGCCGGGAGGAGAACCGCGCGAACAGCGAGGCGGTGATCGCCGGCAGCGGCACCGCGTGGTCGATCGCGGCCTCCACCGTCCAGCGCCCCTCGCCGGAGTCCGCCGCGTAGCCCCGCAGCAGCTCCAGGTGCTCGTCGTCGTCGAGCGCCCGGACCGCCAGGTCCAGCAGCCAGGACCGGATGACCGTGCCCTCCTGCCAGGAGCGGAACACCTCGCGGACGTCGGTGACCTCCTCGGCGGCCTCCAGCAGCTCCCAGCCCTCGGCGAAGGCCTGCATCATGGCGTACTCGATGCCGTTGTGCACCATCTTCGCGAAGTGCCCGGCGCCCACCTTCCCGGCGTGCACCGCGCCGGCGTCGCCGGCCGGCTTCAACGCGTCGAAGATCGGCTGCACCCGCGCCACGTGCTCGGCCTCGCCGCCGTACATCAGGGCGTAGCCGTTCTCCAGGCCCCAGACGCCGCCGGAGACACCGCAGTCCACAAAGCCGATGCCCCGGGTGGACAACTCCTCGGCGTGCCGGGCGTCGTCCGTCCAACGGGAGTTCCCCCCGTCGACCACCACGTCACCGGGGGAGAGCAGCTCGCCCAGCTCGTTCACCACCGACTGGGTCGCCGCACCGGCGGGAACCATCAGCCACACCACCCGGGGCGCGGCCAGGGCGTCCACCAGCTCCCGCAGGCTGTGCACATCGGCGGTCTCCGTGTCGGGGGCGTACCCCACGACCGTGTGACCGGCACGGCGAATGCGCTCGCGCATGTTGCCGCCCATCTTGCCGAGACCGACGAGACCCAGCTCCATCAGGAACTCCTTCGTAGCGTTGTACCTGAGGCCGAGCCTACGCCCGACCCCATCCGCACAACTGCGGGGTCGGGCGCTCAAAAGCGCAGATCAGCACCGTGGCCGCCGGGAGGACCCGGCGGCCACGCCGACGACTCAGCCGCTCAACCGCACCGGCATGATCAGGTACTTGTAGCTCTCGTCCGCCTCGGCGTCCACCGCGGGCCGGCCGCTGAGCAGCGCGGGCTTGGTCGAGGTGGTGAAGGAGAGCTGGGCCACCGGGGAGTCGATCGCGCTGAGCCCCTCCAGCAGGAAGCCGGGGTTGAAGGCGATCGAGATGTCGTCGCCCTCCAGCTGGCAGTCGACCCGCTCCACCGCCTGTGCGTCGTCGCTGGAGCCGGCCTCCAGGATCAGCACGCCCTGCTCGAAGTTGAGCCGGACCGGGGTGTTCCGCTCGGCGACCAGCGCCACCCGCTTGACCGCCTCGACGAACGGGGCCGTCTCGATCACGGCCACCGAGTTGAACTCGGTGGGGAAGAGCGTGCGGTACTTCGGGAGGTCGCCCTCCAGCAGCCGGGTGGTGGTGCGCCGGCCGGCGCCCTCGAAGCCGATCAGGCCCTCGCCCGCGCCGGAGCCGGAGAGCGCCAGGGCGACAGCGTCGCCGCCGCTGAGCGACTTCGCCGTGTCCAGCAGCGTCTTGGCCGGCACCAGGGCCACCGCGGAGATGTCCGCGACCTCGGGCTTCCACAGGAACTCCCGCACCGCGAAGCGGTACCGGTCGGTGGAGGCCAGGGTGACCGTGTCGCCCTCGATCTCGACCCGCACCCCGGTCAGCACCGGCAGCGTGTCGTCCCGGCCGGCGGCGATGGCCACCTGGGAGACGGCGGAGGCGAAGACCTCGGCCGAGACCGTGCCGGTGGCCGTCGGCATCTGGGGCAGTGCCGGGTACTCCTCCACCGGGAGGGTGTGGAGGGTGAACCGGGAGGAGCCGCAGACGACCGTGACCCGGACCCCGTCCGAGGAGATCTCCACCGGCCGGTTCGGCAGCGAGCGGCAGATGTCCGCCAGCAGCCGCCCGGAGACCAGCACCGTCCCCTCGTCCTCCACGTCGACCTCGACCGAGACCCGCGCGGAGACCTCGTAGTCGAAGCCGGAGAGGCTCAACGCCCCCTCCTCGGCCTTCAGCAGCAGGCCCGCGAGCACCGGCACCGGAGGCCGGGCCGGCAGGCTGCGGGCGGCCCACGCCACCGCCTCCGCGAGCACATCGCGTTCCACCCGGATCTTCACTTCAGCCGCCTCCCGCTGTTGCTGGCCGCTCGTCGTCGCTGGCTCCTGTCGAGCCACCAGTCTGACGCACGCCACCGACAGTAGGGGCTGGGGCGAGTCAAATCGAGGCGCGCCGGGTAGGACCGGTCAGGGCCGAGTTGTGCACAGCCCCCACTTCGAATCGAGTCTCCCGGCTTATATCCGTAGTGGTAGTAGTAGGGCCTGTGGAAACCGTGGATAACTCCAATTCCCCTGGTCAGACCCGGTTTTTTATACACAGGCCCTGTGGGTGGAGCGGTGGATGACGCGGCCCCTCCTGTGGACAGCGATCAGTTGTGCACAGGCCGTCCACAGCGGACCCCGAGTTCCCCACAGCTCCATCCCCAGTTTCCGAGCGGTTACCCACAGGCTTCCCGGCCGCTTCCTGTGACCTGATTCACTCGACCCGGTGACGCGGCGCGTTAGGTTGCCGAACAGTGGATAAACCTGTGGATTGCCTGTGTACAACTACCCGTTTCCTGTGGGTAGCTGGTCCTCGACGGTGGACAACGTCCGACGCCGGTTCGCGCCCGGGAGCGGTGTCCACAGTCTGTGGATAACCTTCTTCCACACATCCACAGGCATCTGACCTGCGACGGCGTCCCGTTGACCGGCAGCCTGTGGACGGAGTTCTGGACGACACGCCAACCCCACAGGGTGTGGACGACCACAACAGGCCCAACCTGTGGGAAACCCGGGAAAACGCGGTGGCCCAGATCGCTAATCGAACAGCGCCCGCGGTCCGAGGACGGTGGACGCCGGGCCGGGACCGGCCGGCGGCGGGGCGCGCGGCTCCCGGGCGGCCGCCGAGCGGACACGCTGGGTGGCGTTCCACGGGGTGCTCGGGCGAGGTGCGCGACGCCGGCGACCGGACGCGGGGCGGGCTCGGGGAGCGACATCGGCGCGCGGGCACGCCGGAGCGCCCCGTGCGGGCGCGCGGGGCGACGGGGTGGGGCTTGGGGAGAGCCGGCGCGGTGCGGGCCGGGACGGGCGGCGTCAGCCGTTCTTGATGCGGTTGGTCAGCTCCGTGACCTGGTTGTAGATGGAGCGCCGCTCGGCCATCAGGGCCCGGATCTTGCGGTCCGCGTGCATCACCGTGGTGTGGTCCCGGCCGCCGAAGTGCTGGCCGATCTTGGGCAGTGACAGATCGGTCAGCTCGCGACACAGGTACATCGCGATCTGTCGCGCGGTGACCAGGATGCGGCTCCGGGACGAGCCGGCCAGGTCCTCGATGGTCAGTCCGAAGTAGTCGGCGACGGCCGAGGTGATGGCGTCGGCCGTGATGTCCGGGGTGGCGTCCTCGCCGCCGGGGATCAGGTCCTTGAGGACGATCTCCGTCAACCCCAGGTCCACCGGCTGCCGGTTGAGGCTGGCGAAGGCGGTGACCCGGATCAACGCGCCCTCCAGCTCCCGGATGTTGCGGGAGATCCGGGAGGCGATGAACTCCAGCACCTCGGGCGGCGCGTTCAACTGCTCCTGCACGGCCTTCTTCCGCAGGATCGCGATCCTGGTCTCCAGCTCGGGCGGCTGGACGTCGGTGATCAGCCCCCACTCGAAGCGGTTGCGGAGCCGGTCCTCCAGGGTGATCAGCTGCTTCGGCGGCCGGTCGGAGGAGAGCACGATCTGCTTGTTCGCGTTGTGCAGGGTGTTGAAGGTGTGGAAGAACTCCTCCTGCGTCGACTCCTTGCTGGCGAGGAACTGCACGTCGTCCACCAGCAGGATGTCCATGTCCCGGTACCGCTTGCGGAACGCGTCCGCCTTGCCGTCCCGGATGGAGTTGATGAACTCGTTGGTGAACTCCTCGGAGCTGACGTAGCGCACCCGGGTGCCGGGGTAGAGGCTGCGGGCGTAGTGCCCGATGGCGTGCAGCAGGTGGGTCTTGCCCAGGCCGGACTCGCCGTAGATGAAGAGCGGGTTGTACGCCTTGGCCGGCGCCTCGGCGACCGCCACCGCCGCCGCGTGGGCGAAGCGGTTGGAGGCGCCGATCACGAAGGTGTCGAAGAGGTACTTCGGGTTCAGCCGGGCGGTCGGCTCCCCCGTTCCGGGGCCGCTGCCGCCCGCGCCCGAGCCGGGCGACGCCGGCCCGCCGGCCGACGGGCCGGCGCCCTGGGGCGCACCGGCCGACCCCGGCGTTCCGGGGGCACCCGACGAGCCGCCGGGCTGCCCGCCCGGCTCGTAACGGCCGTACCGCTGCTCCGGATAGCGCGGCTCGCCGCCGTAGGCACGTTCGCCGTAGCGCTGTTCCTGGTAGTGCTGGTCGCCGAAGCCCCGTTCGCCGTATCCCTGTTCGGCGTAGCCGGGGGAGTAGCCGTCGGACCTGCCGTAGGCCGGGTAGTCGCCGCGGGGCTGGCGCCACTGCGGGCTCTCCTGGAGCGGCGGCTGGTGCCGGTCGGGGTAGACCGGCCGGACCTCGGGCAGCCCGGCGCCGCGCTCGCCGTAGCCGTTGCCGCCGGCGTAGCCGTCGTCCGCCGGCGGCTCGGTGGCGGACGACGGCTCGGGCGCGGACGGCGCCGGCTCGGCGGGCGGCGCGGTGACGGTGATGGCCAGCCGGACCGGCTGGCCGCACTCCCGACTCAGCGCCTCACTGATCAGCGGGGCCAGCCGGCCCTCCAGCACGTTTTTCGCGTACTCGTTCGGCACGCCGAGCAGCGCGGTGCCGGAGACCAGGGCGAGTGGCTGACAGTCCTGGAGCCAGCGGTGATCCTTGGACTCCAGGCGTTGGCCGTCGGAGAGCATCGTCGTCAGAGCCCGGGGCCAGACCGCTGCAAGGTCCGCTGGAAGGTCAGCCACGGGGCACGCTCTCTCACTCGCAGGGGTGGCGCTGGCGTTGGCGGGCACCTGAGGGTGTGACGCCGGGGGCGGTCGGGAAAGATTCCGAGTTCAGCCACGTTAGTCAGCGCGAGGTCCGCGCATCAAGTCGTTGTCCACAGGCTGTGTACAAGGGTGCGCCGTCTGAGTTTGACCTGTGGCTGGCCTCGCGCGTACCGTTGCCAGGTCGAGTCGTCGATGGCTGCTGCCGCCTGCCTCCGATGGCCCGCCTCGGTACAGAGGTGTTGAGCGGCTGACTCGGGCGTTGCGCTGCCCTCGCGGGCGCACGGTGACAGCCAACGACGGTCCACAAACTTGTCTCGGCCGTCCTGTGCCGAAACACCGAAGATCTCTGGAGTCCCCGAGTGAGCAAGCGCACTTTCCAGCCGAACAACCGGCGCAGGGCCAAGACCCACGGCTTCCGGCTGCGGATGCGGACGCGTGCCGGCCGCGCCATCATCGCCAACCGTCGTGCCAAGGGCCGCGGCCGTCTTTCGGCCTGAGTCTTAGCGACCACAGGTCCATGCGGTGCTGTCCTCGGAGAACCGACTGAGGCGACGCGAGGACTTCGCGACCGCGATGCGCCGAGGCCGCAGGGCTGGGCGCCCCCATCTCGTCGTCCATCTGCGTGATGGCACGGACCCGCACGTGGCGGAGGAGACCCCTCCTCCGCCACGTGCGGGTTTCGTCGTCAGCAAGGCCATCGGCAACGCGGTGGTCCGGCACCGGGTGCAGCGCCGGCTGCGCCACCTGGTCCGGGCACGGCTGGCCGCGTTGCCCGCCGGTAGCCTGGTCGTCGTGCGGGCCCTGCCCGGCGCGGAGTCCGTCGCGTCCGAGCAGCTGGCCCGGGAGCTGGACGCCGCACTGGAGCGGCTACTGGGAGGGGTACGCGGATGAAGTACCCGCTGCTGCTGCTGATCAAGCTGTATCAGTGGACCATCAGCCCGCTTCTCGGCCCGGTGTGCCGTTACTATCCGTCGTGCTCTCACTACGGATACGGCGCCATTGACCGGCACGGCGCGGTGAAGGGGACGGTCCTGACCGCCTGGCGCATCCTGCGGTGCAACCCCTGGTCGCCCGGCGGGGTCGACCACGTCCCGCCGCGCAAGCGCCCAGTCTGGCACCAGTCACTGCGTGACCGCCTACGGCACCGGTCGCTCAACCCCGCCTCTCCCGGGGGTGCCCCCAACAATGCCCAAGGAGCCTGATCTGTGGACACGATCAATACGATCCTCACTCCTCTCTATATCGCCGTTTCGTGGATCGTCGTTCAGTTCCACAGCCTCTACAGCCTGATCTTCGACGAGGACAGTGGCTGGGCGTGGGGGCTCTCGATCGTCTCCCTGGTGGTCGTGATCCGGATCGCCCTGATCCCGCTCTTCGTGAAGCAGATCAAGGCGACGCGCAACATGCAGGCGCTCCAGCCCCGGATGAAGAAGATCCAGGAGCGCTACAAGAACGACCGGCAGCGTCAGTCCGAAGAGATGATGAAGCTGTACCGGGAGACGGGCACCAACCCGCTCGCCAGCTGTCTGCCGATCCTGGCGCAGTCCCCGTTCTTCATCGCGCTCTTCCAGGTGCTGAACCACATCGCCAGCAACAACAAGGTCGGCGTGCTCACCAACGAGCAGGTCGAGTCCGCGCGTGAGGCCACGATCTTCGGCGCGCCGATCGCCACCCGGTTCATGGACAGCGTGGACAAGGTTGCCGAGCTGGGCGCCTCGCAGGGCAACGTCCGCATCGTCACCATCATCATGATCGTGCTGATGTCGGCGTCGCAGTTCTTCACTCAGCGCCAGATGATGACGAAGAACGTCGACCTCACGGTCAAGACGCCGTTCATGAACCAGCAGAAGATGTTGATGTACATCTTCCCGATCATGTTCGCCGTCTTCGGCGTCAACTTCCCCGTGGGTGTGCTGATCTACTGGCTGACCACCAACGTCTGGACGCTGGGGCAGCAGATGTACGTGATCACCCGGAACCCCACCCCGGGCAGCCTGGCCTACCAGGCGCGGCAGGAGCGGCTCCGCAAGAAGGGCAAGCTCCCCCAGGAGGAGACCGAGGCCGCCAAGAAGACCGCCGAGGGCCCCCGCACCGCGCGCAGCCAGCCCAAGCGGCAGACCAAGTCCCAGCGCCAGACGGGCGGCCAGCCGCAGGCCAAGAAGCAGGCGGCCTCCTCGTCCCGGCTGGAGAAGCCCGAGCAGGGCTCCCGGCTCGACAAGCCGGGGCAGAACGCCGGGTCCGGTGACGCTCAGGCCAAGAAGTCCAGCGGTTCCCAGCCCCAGAAGAAGCAGCGGGGGCAGCAGGCCAAGAAGTCCCAGGCCCGCAAGCCCAAGCCGTCCGCCAAGAGCAAGAAGTAGAAGGAGCCTCACCCGTGACGGACACCACCTCAGCCGCTGCCGAGGAGACCGACGAGCTGACCCGCCTGGAGACGGAGGGCGATATCGCGGCCGACTACCTGGAGGGGCTCCTCGACATCGCCGACCTGGACGGCGATATCGACATGGACGTGGAGGGCGACCGGGCGGCGGTGTCGATCATCTCCGAGGGGACCTCCCGTGACCTGCAGAAGCTGGTGGGCCGGGAGGGCGAGGTGCTGGAGGCGCTCCAGGAGCTGACCCGGCTCGCGGTGCACCGGGAGACCGGCGAGCGCAGCCGCCTGATGCTGGACGTCTCCGGCTTCCGGGCCCGTAAGCGCGAGAAGCTGACCACGCTGGGCACCGAGGCCGCCCAGCAGGCCAAGGACTCCGGTGAGCCGGTGAAGCTCCAGCCCATGACGCCCTTCGAGCGCAAGGTGGTACACGACGCGGTGGCGGCGGCCGGGCTTCGGAGTGAGTCCGAGGGCGAGGAGCCGCAGCGGCGCGTGGTCGTCCTGCCGTGAGTGAGGACCGCGCCCCCGCGGCGGCGCTTCCCGAGCCGCCGGAGGCGGCCCACGAGGTGTTCGGCGACCGGCTCGGCGACGCCGTTCGCTACGCCGAGCTGCTCGCCGACATCGGCGTCCGCCGGGGGCTGATCGGCCCTCGCGAGGTGCCGCGGCTCTGGGAGCGTCACCTGCTGAACTGCGCGGTCCTCGCCGAGGTGGTGCCCGAGGGGGTCACGGTCTGCGATGTGGGCTCGGGGGCCGGGCTGCCCGGCATTCCGCTCGCGCTGGTTCGGCCGGACCTCGGGATCACCCTGCTGGAGCCCCTGCTGCGGCGGACCAACTTCCTGAGCGAGGTGGTCGAGCTGCTCGGCCTGGAGGACGGCGTCACCGTGCTCCGAGGGCGGGCGGAGGAGGTACTCCCCACCTTCACCCCGGTCCATGTGGTGACGGCCCGGGCGGTCGCTCCCCTGGACCGGCTCGCGGGGTGGGGCGTTCCGCTGCTCCGGCCCTACGGGGAGATGCTGGCGCTCAAGGGGGAGACGGCCGAGGAGGAGCTGAAGGCGGCCCGTGGCGCGCTGGCCAAGCTCGGTGTGGTGCGCGGCTCCGTGCTCCACGCGGGAGTCGGCGTGGTCGATCCGCCGTCCACGGTGGTGCGGGTCGAGGTCGGAGAGAGCCCCGGTGGGGTGCGGTTCGCCGCGAAGCGAGCCAAGGCGGCACGAAGGGGCGGAGCCACCCGCCGGCCGCGGCGCTGAACGCGTCCCCGATGACTTCCTGAGCGCCCCCGCCGCCGCGAGCCCTGAGCTCCTGGAGGCGGGGGCGTTCGGCCGAAGCGGCCGTCATGGCGCTCAATCTGTCCCCGGCGGAGTGTCCTGCCGGGGACAGCTGATCTCGCTGGGCATCGTGTTTCACGTGAAACGCCGCTCGCTGCTTCAGGGAATCATCAGCCGTGGGCGCGCGACCGCCGAGCCGCGCACCCGTCGTCCCCGAATGTCACTCCAAAGTGGGTCGCAGGTATCCACAGACGGCCAGTCATCCACAGCTAAGCGGTCCTCGCTGGTTCACGACCCCCAGGACATGGCAGGCTTTGACTCCACAGAGGCTGTGCGTGTCGAGGAGAGTGAACCATTGCGGTCCGACGCCAACACTGCTGGGCCGACGGCCGATCCGGTCCCGGGCCCCCGGTCCGAACCGACGGACGCGCCTGGTGGTGCCGTTGATATGGGGACCACCGCGCCATCGCCGGTCGCGGGCGCCCCGGTTGCCCGGGCGGCGCAACAGGCCATCGCGGCCATGCACCTCTCGGGAGCGGCCCTGCCCCGGCCGGCCGAGACGCGGATCATGGTGGTCGCCAACCAGAAGGGCGGCGTCGGGAAGACCACCACCACCGTCAATCTGGCGGCTTCACTCGCGCTCCACGGGGCCCGGGTGCTGGTGATCGACCTCGACCCGCAGGGCAACGCCTCGACGGCGCTCGGCATCGACCACCACGCCGATGTCCCGTCGATCTACGACGTGTTGGTGGAGAGCAAGCCGCTCTCCGATGTGGTGCAGCCGGTGCGTGATGTCGAAGGGCTCTTCTGTGCTCCCGCCACCATCGACCTGGCCGGCGCCGAGATCGAGCTGGTCTCCCTGGTGGCCCGGGAGAGCCGGCTGCAGCGCGCCATCAGCGACTACGAACAGCCGCTGGACTATGTGCTGATCGACTGCCCGCCCTCGCTGGGGCTGTTGACCGTCAACGCCCTGGTCGCCGGCGCCGAGGTGGTCATCCCGATCCAGTGCGAGTACTACGCGCTGGAAGGCCTGGGGCAGCTGCTCCGCAACGTCGAGCTGGTGCGGGGCCATCTCAATCCCAAGCTGCATGTGTCGACGATTCTGCTGACCATGTACGACGGGCGGACGCGGCTCGCCTCTCAGGTGGCCGACGAGGTGCGCGGTCACTTCGGTAACGAGGTGCTCCGGACCAACATCCCGCGTTCGGTCCGCATCTCCGAGGCCCCCAGCTATGGGCAGACGGTCCTCACCTATGACCCGGGCTCCAGTGGTTCGCTGTCCTACCTGGAGGCGGCCCGGGAGATCGCGCTGCGTGGCGCGATCCCGCAGCAGGAACAGCACAACCCGGTGGAGGGGACTCAGTGAGCGAGCGACGTAGAGGGCTGGGTCGAGGGCTGGGCGCGCTGATCCCGGCCGCGCCCAGGAGCTCCGAGGAGCAGGCGCCCGAGGGCGGCAAGGGACCGTCGGTGTCGCCCAGCGCGGTGCCCGTGCTGACGGCGGAGCGTGGCGTCGCGGTGCCCACCGCGTCGGAGCGGGAACGCCGTCCGGTCGCCGGCCAGGCGGCGCAGCCCGCGGTGGTCGAGGAGGAGAGCCCGCTCCCGGAGACGACGAGTGCGCACTTCGCCGAGCTGCCGCTGGACGCCATCACGCCCAACCCGCGGCAGCCGCGGGAGGTCTTCGACGAGGACGCCCTTGCCGAGCTGGTCACCTCGATCAAGGAGGTGGGGCTGCTCCAGCCGGTGGTGGTGCGTCGCCTCTCGGCCGACCGCTATGAGCTGATCATGGGGGAGCGTCGGTGGCGCGCCTGTCGTGAGGCCGGCCTGGAGGCGATCCCCGCGATCGTCCGGGCCACCGAGGACGACAAGCTGCTGCTGGACGCCCTCCTGGAGAACCTGCACCGGGCACAGCTCAACCCGCTGGAGGAGGCCGCTGCCTACGACCAGCTGCTGCGGGACTTCAAGTGCACCCATGACGAGCTGGCCGACCGGATTGGTCGCTCTCGCCCGCAGGTCTCCAACACGCTCCGGCTGCTTCGGCTTTCACCGGCCGTGCAGCGGCGCGTGGCGGCCGGCGTGCTCTCGGCCGGTCATGCGCGCGCGTTGCTCTCCGTGGAGGACCCGGAGGAGCAGAGCAAGCTGGCGCTGCGCATCGTGGCCGAGGGCCTCTCGGTGCGGGCCGTCGAGGAGATCGTCACCCTGGAGAGCGGCAGCAAGAAGCAGGGCTCGCGGAGTCGGGGCCCCCGCGCGGGCAAGCGGATCGCCCCGGCGCTCGATGAGTTGGCGACCCGTCTCTCCGACCGTTTCGAGACCAGGGTGAAGGTCGACCTGGGGCAGAAGAAGGGCAAGATCGTCGTCGAGTTCGCCTCGATGGAGGACCTTGAGCGAATCCTGGGGCAGCTGGCGCCCGGCTCTGGTCCGGTGCTGGAGCAGCGCTCCCCGGATGAGGCGCCGGAGTCGACGGACGGCGAGGAGCGCTAGACGCGGTCGCCGGCATACGAAAGGGCCCGTGGTGTTTCACGTGAAACACCACGGGCCCTTTCGTATGCTGCGGGGACGTCAGCCGATGAACTCCTGAAGGTCCCGCTCAAGGGCGGCCTTCGGCTTGGCGCCCACGATGGTCTTGACGACCTCGCCGCCCTGGTAGACGTTCATGGTCGGGATGGAGAGGATGCCGTACTTGGCCGCGGTCGCCGGGTTCTCGTCGATGTTGAGCTTGACGATGGTGATCTTCTCGGCCTGTTCGGCGGCGATCGCCTCCAGCGAGGGGGCGACCTGGCGGCACGGGGCGCACCACTCGGCCCAGAAGTCGACCAGCACGGGCTTGTCGCTCTGGAGGACCTTCTCCTCGAAGTCGGCGTCGGTGGCGGTGACGGTGGCGCCAGCCATGATGCTTCTCCTTTGTTGGTACTTGCTGGTCGGTCGGTGGCTTGTGGGGAGGCTCAGCCCTGGGCTTCCGCGGTGACGGAGACGGCGTCGGCCAGGGCCGCCAGGTACCGTTCGGCATCCAGCGCGGCAGAGCAGCCGGTCCCGGCGGCGGTGATCGCCTGCCGGTAGGTGTGGTCCACTACATCACCTGCGGCGAAAACTCCGGGCACATTGGTGCGCGTGCTGGGCGCGTCGACCGCAATGTAGCCCTCGTCGTCCAACTCCAGGACGCCCTTGAAGAGTTCGACCCGCGGGTCGTGGCCGATGGCCACGAAGAGACCGCCGACGGGAAGGTCGGAGAGTTCGTCCGTCTTGGTGTTCCGCACCACCAGAGCGGAGAGCTTGTTGTCCGTCCCCTTGATCTCCGCGACCTCGCTGTCCCAGAGGAACTCGATCTTCGGGTCGGCGAAGGCGCGTTCCTGCATGGCCTTGGAGGCACGCAGGGTGTCCCGCCGGTGGATGATGGTGACCTTCCGAGCGAACCGGCTGAGGAAGGTGGCCTCCTCCATGGCGGTGTCGCCGCCGCCCACCACCACGATGTCCTGCTCCCGGAAGAAGAAGCCGTCGCAGGTCGCGCAGTAGGAGACACCGCGGCCGGACAGCTCGTCCTCGTTGGGCAGTCCCAGCTTGCGGTGCTGGGAACCGGTGGTGACGATGACAGCCTTCGCCTGGTGCACGGTGCCGGCGGAGTCGGTGACCGTCTTGATCTCTCCGCTGAGATCCACCGCGACGATGTCGTCGGGCACCAGCTCGGCGCCGAACCGCTCCGCCTGGGCCCGCATGTTGTCCATCAGGTCGGGACCCATGATCCCTTCCTGGAAGCCAGGGAAGTTCTCGACCTCGGTCGTGTTCATGAGTGCGCCGCCCGCGGTGACCGACCCCTCGAAGACGAGCGGGCTGAGCGAGGCACGGGCGGTGTAGAGCGCGGCGGTGTAGCCCGCAGGTCCGGAGCCGATGATGATCACGTTGCGGACGTCGCTCACGGAAATCTTCCTTGTCTGGTGGTCTCTCACCCGGGACCCTGGCTGGGCCCTCAGACGCTTAACGGTTCCCAGGGTCCCAGACATTCCCCGCCCGATGACGCCCCCGGGGGGTCCATGCCCCTGAGGTGTTCCCGGCGGGGAAACGCGACGGCCGGAGAGGGCGCGACGCGAACGATCTTCTCGGTGGGCTCCCCCGGTCGCGACGTCCTAGTCGCGGGGGTAGCTCTCCTCCAGCAGGATCTCCCCGGTGACCGGCGGGTCGGCGGAGACGCACTGGGCGTCCACCACATAGGCGGTCACCAACTCGGGGTCCTCGCTGTGCGGGAGGACGACCAGGTAGGCGTCCATACCCTGGTAGTCCTCCGCATTGACGGCCAGGGGTTCCTCGGGCCGGTTGATCGCCTCGTCCACACAGATCGGCATTTCCGAGAGGACCTGGAGTCCCCCCGTGTCCGGCTCCTCGGTGGGGTCGTCGGGCGGCGTGTCGCTGGGCGCGCTGGTGGATACGGGCGGCGGGGCCGGCGCTTCCGGCTCGGGCGGCGGCTCCTGGGTGGGCGGCTCCTCGGCGGCGGACGCCTCGGACTGCTCGGTGTCCTCGAGCAGCTCCCGCACCTGGCCCTCCAGGTACTCCACCGGCAGCTCGGACGGCGTGGCTATAGCCTCTTCGGCGGCGCCGGAGTTCGCCGCGGCATCGCTGGCGGCGCCGTCCTCGCTCACCGTGCCCAACGTCTGGAGGAGTACGCCGCCGAGGCCCACGGCCAGTGCCGCGCCGGCCGCCGCCAGCATGAAGCGGCCACGGGAACGGCGCCGCTGCGGTGGCGCTGTTTCACGTGAAACAGGCGGCAGCTCGATGGGCCGGCTTGCCTCGGCGGCGAGCGCCGCGTCGATCCGGAGGACGACATCGTCCGGGATCGGGCCGGGGTCGGTCTCATCAGCCAGGGTCTGACGCAGCAGGGTCAGATCATCGTGCACCGCCGCGCAGCGGGGGCAGTGCGTTAGGTGTTCGCGCAGGCCGGCCGCCTCGGCCGGAGAGAGCAAGCCCTCGTCCAGCTCCGCGATCTCGGCGGGCTCGGGGTGTTTCTCACTCATGTCTGCCCACCTCCTTCTCGGTGGCGCCGGCCGCTCCCCTGCCTCTGGGAGGTGGGACGGATGGACCCGAAGTCTGGTTCCGCACGGTCTCCTCATCCGGGGAGGCCTTGGGGTGGAGGTGCCGGAGCAGCGGCAGTAGGCGCGCGCGGCCACGGGCACAGCGGCTCTTGATCGTGCCTACCGGGGTCTCCAGGATGCGGGCCGCCTCGGCCACCGGGTAGCCCTGCATGTCGACCAGGACCAGGGCGGCCCGCTGCTCTGCGGGGAGTTCGGCGAGCGCGGTGTGTAGCTGACGGCGGAGGTCCTGACGTTCGGCCGGGGCTTCCGCGGACTCGTGCGGCTCCAGAAGATCCTCCAGCCGCTCCGGCTCCGGCATCGGCGAGGTACGGCGACTCTGGGCCCGACGCACCCGGTCCAGGCAGGCGTTCACGGTGATGCGGTGCAGCCAGGTGGTGACCGCCGAGTGGCCCCGGAAGGTGTGCGCGGAGCGGTAGGCGGAGACCAGGGCGTCCTGGAGCGCGTCCGCCGCCTCCTCGCGGTCGCCCAGGGTGCGCATCGCCACCCGCCAGAGGCGATCCCGGTGGCGTCGGACCAGCTCGGTGAACGCCTCCGGGTCCCCGGCCACGTGCTGGGCCAGCAGCTCCTTGTCGCTGGAGACGGCGGGTTCGCTGGGCGCCTGACTGCTCACCACGGCACCTCCCTCTGCCCCCCGGGACCGGCGGGGCCGGCCTGCTCGTGTTCTGACCGATTACTGGTGAACGCTGATATCGGTGATTCGGCCACGGTAGTTGCCGTCATCCCCCTGCGGCAGTTCGGTCAGCCAGACGAGCACGAATCGTGTCTCGACTGGTTCGTCTCCCTCAAGCGTGAGCGAGGTGCCCGTGCCGCCGTCCACCACCGTGAAGCCGTCCTGATGGCTGGGCGCCGTGGTCGCGTCGGCCGGCGCGACCCGGAACTCGACGCTCGTCGAGCCGAGGGCCTCCACGTCGATGGACTGGATCTCCTGGGCCTCGCCGAGGTCCAGGAGCAGGCCCAGACCGGGCTTGAGGTTACCGAAGTTCGGTGTTCCGTAGTAGTTCTTGGTGTGCCAGAAGCTCGCTGGGTCGTCGTCGATGGCCAGCGGGGCGGACTCCGGGTTCTGTCCGGAGCCGAGGGGATCGAACTCCGAGATCTCGCTGACCGTCACCGGGCCGGCGGGTGGCGCCTCGTCGTCCGGTTCCACGACCGGACCGGGGACCGGGGGGTTCTCGGGCGGTGAGTCCTTCTTCAGCAGCGCGTCGGCGAGCTGCCAGCTGCCCAGCCCCAGCGCGGCGATCAGCAGCGCGGAGACGCCCAGCTTCAGGGCCGTGCCCCAGCGTCCGGACAGCGGCGGGGGCGCGCTCCCGGCCGGACCAGTGGGCACCGGACGGCTCGCGGCGGGCGGCTGGCCACCGCTGACCAGCGAGCCGCGCTGGAAGGTGGTCGGCTGGTGGAACTGCGGGATGGCGGAGGGGGTGGGCTCCGGGGGGCGGATCCGAGGCAGGGCCGCCAGCGCCTGACGCAGCTCTTCCGGGGTGGTCAGCGCGGGCTTCTCGCTCGCCGCGGTGGCGCCGTCGTTCACCAGGGCGCGCATGGCCAGCTCGGAGAGCCGCCGATGCACCCCCGCCCGCACCTGGTCCGGGGTGAGCAGGGGATCCCTGGAACCCGTGCTCAGCTCCCCGATGCCGCTGAGCCCATAGACGCCCTGCGGGTAGGGCCAGCGCTGGGTCAGCGCCGCGTAGAGCAGGGCCCCGATGGCCTCGGTGTCGGTGCGCTGGGGGTCGTCCACCTCGATGCCCCGCAGCGCCGCGTCCACGGCCAGCCCGCGGATGCGGAACTGGCAGGGGCCGGTGCGGAGCACCGTGGCCGGGTTGAGCCGCAGATGCACCAGGTTCTTCTGGTGGGCCGCGGCCATGGCCTCGGCGACCTGGCCGGCGAGCGCCTGCGCCTCGTGCGCGTCCAACGGTCCGCTGTGCAGCAGGGTGTGCAGCGGCTGGGCGTCGGGCAGCCACTCGTGGATCACATGGACCAGGCCCTTCTCCTCCACCGCGTCGAGGACCTGGACGAAGCGCGGGTCGCCCAGAAGCGCGGTGGACCGCGCCGAGGAGAGCACCGTGGCGGCCCGCTCGTGGCTGGCCGGCAGCACGTGGACGCCCACCGCGCGGCGCAGCTTCTCGTCGACCGCACGCCAGCTGCTGAAGCCGTCCAGTCGGGTGATGCACTCCTCAAGCCGGTAGCGACCGGCCAGTCGGTGACCGCTGTGCAGCTCGACCGGCTCGGGGGCGGACGGAGGACGTTCCTGCGTGGCACTCGTGGCGGTCTCGCCCTCCGGCTCAGGTGTGTCCGCAGCTTCCCGGGCGTTCGCCTGGTCCTGCGGAGGGCTTGTGGCCGTGCTCCGTTCCGCCACCGTCGCTTCCGCCTCCCCGTTCCGAGCCGTCGGTCGTGGACTCTGCCAGATTCATTGTGCCGTTAGTCCGTCACCCCGCACGACATGTGAGGGCACCGGGAGGTTGTACGGAGGGTGGCCGGAATGCGTCGGGGTCGCGGCCCCGTGCGCCGGTTCCCCGCGACGTCCGAGGTCAGCGCCCCAGCCGGCTGCGGACCATGCCGACCAGGACGGTCATCTCCTGGATCCGCATCCGGCGCGCGGCCAGGTAGAAGATCGCCAACAACAGCAGCCCACCGACGCTGACCGCGGCCAGCGAGCCCAGCAGGCCCTGGCCCAGGGTGTCCAGCAGGAAGAGGCCGGCGAGGCCGCCGAGCAGCGCGGCCGGCAGACAGGCGCCGCAGAGCCGGATGTAGGTGCGGACCACCCGGGGCCCGTCCAGATCGGTGCGCATGCGCTGCCGCAGGCGCCGCCAGGCGATCACCACGCCGAGGGCGTACGCCACGCCGTAGCCGAAGGCGATGCCCGCGACGACCCAGCGGTCCGGCAGCAGCACGAAGCTCAGCGTGGAGAGGACGATCCAGGCGAACGAGACCACCACGGTGTTGAAGAACGGCGTCTTGGTGTCCTCGTAGGCGTAGAAGGCGCGCAGCACGACGTACTGGGCGGAGTAGGGGATCAGCCCCAGCCCGAAGGCCATCAGGATGTAGCCGAAGGAACGGGCGCTCGCTTCGCCGGCCGAGCCGAAGAGCATGGTGCAGATCGGAATACCGAGCGCCAGGAAGGCGAAGCTGATCGGGACGATCGCCACCGCCGAGGTACGCAGCCCGTGCGAGAGGTCGTCGCGGACCGCGGCCGTGTCGTTGTCGGCCGCCGAGCGGGAGAGCCTGGGCAGCAGGGCGGCCATCACCGAGACGGTGATGATGGCCTGCGGCATCTGCCAGATGAGCAGCGTGCTGTTGTAGGCGGTGAAGCCGGTGCCGGGGAAACCGGCGCGGTCGGCGTTGTCGCCGGCCCAGGTGGCGAACTGGGTGACCACGATCAGCGCGGCCTGGTTGGCGAGGACGAAGAGCACCGTCCACTTGGCCAGCCGGGCCGCCTTGCCCAGACCGTGGCCGCGCCAGTCGAAGCGCGGACGGATGCGGAACCCGGCGGCCCTGAGGTACGGCAGCATCGCGCCGGCCTGGACCACCAGGCCCAGGAGCGTGCCGATGCCCAGCAGCCGGATGCCCTCGGGGGTGATGGTGGTGACGTTCATCTCCGAGCTGCCCTGGGTGCCGTAGACCCAGAGGAACATGCCGAAGGTGAAGATCACGACGATGTTGTTGAGGACCGGGGTCCACATCATCGCGCCGAACCGGTCCCGCGCGTTGAGGATCTGGCCCAGCACGGTGTAGACGCCGGTGAAGAAGATGGTGGGCAGGAAGTAGCGGGCGAAGGTGATCGTCAGCTCGTTGGCCGCCGGGTCACTGGCGAACTTGGCGGTCTGCAGCCGGACCAGCAGGGGCGCCGCCAGCATGCCGCCGACGACCAGGACCGCCAGGGCCACCATGACCAGGGTCAGCAGCCGGTTGGCGTAGGCGTCGCCGCCGTCCTCGTCGTCCTTCATGGCTCGCACCAGCTGGGGCACGAAGACGGAGTTGAGGCCACCGCCGATGATCAGGAAGTAGATCATCGAGGGCAGGGCCCAGGCGACGGTGTAGGTGTCGGCGAGGACGGCCGCGCCGAGGGCCGCCACGATGACCAGCTGGCGGACGAATCCGGTGACCCGGGAGACCAGGGTGCCCGCCGCCATTATCGCGCTGGACCTCAGCAGGCTGCTGGCTCGCCCACCACCGCCCTTGCTCTCCGCGGGCGTCGGGGTGGGATCGGCCGCCGGGGCCGGCGCGGCGGCGGGCGCCGGGGGTGAGGGGGGCGGCGGCGCCGGCGGCCGGTGCTGCTGGTGCTGCGGATGCTGGGGGTGCTGGGGGTGCTGGTACTGAGGGTGCTGCTGCTCCCGGGGCTGTTCCCGATGCTGTTGCGGATAGGGATGCTGCCCCTGCGGGTGGTGTGGCTGGGGGTAGGACTCGGCCGGCGGCTGGGCGGGGGACTGGGCCGGGCCGGCCCCCGGGTGCTGCTGGTCCCGGAAGAGGTAGGCGAAGGCGTCGTCCGGCTGCCCGGGCTGCTGCTGGTACTGCTGGTCGGACCCGGCGGGCGGGTAGCCGCCGGTCGGGCCCGGGCCGTGCTGCTGCGCGTGTTGGTTGTACTGGTTGTGCTGCCCGTGCTGGCCGTGCTGCTGGTATGGGCCGCCGAACTGGTCGCCGTGCTGGCCGGCCAGGCCGTCCGGGTACGAGGCGCCCGGCTGCGCCTGCTGCGGATACTGCGCCTCGGGCGCGCCCCACCGGGGGTCCTGGTAGTGCTGTGGGGCCTGCGGCTGCTGGTAGCCGGCCGCCGGGTCCGTGGGGCCCTGGTAGGGCGGGTGCGCGGTGCGGTCGTAGAGCGCCTCACCCACCGGGTCCTGCGCCAGCGGATCGCGGGCCGCGTACGGGTCGTGCGCGTAGCTGTCCGCCAGGTAGGGGTCGTATCCGGCCGGCTGCCGCTGCCCGTGCGGCGGCGCCGGCTGCTGCCCGTAGGGCTGCTGAGGGGGGTAGCCGGCCTGCGGGTCGTAGCCGGCGTGGGGCGGCTCCGCGTAGGGCTGGTAGCCGCTCTGGTCCGCAGCGTGTTCCGGCCAGCCGGACGGGTCACCGCCATCCGGCGCCTGGCCGCGTTCACGGTCATACGGCGCTTGCATCGCTACCCCACCTTAGGCTCACGGTCCGGACTCCGGCTCACTCGTCGGGGGATCCAGCCTCTCACCCCGGGGCGGGGTGTCGGTGTTGACGCCGCTGGTGTCGGAGTCGCTCTCACCCGCCGAGGCGTCGTCGGACGTGCCGCCCTCGCGGGCCGCTCGCTTGCGCTGTGTGTAGATCCGGATACCGGCGAGCACCACCAGCAGCAGGCCGCCGGCGATCACCATCAGCACCACGGGCGTGATGGAGGTGACGTCGGCCTGGAACCGCATGGGCTCCCCGTACGCCTTGTCGCCCTCGGCGGTGAAGAGGCGGGCCTCCAGGAAGGTCTGGCCGTTGGCCCGGGCCGTGGCGGAGAACTTCACCGTCTGGCTGTGCCCCCCGCCCACGGTGACCTGCTGGGCCTCGCCCACCTCAAGTCCCATCCGGCGACTGGAGGTCAGCCGCAGCTCAAGCCCCTGGACGTCCTGCACCAGGTTGTTCTCCACCGTCACCGGGATGGTGGCGCTGCGACCGGAGAGCGTGATGGGGGACTTCTGGATGATGCGGACCCGGTCGGTGAGGTCCTCCAGACCGTTCTGCACCGTGAAGCGGTACGCGGCCGCGTCCGACTCGTGGCCGCGCCAGGAGGTGGACATCTCCCGGCGGATCGCGTTGCCGAAGGGCGGCTCGACCCGATCCGGGCGGGTCAGGATGACGGTGAAGTCGTCCAGCGCGCGCTGGGTCTCCCGCATGATCTGGAAGGCGCTGGTGGGCAGCTCCTGCTGGCGCAGTCGGGAGGGGTACTCGTCCGCGCTCGGCACCCGCTGGTTGGCCGCCGGGTCGGGTGCCGCGGCGGCGGCGGTGCTCAGGTCGGCGAAGGAGAGCCAGTCGGCATGCTCCTGGAGCGCCTGCACGGCGTCGGCCATGGCCTGCGCCTGGTCGCCGGTCGGCATCCGCTGGGGGGCCAGCAGCAGGTTGCGCTCGCTCGCCGTGTCCTCCTCGGCGATGGCCAGGGTCTGGGCGAGCAGCTGCTGGCGAGCCAGGGTGGCGTTGCCGGCGCCGCTCATGTCGGCGGTGAAGAGGGTGGAGAGCACCGGGTCGGCCACGATGGCGGTGTTGCCGTCCCCGATCGGGCGCGCGGCCGAGGGCGTGTGGGCCAGGCCGTCGTCGCGCAGGCTGTCACCGCGGGCGATGACGTTGTGCGCGCCGGCCGAGGTGGCGACCGAGACGATCGAGGGGTCCACCGCGCCTTCCACCGGCCAGGCGAAGTTCGTGGTCGGCTCGACCTTCAGGACCGACTCGACGGTGACCGCGGCCGTCTCGGTGGCGGTGGCCAGCTGCCAGAGGGCGCCCTGCACCTCTCGCCCCTGGTGGGCCAGCGAGGCCAGGTCCGGGTCGCCGAACGGCAGGGCGACCACCTCGTCGCCGCGCACCGCCTCCTGGAGGTCGTGCAGCCAGGCCCTGGCCTCCCGCTGGCCCGCGCCCGGGACGAGGTTGTCGCCCTCGTAGACCTGGTACTCCTCCACCATGGCGTCGACCGAGGCGAGCAGGTCCGGGTCGACCACCCAGGTCACCGGCAGCTCGGCGCCCAGCCGCACCAGCTGGTGGAGGCGACCGCCGGGGGAGATCTCGGCGAGCAGGGAGTTGTCGCGGAAGGTCGGTGTCTGCTCCTCGTTGGCACCGGTCTGGGCGGTCATGTGGGTCCGGGAGATCAACGGCCACAGCACGGTCAGCTGGGTCCCGGAGGCGTCCGCCGCGCCCGTGGGCTGCCAGGTCAGCAGGCTGCGGCCGATGCCGAGAATCCGGTCCCACCGCTCGGCCTCGGTCTGCCCGGTAAGGGCGACGCCGAGCTGGTAGACCCCGTCCTCGCCCAGGGAGAGGGCGGAGACCGGCACTTCGAGGGAGAAGGTGCGGGACATGCCCGGCGCCACGTCTCCGATGTCCTGGCCGTGCCCCGTCACTATCGGGCCGTCCCGGTCGATGCCGAACTCGCTGCGGGCCATCGCCTCGTCGATGGCGCCTCGGCTGTCCAGCAGGACGCCCTGGCGGGCCGCGACGGAGCTGCCCAGGATGGTGCTGTCGCCCTCGTTGGTGATCGTCCCCCGGATGGTCAGGGTGTCGCCCTGCTCGGGGGCCACCGGGCTCAGCTCGGCGAGGGTGACCGTGGCGGCCAGCGAACCGGTGCCCGTCTGGGCGGGCACGGCACCCGGCGTGGTCGGCGTGGCCGCCGTGGCCGCTGGACCGAGGCCGGCGGAGAGCACGGTGGCCAGCAGGGCGGCACAGAGACCGAAGAGACGGCGTCCGCGGGGCCCCAGGAGTCCGGCCCGCTGGCCGGCACCAGGTCGGGACGATGGTGTTTCCGCCATCTCAGGCACGCGTCAGCCCCGTTCCTTCTCATCCCCGCTGTTCCCGGGGTCCATCCCCAGCCCTCAACGCGCCTTCATGGTAACGATGATCGCCACCCGCGAACGCCAGGGCTGGCGGCCCCGGTTGCCCCCCGGCCACGATGCCGGCGGCGGTGAGCCACGTACCCTGTGCTGTTGTGTCGAACGACAGGAAAGACAGCACCATCCGCCAGGCCGCGCCCGAGCTGAGCCAGGCGCAACAGCGGGCCGTGGGGGAGCTGCTGCGGGTCTCCCCCATCGCCGACGATCTCGCCACCCGCTTCGCGCGGGCCGGGTTCAGCCTGGCCCTGGTGGGGGGTTCGGTACGCGACGCGCTCCTCGGGCGACTCGGCAACGATCTTGACTTCACCACCGACGCGCGCCCGGAGGACGTGCTGCGGTTGGTGCGTCCCTGGGCGGACGCCGTCTGGGAGGTCGGGATCGCCTTCGGCACCGTCGGCTGCCGCAAGAGCGCGCCCCTCGGGGAGGGCGGCGAGGGCCGGCGGGACTACCAGCTGGAGATCACCACCTACCGTTCCGAGGCCTACGACCGGGACTCGCGCAAGCCCGAGGTCGCCTACGGGGACTCGCTCGAAGAGGATCTTCGGCGTCGGGACTTCACCGTGAACGCGATGGCCGTGGCACTCCCGCGGAAGGAGTTCGTCGACCCGCACAACGGCCTCGCCGACCTGGCCCAGCGGGTGCTTCGCACGCCGGGTACGCCGGAGGAGTCCTTCTCGGACGACCCGCTGCGGATGCTCCGGGCGGCGCGCTTCGCCGCCCAGCTGGAGTTCACGGTGGCCGAGCCGGTGCGGGCGGCCATGGCGGCGATGGCCGAGCGGATCGACATCGTCTCCGCCGAACGCGTCCGGGACGAGCTGAACAAGCTGCTGCTGAGCGCCCACCCGCGCCGCGGCATCGCGCTGCTGGTCGAGACCGGACTCGCGGACCGGGTTCTGCCCGAGATCCCTGCCCTCCGGCTGGAGCGGGACGAGCACCACCGCCACAAGGACGTCTACGAGCACAGCCTGACCGTGCTGGAGCAGGCCATCGACCTGGAGGAGGACGGCCCCGACCTGGTGCTGCGGTTGGCGGCGTTGCTCCATGACATCGGCAAGCCCAAGACCCGCCGCTTCGAAGGGGATGGCCGCGTCTCCTTCCACCACCACGAGATCGTCGGCGCCAAGCTGGCCAAGCAGCGGATGACCCGGCTCAAGTACTCCAATGAGCTGGTCAAGGACGTTTCGCGGTTGGTGGAGCTGCACCTGCGGTTCCATGGCTATGGCACCGGCGAGTGGACCGACTCCGCGGTGCGGCGCTATGTGCGCGATGCCGGTCCCCTGCTGGACCGGCTGCACAAGTTGACCCGGTCGGACTGCACCACCCGGAACAAGCGGAAGGCGCAGGCGCTCTCCCGGGCCTACGACGGCCTGGAGGAGCGCATCGAACGACTCAAGCAGCAGGAGGAGTTGGACGCCATCCGTCCGGATCTCGACGGCAACGAGGTCATGGAGATCCTGGGGGTCGGTCCGGGCCCGGTGGTGGGGCGCGCCTACCGCTTCCTGTTGGAGATGCGGCTGGAGAAGGGCCCGATGGAGCGGGCGGATGCCGAGGCCGCGCTCAAGGAGTGGTGGGCCCAGCAGGGGTGACGCTGCCGGCACACCACTGTCCTCAGCCGGCCGCCTCCGCTGTTTCACGTGAAACAGCGCGGCACCGGAGTCGTGCGATCAGCAGGGCGGTCAGTGCGTAGAGCGCGGAGACCAGGCAGAGCAAGGCTGGGGAGCGGCCGTCCGACGGCAGTATCAGCGCCGCTACTCCGGCCGCTCCGACGAAGGCGATGTTGTAGAGCATGTCGTAGAGCGCGAAGGTGCGGCCGCGGTAGTCGTCCGAGACCGAGGACTGCACCACCGTGTCGGTCACGATTTTCGCGCTCTGGGTGACCAGCCCCAGCACAAAGGCGGCCAGCATCATCGGGGCCGGAGCGAAGGGCAGGCCGAGCGCCGGCACCAACACGGCGGCGGCGAGGGCGCAGCAGACATACCAGCCGAGCCGGCCCAGCCGGGCCACCAGCCAGGGGGTCAGCACGGCCGCGACGAAGAAGCCGGCCCCGGATATGCCGACGGCCACGCCGAGCAGCGCGACCCCCTCGTCGCCACCCTCGTCCCAGGCGTAGCGGCAGAGCATCAGCACGGTCACCAGCAGGGCGCCGTAGCAGAAGCGCATCAGTCCGACGCCGGTCAGGGTCCACGCCGCGTAGGGGCGGTCGCGGAGATGGCGAAGTCCGGCGGTCAGGCCGCGGCTGGTGGCGACGACGGCGGTGCGGAGATCCGGCGCGAGCGCCCGGTCGTCCGGCCCCAGCTGGTCGCGGCCCAGGCGGAGGGCGGCCAGCCCGGCGAGCAGATAGATTGCCGCGGCCAACAGCAGCGCCAGCGTGTCCTCGACGCCCTGGGAGCTGGCCAGCAGTTGGACCACGAAGGCGCCGCCGCCGCCCAGGGTGGCTGCCAGGGTGCCGGCGGTCGGCGAGAGGGAGTTGGCGACGACCAGCCGGTCCGGCTCGACCACCACCCGGGGGAGGGCGGCCGAGAGCCCGGCCAGGATGAAGCGGTTGACGGCCGTCACCAGGAGGGCCGAGAGGTAGAAGAGCCAGTCCGGGGCATCGCTCAGGATCAGGGCACAGCTCGCGACGACCAGGGCGCAGCGCAACAGGTTCCCGTGGAAGAGCACCTGGCGGCGTCGCCAGCGGTCCAGGAGCACGCCGGCGAACGGTCCCAGCAGCGAGTAGGGCAGCAGGAGCACCGCCATGGCCGCGGCGATGTCCGCGGGGGTGGTCTGTTGCTCGGGAGCGAAGACCACATAGGTGGCGAGCCCTACTTGGAAGACCCCGTCGGCGAACTGGGAGAGCAACCGGACGGTCAGGAGTCGGCGAAAGCCGCTGCCGCGCAGAAGATCCCGAAGGTTGTGGATCACCGAGGTGCTCGGCGGCTGTCTCTCAGGTTTCACGTGAAACGTCGTCCGTGCTGTGTGGCGGCCGAGGATGGTCGGGCCGGGAACGGTCGGGCCAGGTCGGGGAGAAGGTCGGTGGGGGTGCGGCGACGCCCCAGGCGACATAGGGGCTGGGCGCCGGATTCGACACCTCGCTGCGGCGCAGGGTGAAGGCGTCCGGCGCCCCGTCCAGTACGCCCCCTCCGGGGTCGTCCGAACCGTCGCGCCGCACCAGGTCGTGCTCCGGGCGCAGCACGTCGCGCACCACCATGGCGCAGAGGTAGGCCGTGCCCGCCAGATGCAGCAGGATGGCCAGTTGGTACCCCCCCACGGACAGGCCCTGGTGGTCTTCCCCGTGCCGGTAGGCCAGATACATCCAGATGCTCAGGAAGTAGAGCACCTCGCAGGCCTGCCAGATCAGGAAGTCCCGCCAGCGCGGGCGGGCCAACGCCGCCAGCGGGATCAGCCAGAGCACGTACTGCGGCGAGTACACCTTGTTGGTCAGGATGAACAACGCCACTACCAGGAAGGCGAGTTGCGCCAGGCGTGGGCGGCGCGGCGCGGCGAGGGCGAGCAGTGCGATGCCGGCACAGCCCAGCACCATCAGCGCGATGGCGTAGTTGTTCACGGAGTCCAGCTCGGCGCCGGTTCGCTGGGCGATGACCAACCAGAACGAGCCGACGTCCACCGGGCGTTCGCGGCTGAAGTCGTAGAACCTCGACCAGCCCTCCGGCGCGGCCAGCAGCACCGGCAGGTTGACCAGCAGCCAGGCGGTCCCCGCCGCCAGGGTGGTGACCAGCCACGCGCGCCAACGACCCGCCCGCCAGCAGAGCAGCAGCAGCGGACCCAACAGCAGGACCGGGTAGAGCTTCGCGGCCGTCGCCAGCCCGATCAGCACTCCAGCCCACCCTGGCCGGCTCCGGGACCAGAGCAGCAGGGCCAGGCAGGTCAACGCTCCGGCCAACAGGTCCCAGTTGATGGTGGAGGTGAGCGCCAGCGCCGGCGCGAGCGCCACCAGCAGGCCGTCCCAGGGGCGGTGCCGGTGGACGCGGACCACGCAGACGGCGATCACCACGGCGCAGACCATCAGCAGCCCGGCGTTGACCATCCAGTAGAGCTGGGCTTCCAGCACCTCCCCGCCCCCGGGGGTGAGCCAGGCCGCCAGCTGCATGAAGTAGCCGGTGAGCACCGGGTACTCAAGGAAGCGCATGCCGTCGGAGAGCGTGTCCGAAAGCTCCGCGTAGGGGAGCTTCCCGTCGGCGAAACCGCGCGACTCGTACAGATACGGAATGTCCGAGTAACAGGCGTGGGTGTACTGGCCGGTGGCGCTGAAGAACCAGTACTCCTGGTAGCAGGGCACCTTCTGGACCATGCCGAGCGCGAACATGCCGATCATGACGAGGGCGACCACGCGGACCGGGGTCCACCAGCCGTCGCCCGGGACCGCCCGCCGGCCGGCCGGCCCACCGATCAACTCGCTGCCCGCGGCGGCCACCTCGTCCTGGGACGAGGGCTGAACGACCGCTCGCCGGTTGGGATGCGCCATGCGCCCATCCTGCCCCACGGCCCCCCTCCGTGGCGGGGGGTGGGCCGGCCCGGCGGTGCGGGGCGCTCACGGCCGAGGGCCGAGCATGAGCTGTTGCCCATGCCCGGCCCTCGGTGGGTGAGCCTTCGGTGTCGCGGTGCTCCCCGTCAGTCCCAGGGGAAGACCGAGTTGCTCGAACCCGGGTCTCCGTTCTCGCCCGGGTCGGTCCCCTCCGGTCCCTCGCTGGTGCCCGGGTCGGTGGTGTTTCCGGGGCCGTCGCTGGTGCCCGGGTCGGTCCCGCCGGGATCACCCTGCTCCTCGCAGTTCGGGGTCCAGGGCATGCAGGGATCGGTGGGCTCCGGATCAGGCTCCTCGCCGGTGGGCGGATCACTGGGCTCCGGGTCCTCGCTCTCCTCGGGCTCCTCAGGGGCCTCCGGCTCCTCGGTCTCCTCCTCCGGCGGGGCCTCGGTCTCCTCCGGGGGAGGCGGCGGCGGGCTCTCCGCGCCGCCACCCCAGATGGTCTCGCCGATCTCCGGCGCCTCGGGGAACTCGGTCGGCTCGTGGTCGGCCGTGGCCTCCCGCATGAAGCCGAGCCAGACCTGGAGCGGCAGGCTGGAACCGTTGATCCGGGTCATGCCCGCGGTGTCGTACATGGACATGAAGCCGGCTTCCTCGTCCTCCCGCAGGTCCTCCGGGTCGGAGGCGATCCGCCACATGCCGACCGAGGTGGAGAGGTGCGGGGTGTAGCCGACGAACCAGGCGCTCTTGTTGTCGTCCGTGGTGCCGGTCTTGCCGGCCGCCGGCTTGTCGAAGCCCTGCCGGACGATCTCGTGGCCGCTGCCCTGCTCGCTCTCCACCACGGAGACCAGGACGTCGTTCACGTTGTTGGCGACGGCGGCCTCGAAGGCGCGCTGGGTCTCCGTCTCGTACTCGTAGCTCTCCCCGTCGGGGAACTCGACCCGGGTGACCGAGTACGGCTCGGCCCGCTCGCCGCCGGCGGCGAAGGTGGCGTAGGCGGTGGCCATCCGGATCGGGCCCGGCGTTGAGACACCGAGGGCGAACGAGGGCACCGTGTCGTTGGCCGGGCCGAGGCTGTCCGGCAGCAGTCCGGCCGCCTCCGCGACCTCGGCCACGGTCGCCGGGCCGATGTCCATGCCCAGCTGGACGAAGGGTGAGTTGGCCGAGACCTCCATGGACTCCCGCAGGGTCAGCTCACCCGGGGACTTGCCCTCGAAGTTGGCCTGTTCCCAGGTGATGTCCTCGCCGGTCTCCGCGTCCTCCACGTACAGCGTCTCGCCGTTGTACTGGTTGATCTGGAGGCCGTCCTCGCTGAGATACACGCTTTCCGGCGACAGCTGGATGCGCTCCTCCCGGCTCTGCTCCGGCGGGCCTTCGGGGTCGCGGATGCCCTCCTGCATCGCCGCTGCCAGCACGAACGGCTTGAAGGTCGAACCGACCTGCGCGTTCGGCGAGTTGGCGTTGTTCACGTAGTGCTCGGGGTAGCCGGCGCCGCCGTAGATGGCGACGATCGCGCCGTCCCCTGGGATCACCGAGGCGGCGCCGAACTGCACGTGCCGGTCCTCGTCGCGGGCCTCGGGGTCGATGTGCTCTTCCTTGACTGCCTCGACCGAGGCCTCCATCTGCTCCATCATCCGCGGATTGAAGGTCGTGTGGATCTGCAGCCCGCCGGTGGACAGCTGCTGCTCCGTGACGATCCCCTCTGAGATGAGGAACTGGTCCACCAGGCTGGTCAGGTAGCCGATCTGGCCTTCCTTGTCCATCGCCGGGGTGGGCTCGTTGATCTCGGGGAACTCCATCTCGGCGGCCTCGGCCTGGTCGAGGTTCCCGACCTCCACCCGCCGTTCCACCACGTACTCCCAACGTCCCTGGGCGCGCTCCAGGTTGCCCTCGTCGGGCTCGCCCTGGAGGTTCCACGGGTCGTAGAGGCTGGGGCCCTTGAGCAGGTTGGTGAGGAACGCGCACTGGCTCGGGTCGAGGTCGACCGCGTCGACGCCGAAGTAGGCCTGGGCCGCGGCCTGGAGGCCGTGGGCGCCCCGGCCGTAGTAGGCCGTGTTGAGGTATCCCGCCAGGATCTCCGTCTTGGACCGCTCGGCGCCGACCTTGATCGACAGCAGCAGCTCGCGCGCCTTGCGCTCCAGGGTCTGGTCCTGGGTGAGGTACATGTTCTTCACGTACTGCTGGGTGATGGTCGAGCCGGACTGGACGTCGCCGCCCCTGGCCATGTTGAGCACGGCCCGGCCGATGCCCATCGGGTCGATGCCGGAGTCGTCCCAGAAGGTGGCGTTCTCCGCCGCCACCACGGAGTGCCGCATCGCCTCCGGGATCTCCTCGTAGGGGATCTCCTGCCGGTTGACCTCGCCCCCGGAGACCACCATCCGGGTGTCGTCGGACCAGTAGTAGACGTTGCTCTGCTGCTGGGCCAGCTGGTTGGGGTCGGGGATCTCCGTCATCGCGTAGGCCAGGCCGACGAGGCCGACCATCAGGCCGAAGAAGGCTACCGCGCTGCCCACCACCTGTTTCCAGGAGGGCACCCAGCGGCGCAGCCCGCGCTTGTTGGCGCGCGGGTAGTCGATCAGGCGCTTGCGCCCAGTGGGCTCGGCTCTGCGCCGACGGCCCCCGCTGGCGCCCTCAGCGGCGCTGGCGGCCGTGCCGGCGGCACCGCCGGCCCGGCGCCGCCCGCCGCGCTGGGCGGCACGGCGGGCCTCGGCGCGGCTGCCGTGCGCCCGCTGGCCCGGCACCCCCGGCGGCCCGTCAACGGGGGCCGCCGGGGGAGCGGGCGGTGGCTCGGCGCGACGGCCGGACGACGCGGCGCGGCGACCGCGCGACTGCGGCGGCTTGCGACGGTGCTCGCTCATGGGGTAGCTACTCCTAGGACAGACATCCCTGCCTGTTGACGGCGGGTACTTCTGGTGGCCCGATCCCCCGGTGTGTGATCCCTCGCCACTTTCGGGCGCACGTCACCTTCCACGAAGACGTCATCGCGCTCCGCAAGGTTCCCCGTTGGGCTGATCCGCACGGGCCCAGACTACGCAGCGGCAAAAACCATCTTTCTTTCCGGAATGGGCAATTGGGACATTCTTCCGGCGGTGAAGCCGAGATGTGACCCCCTTCACCACCATGCCGGCTTGCCGACCTCCCCCCGTCGTTCTATCTTGGCGATGTATCGAGCTGATACATCGGTTCAATGCATCGAGCGAGCATCGCTCCCAGCGCGGACAGACGAGCCCCCCACCGGGGGCGCGGACAGGTAAGGCAAGGCACATCGGATGCGGACGGAGGTGACCTCCCGGGTGAGCCGGCGATCTGGCGTCCTGGAGTTCGCCGTACTCGGCCTCCTGCGCGAGGCCCCCATGCACGGTTACGAGCTGCGCAAGCGGCTCAACACCTCGCTGGGCGTCTTCCGAGCGTTCAGCTACGGCTCCCTCTACCCCTGCCTCAAGGCCCTGGTCCAACAGGGCTGGCTGGCCGAGGAGTCGGGCCGGGCCCCGGACGACCCCAGGGCCACGTCGCTGACCAACCGCCGCGCCAAGATCGTCTACCGCCTCACGGCCGAGGGCAAGGAGCGCTTCGAGGAGCTGCTCGCCCAGACCGGCCCTGACGCCTGGGAGGACGAGCACTTCGGGGTCCGCTTCGCCTTCTTCGGGCAGACCTCGCGGGACGTGCGGATGCGCGTCCTGGAAGGGCGCCGGAGCCGCCTTGAGGAGCGCCTGGCCAAGATGCGGGCCTCGATGGCCCGCACCAGGGAGAAGCTCGACGCTTACACCCTGGAGCTTCAGCGCCACGGCATGGAGTCCGTGGAGCGTGAGGTGCGCTGGCTCAACGAGCTGATCGAGAGCGAGCGGGAAGGACAGGACCAGCGCGAGCAGCGCGGCCCCGGCAGTGCCAGGGAACGTGCCCGCCCCGATGATCCGTCCGACGACCGCACCATCTAAGTCCCCCCGCGACGGAGCGGGGTCACGTCGAGAACACACAACAGGGAGCAACCGGAATGGGTTCGGTTCGCGTAGCCATCGCTGGCGTGGGAAACTGCGCCGCCTCGCTGGTACAGGGCGTCGAGTACTACAAGGACGCCGCCCCGGACAGCCGCGTCCCGGGTCTGATGCACGTCCAGTTCGGCGACTACCACGTCTCGGACATCGAGTTCGTGGCCGCCTTCGACGTTGACGCCAAGAAGGTGGGCATCGACCTGAGCGATGCCATCGGCGCCAGCGAGAACAACACCATCAAGATCTGTGACGTGCCTCCCACCGGCGTGACCGTGCAGCGCGGCGAGACCCACGACGGGCTGGGCAAGTACTACCGCGAGACCATCGTCGAGTCCGACGCCGAGGCCGTCGACGTCGTCCAGGTGCTCAAGGACACCCGCGCCGACGTGCTGATCTGCTACCTGCCGGTCGGCTCCGAGGACGCGGCGAAGTACTACGCGCAGGCCGCCATCGACGCCAAGGTCGCCTTCGTCAACGCCCTCCCGGTCTTCATCGCCGGCACCAAGGAGTGGGCGGACAAGTTCGTCGAGGCCGGCGTGCCGATCGTCGGCGACGACATCAAGTCGCAGGTCGGCGCCACCATCACGCACCGCGTCATGGCCAAGCTGTTCGAGGACCGGGGCGTCGTCCTGGACCGCACCATGCAGCTGAACGTCGGCGGCAACATGGACTTCAAGAACATGCTGGAGCGCGACCGGCTGGAGTCCAAGAAGATCTCCAAGACCCAGGCCGTCACCTCGCAGATCCCCGACCGGGACCTGGGCGAGAAGAACGTGCACATCGGTCCGTCGGACTACGTGGCCTGGCTGGACGACCGCAAGTGGGCCTACGTGCGGCTGGAGGGCCGGGCGTTCGGCGACGTCCCGCTGAACCTGGAGTACAAGCTCGAGGTCTGGGACTCCCCGAACTCGGCTGGCGTGATCATCGACGCGCTGCGCGCCGCGAAGATCGCCAAGGACCGCGGCGTCGGCGGCCCGGTCTTCTCCGCCTCCTCCTACTTCATGAAGTCCCCGCCGGTGCAGTACTTCGACGACGTGGCGCGGGAGAACGTCGAGAAGTTCATCCGCGGCGAGGTCGACGGCTGAAGCCCGCGCGACACCGCCTGAGCCCAACCGGCGGCAGCCCCGGTCCGTTTCCGGGGCTGCCGCCGGTGGCGTGTGGGCGGGCGCCGCGCGCCGGCACCGGTCAGCGGTCGGCCAGCCGGTCCACCTGGGTGGTGGTGTGCCGCAGGATGGCCTTCAGCTCGTCGCCCACCTTCGGCTCCCGCGCCTCGGCCGGCACGAACAGGATCGACACCTGCATGTGCGGCGGCTCGGCGAACCACCGCTGCTTGCCGTCCCAGACGAACGGCGACAGGTTGCGGTTCACCGTGGCCAGCCCGGCCCTGGCCATGCCCTTGGCGCGGGAGGTCATCCCGTGCAGCGCCTTGGGCGCCTCCAGACCCACCCCGTGCGAGGTGCCGCCGGCCACCACGGCCAGCCAACCGTCGCCGGGCGCCTTCTGCTGCCGGTAGCCGAAGCGGTCGCCCTTGGCCACCGGGGTGACGTCCAGCACCGCGCCCTGGTACTCGGTGGCGCCGTGGTCGCCCAGCCAGAGCCGGGTGCCGATCCTGGCCCGGAACCTGGTCTGCGGGAACTGCTGCCGCAGCCGTGCCAGTTCCTTGCCGGACAGGTGGCTGACGTACATGGTGTCCAGCGGCAGCCGGGCGGCCCGCAGCCGGTCCATCCAGCCGATGACCTCCTCCACCGCGTCGCTGCCGTCCGTGCGGTCCAGCGGGAGGTGGATCGCGAAGCCCTCCAGTCGGACGTCGTCCAGCGCGGCGTGCAGCTTGCCCAGGTCCCGCTCGGTGACGCCGTGGCGCTTCATCGAGCTCATCACCTCGACCACCACCCGCGAGCCGACCAGCCCGTACACCCCGTCAACGGAGGAGGCCGACCGGATCACCCGATCGGGGAGCGGGACGGGCTCCTCGCTCCGCCGGTACGGCGTCAGCACCAGCAGGTCGCCGCTGAAGCGGTCCTTCATGGCCAGGGCCTCGTAGGTGGTCCCCACCGCCAGGGTGTCCAGCTCCAGCCGGGAGACCTCCTCGGCCAACCGATCGTGCCCGAAGCCGTAGCCGTTGCCCTTGCACACGGGAACCAGGCCGGGGAATTCTGCGACCACCGACCGCTGGTGCGCCCGCCAGCGGTCGGTCTCGACGTAGAGGGTGAGCGCCATGGCGGAGGCCCTTTCTGCTGTTACTGCTGCGTTTCTGTTGTTTTGTTCGGCTGGGAAAGCCCGGCTACGGCGCGCAACCGCTGTTGGCGAGGAGCCCCTCGGTCACCGCCGCGACATGTAGATATCAAGTGCCTTGTGGAGCAGCTTGTTGAGCGGGAAGTCCCACTCACCGAGATACTCCGCCGCCTCGCCCCCCGTGCCGACCTTGAACTGGATCAGGCCGAAGAGGTGGTCGGTGTCCTCCAACGAGTCGCCGATCCCCCGCAGGTCGTAGACGTGCGCACCGAGCTGGTGCGCGTCCTGCAACATGCGCCACTGCATCGCGTTGGAAGGCCGGACCTCCCGCTTGTGGTTGGCCGACGCACCGTACGAATACCACACATGGCCGCCCACGATCAGCATGGTGGCGGCGGCGACCGGCTCACCCTCGTGCAGGGCGAAATACAGCCGCATCCGATCGGGCTCCTCCTCATTCAGAACCCGCCACATCCGCTCGAAGTACATCAGCGGACGCGGGCGGAACTTGTCGCGTTCGGCCGTCACCTCGTAGAGCTGCTGCCAGGCCGGGAGGTCGTCGTAGCCGCCCCTGACCACCTGCACACCGGCCTTGTCGGCCTTCTTGATGTTCCGGCGCCACAGCTGGTTGAAGCTCTTCTGGACCTCGTCCAGCGACCGGTCCCGCAGCGGGATCTGGAAGACGTAGCGCGGCTGCACGTCGCCGAAGCCGGCGCCGCCGTCCTCACCCTGCTGCCAGCCCATCCGGCGCAGCTGGTCGGCCACCTCGAACGCCTTGGGCTCCAGGCTGCTCGGCTCCACGTCCCGCAGCCGCTTGACCTCGGGGTTCTGGATGCCGGCCTTGATCGCGCCCGCGTTCCACCGCCGGATCACCACCGGGGGGCCCATCTTGACCGAGAACGCCCCCTGCCGCTTGAGGTGCGCCAGCATCGGGCGTAGCCACTCCTCCAGGTTGGGCGCGTACCAGTTGATCACCGGGCCCTCGGGAAGATAGGCCAGATACCGCTTGAGCTTGGGGAGTTGGCGGTAGAGCACCAGACCGGCGCCGACCAGCCGCTGGCTCGCGTCGAACCAGCCCAACGACTCCGAGCGCCACTCAGCCTTGACACCGCCCCAGGCCGGCACCTGCATATGGCTGGCCGACGGGAGCGAGCGGATATACGCGAGGTGTTCGTCGCGGCTGATGGTCCTCAGGGTCAGGCTCATGCGGGCGCTCCTTGGGCGTCAAACGCAGCGTCTCGCCCGGAAGCCTAACGGCGTGACCACTCCCCCGGGACGGCGCGGTGGCGCTCGGCGCACGCGCGTGGCGCGCCGGCTCACGGTGTGTCACGACCGCCCGTCCCGCGGGGTGGCCCGGCCCGCGCGGGTCCCGATCAGCCGAGCCAGCCGCCGAAGAGTCCTCCGTTGGACATCCCCAGATAGAGGCCGACGCCCGCCCCGCCCAGGCCGAGCACGGTGAGGGCGCGCTGCCCGGTGGTGGCCGAGACGAGCTGACTGATCACCCCGACCACCAGGCCGGCCAGTCCCGTCCAGCTGCTGGTCAGGTGCAGTCCCGGGAAGTGCGCGGTGATCGCCGCGACCAGGCCAAGCACCAGGGTGATCGAGGCGAGGGTGTTCTCCCGTGGGTGGGCCCGCCCGTCGGTGTTCATCAGGAACCCGACGGTCTGGGTGAACGAGCCGCGATGCGCTGCCTGAGCCATAAGAGACCCTTCCTTGGCTTTCATCCCTGTATGTCCAGCTTGCAGCGCTCTCCGGGAGGATTTCAACCGGAAGGCCGAGTGCGGGTACGGTGTACTGTCCGCCCCCGGTTCTCGCCGGGTGCGGATCGCATCACGACCCTCCTGCCACGGATCGTCCGTGGCCGCCTGAGTCCAGAGGAGGTGGGTTCACGTATGCGTCACTACGAGGTGATGGTGATCCTCGACCCCGATCTCGAGGAGCGCTCCGTCGCCCCCCTGATCGAGTCGTTCCTGTCGGTGGTCCGTGAGGCCAACGGCAAGGTCGAGAAGGTGGACACCTGGGGTCGCCGCCGTCTCTCCTACGAGATCAACAAGAAGCCTGAGGGCATCTACTCGGTGATCGACCTGCAGGCCGAGCCCGATGTCGTCAAGGAGCTCGACCGACAGATGAACCTCAACGAGTCGGTCATGCGGACCAAGGTCCTTCGGCCGCTCACGCGCTGATCCCCCGGGATCGACGCGGTACGAGCGGTACTACCGAGGTATCGAAGGTTCTGGCGACCGCCCGCTCGTCCGCCCCGCCCGACCAGGCGTGGCGGTCCAGGGCGGACTCGGCCCAGCAGTCGTCGAGATGGCACGCGGACAGCGCGGACCGCACTGTCAGTGCCATGCGTAATCATCGCAGCATCAGCAGTTAACCCCCGCCGAGAGGTTCCCCCAATGGCAGGCGAGACCGTCATCACGGTCGTCGGCAACCTGGTCGACGACCCCGAGCTGCGCTTCACCCCATCCGGTGCGGCGGTCGCGAAGTTCCGTGTCGCGTCCACGCCGCGGATCTTCGACCGGCAGACCAGTGAGTGGCGGGACGGCGAGAGCCTCTTCCTGACCTGCTCGGTCTGGCGGCAGGCCGCGGAGAACGTCGCGGAGTCGCTGACCAAGGGCACCCGCGTCATCGTCCAGGGCCGGCTCAAGCAGCGGTCCTACGAGGACCGGGAGGGCGTCAAGCGCACGGTCTTCGAGCTGGACGTCGAAGAGGTCGGCCCCAGCCTGCGCAACGCCACGTCCAAGGTCACCAGGACCACCGGTCGCGGTGGCCAGGGTGGCGGCGGCGGTGGTGGCGGTTGGGGTGGCGGCCAGGGCGGTCCCGCCGGTGGCGGTCAGCAGGGTGGCGGCGCGCCCGGGGGCGACCCCTGGGCGAGCAGCGCACCGGCTGGCGGCGGCCAGCAGGGCGGCGGTGGCGGCGGCTGGGGCGGCGGTGGTGGCGGCGGCTACTCGGACGAGCCCCCGTTCTGATCGCGGCGCGCTTGCTCGCAAGCACCCCACTTCTTTTGCACTCACCGGAGAAACAGCATGGCGAAGCCGCCCGCGCGCAAGCCCAAGAAGAAGGTTTGCGTGTTCTGCAAGGAGAAGATCTCCTACGTTGACTACAAGGACACGAACCTGCTGCGGAAGTTCATTTCCGACCGCGGCAAGATCCGTGCCCGCCGGGTCACCGGCAACTGCACCCAGCACCAGCGCGATGTCGCCACGGCCGTCAAGAACAGCCGTGAGATGGCGCTGCTGCCCTACACCTCGACCGCTCGCTGACCGGAAAGGATGGTGTGACGCGTCATGAAGATCATCCTGACCAACGAGGTCTCCGGCCTGGGTACGGCCGGCGACGTTGTCGAGGTGAAGGACGGGTACGCCCGTAACTACCTGCTGCCCCGTGGGGTGGCGATCCGCTGGACCAAGGGCGGAGAGAAGGACGTCGAGCAGCTTCGTCGCGGTCGCAAGATCCGCGAGATCGCCTCGATCGAGCAGGCCAACGACGTCAAGGCCCAGCTTGAGGGGGTCACGGTCCGGCTCAAGGTCCGTGCCGGCTCCGGCGGGCGGCTCTTCGGCTCGGTCACCCCGGCCGACATCGCCACGGCGGTGAAGACCGCGGGTGGCCCCGATGTGGACAAGCGCCGCATCGAGCTGGGCAACCCGATCAAGAGCCTGGGCTCGCACCGGGTCTCCGTCCGGCTGCACCCCGAGGTCGTGGCCAACGTGGGCATCACGGTGGACGCCGCCAAGTAACCCCGTCGGGGGAGCACGACGGCTCCAGGGGCCGTGTCCCAGCGCCTGCCAGGCGCCGGGGCACGGCCCTCGCCGCTGTGCGGCGGCCGGCCTGCCGGCTCAGGCGGCGGCGCCGGTCACCAACCAGCGCCCGGTCCTGGCCCGCAGCCCCAACGTCAGCAGCCTGGTGCCCATCATCAGCCCGGCGATCGCCCCCCACAGCGCGGTCACGCCCCCGCCCAGCGTGGGCACCAGCAGCGCCACCGGGGCGAAGACCGCCAGGGTCAGCAGCATGGCGACGGCCAGGTACCGACCGTCCCCGGCCCCCATCAGCACGCCGTCGAGCACGAAGACCACCCCGGCCATCGGCTGGGTGACGGCCACCACCAGCAGCACCGGGAGCAGCTGCTCGCGGACCTCCGGGTCGCTGGTGAACAGCCGCAGCGCCAGCGGGATGGCGGCGATCAGCAGCAGCGCGAGCACGCCGCCGCCGACCACGCCCCACCAGACCATCCGGCGGCAGGCCTCCCGGGCGCCGGCCCGGTCGGCGGCGCCGAGGTAGCGCCCGATGATCGCCTGGCCGGCGATGGCGATGGCGTCCAGCGCGAAGGCGAGCAGCGTCCAGATGGTGAGGCTGATCTGGTGCGCGGCGATGTCCGCGTCGCCCAGCCGGGCGGCGACCGCGGTGGCGATCAGCAGGACCGCCCGCAGCGAGAGGGTGCGCACCAGCAGGGGCACGCCGGCCCTGGCGTTGTTCCGCAGCCCGGCCACGCTGGGCCGCAGGCTGGCCGCGTGCGCCCGGGCGCCGCGGACCACCACCCGCAGGTAGACGGCGGCCATGCCCCACTGGGCGAGCACACTGCCCCAGGCCGAGCCGGCGACGCCGCCGTCCAGGCCGTAGATGAAGAGCGCGTTGAGCACGATGTTGGTGCCGAAGCCGCCGACGGCGACGAGCAGCGGGGTGCGGGTGTCCTGGAGGCCGCGCAGCACGCCGGTAGCGGCGAGCACGATCAGCATCGCCGGGATGCCCAGCGCGCTGATCCGCAGGTAGGACACCGCGTGTGGGGCCGCCGTCGGGGAGGCGCCGAAGAGGTCCACCAGGGCCGGGGTGGCCGGTACCAGGACGGCGACCAGCACGGCGCCGAGGAGCATGGCCAGCCACACGCCGTCCATCCCGCGGCGGATGGCGGTGGCCAGGTCGCCGGCGCCGACGCTGCGGGCGACGGCGCCGGTGGTGGCATAGGCCAGGAAGACGAAGACGTTGACCACGGTGGTCAGCAGGGCGGCGGCCACGCCGAGGCCGGCGAGCTGCGCGGTGCCCAGGTGGCCGATCATCGCGCTGTCGGCCAGCAGGAACAGCGGCTCGGCGACCAGGCTGCCGAAGGCGGGCACGGCCAGGGCGAAGATCTCCCGGTCGTGCCGGCGGAGCCGGCGTTTCCGGTCGGCTCGCGTGTGCTCGTGCCCCGGTGGCTCTGGTTGGGGGAGCGCGGGCGGGTCCGCCGCCTGGCCGGTGGATGACATGGCTCGATCCAAACATCCACAGGTAATGGATGCAAGCCGTCAAGAGTCCTTACTTGGGCCCGGGTGCCCGGGTGTTCCGCGGCTTGGGCGGTGTGACCTTGCCGCCGGCCGGCGGGGCTCGCCACCCTCCCCGCACCGGTCGTCACCCTCTGGGAAAACCGCAGGTGGGGAGGGTGTGGCGGGTCGAAGGTCGGCGGGCGGCGCGGCCACCGGGCAGGCGTGGTCCACAGGAGGCGGCAGGTTATCCACAGGGACTGATCTGAAATCCACATAGCCTGTGGATAACTCGGGTTGGTCCTCCGCGTTCCGGGCCTTACCGTAGGTCCGCCCGGCGTGGTTCCGGCGCCGGCCGAGACCCCGCGCAGCCAGTCGTCGACCGACTGTCAGAGCCGTGCCGTAGACATGGACGTGGGCGTGACGCCCGGGCCGGGAGGAGGCGAGCGATGGCGGAGCTGGAGCACGCGGGAGCCGTGTGGGACGAGGCCGGTATGGACGACCAGCTGTCCGTCGCCCGCCCCCGGCGCGGCGGGGAGGCCGAGCCGCCGGACGAGCGGGCCGCCTTCGAGCGGCTCCCCCCGCAGGACCTGGCGGCCGAGCAGTCGGTGCTCGGCGGCATGCTGCTCTCCAAGGACGCCATCGCCGACGTGGTCGAGGTGCTGCGCGGGCGGGACTTCTACAAGCCGGCGCACGAGACGATCTACGACGCGATCCTCGACCTCTACGCCAAGGGCGAGCCGGCCGACCCGATCACCATCTCCGACGCCCTGACCAAGCGCGGCGAGCTGGCCAAGGTCGGCGGCGCCGGCTATGTCCACTCGCTGGTGCAGACGGTGCCCACCGCGGCCAACGCGGAGTACTACGCGGAGATCGTGCACGACCGGGCGGTGCTCCGGCGGCTGGTGCAGGCCGGCACCCGCATCACCCAGATGGGGTACGCGGCGGACGGCGACGTCGATGACATCGTCAACTCGGCCCAGGCGGAGATCTACCAGGTCACCGAGCAGCGCACGGCCGAGGACTACCTTCCGCTGGGCGAGATCATGGAGGGCGCGCTCGACGAGATCGAGGCGATCAGCAACCGCAGCGGCGAGATGACGGGGGTGCCCACCGGCTTCACCGACCTCGACTCACTGACCAACGGCCTGCACCCGGGCCAGATGATCGTCATCGCGGCCCGGCCGGCCATGGGCAAGGCCCTGGCGCTCGACACCCCGCTGCCCACCCCCACCGGGTGGACCACCATGGGTGAGGTGCGGCCGGGTGACAGTCTGCTCGACGCGTCGGGCCGGCCGACGCGGGTGGTGGAAGCCACCGAGGTGATGACCGGCCGGCCCTGCTACGAGGTGGCGTTCGACGACGGCACGACCGTGATCGCCGACGCGGACCACCAGTGGCTCACCGACACCAGGGCCTCGCGCCGGTCCGCTCGCGTCCCGGCGGCGGTCAGGACCACCAAGGAGATCGCCGAGACCCTCCACTGCCACACGGCCGACGCCCGTCACAACCACACCGTGCGGAACACGGCCCCGCTTGAGCTGCCCCCGCAGGATCTGCCGATTCCGCCGTACGTGCTGGGCGCGTGGCTGGGCGACGGACACAGCGCCGCCGCCAGGATCACCACGGCGGACGCGGACCTCGTCCGCCGCATCGAGCACGAGGGCTTCGATGTCCGCAGGGTCGGGGCCTCGATCACTTATGCCCTGCGGTTCGCGGTGCGCGGGGCGGCGCCGGTCGAGCGGACGTGCGTGGTGTGCGGTAAGCCCTTCGTGCCCAAGCTCGCCCATGTGCGGACGTGTGGCCGTTCCTGTGACGGCAGGGCACGCTTCGGGTCGGCGCCCCAGCCCCACGCCACGTGCGTGGACTGCGGCGAGCGGTGCTTCTCGGCCTCCGCCGAGCCTCGTTGTGCCTCCTGCGCCAGGCGGCACGGTAGCCTCCTGGTCCGGTTGCGGGAGCTGGGCCTGCTGGGGAACAAGCACATCCCGCAGAGCTATCTGCGCGGATCGGTCGCGCAGCGCCGGGAGCTCCTCGCCGGCCTGCTGGACACGGACGGGACGGTCACGCGCACCGGTTCGGTGCGGTTCGTGGTGACCAGCCGAAGCCTGGCCGACGGCTTTCGCGAACTGATCGTCGGCCTCGGGTATCGCTGTGGAGTGCGGACCAGGTCGGTCAGGGGGCGATCCGTGGACTCCTCCACCGCGTACCTGATCACGTTCACCCCCACGGACGAGGTGTTCGCGCTGGGACGGAAACGACGGGTCCACGCGGAGCGCCGGCGCCCGGGCACGGCGAAGTCGGGGCAGCGGGTCATCACCGGTGTTCGGCAGGTCGCCAGTGTGCCGGTTCGCTGCGTGGAGGTGGACAATCCGAGCCACCTGTATCTCGCCACCCGCTCGATGGTGCCCACGCACAACTCGACGCTCGCGCTGGACTTCGCGCGGAGCTGTTCGATCAAGCACAAGCTGCCGAGCGTGATCTTCTCGCTGGAGATGGGGCGGAACGAGATCGCCATGCGGCTGCTGTCCGCCGAGGGGCGGGTCGCGCTGCACCACATGCGGTCCGGCAGCATGACCGACGAGGACTGGAACCGCCTGGCCCGGCAGATGGCCGAGGTCAACGAGGCCCCGCTGTACATCGACGACTCGCCCAACCTCTCGATGATGGAGATCCGGGCCAAGTGCCGGCGGTTGAAGCAGCGCCACGACCTCCAGCTGGTGGTGATCGACTACCTCCAGCTGATGCAGAGCGGCGGCAGCCGGCGGCCCGAGAGCCGGCAGCAGGAGGTCTCCGAGATGTCCAGGAACCTCAAGCTGCTGGCCAAGGAGCTGGAGGTGCCGGTGGTTGCGCTCTCCCAGCTGAACCGTGGTCCCGAGCAGCGCACGGACAAGAAGCCGATGGTCTCCGACCTTCGGGAGTCGGGTTCGATCGAGCAGGACGCCGACATGGTCATCCTGTTGCACCGGGAGGACGCCTACGAGAAGGAGTCCCCGCGCGCGGGCGAGGCCGACCTGATCGTGGCCAAGCACCGTAACGGCCCCACGGCCACCATCACGGTCGCCTTCCAGGGGCACTACTCCCGCTTCGTCAACATGGAGGGCGGCTTCTGAGCCGCGGGCCGCTGCGCGCGCTGGAGGAATGGGCGATCGCGCACGTCGGCGACGTGTCCGCGTCCCAGGATGCCTACGACCGGCGGGCCCCATCTCCCCGGCGCTCCACGGATTGCGATACGTGACGCCGCGACAGGCGCTGGCCTACCGCCGCTACCCGGCCTGCCGGCGGGCGCGGTAGGCAGCCGCCTTCACGCGGTTGCCGCAGGCCGCCATGCCGCACCAGGTGCGCCGGGCCCCACGGGAGCGGTCGAGGTAGAGGCGGGTGCAGTCGGCGCGCCCGCACTCCTTCAGGGCCGCCCGGCGGTCGGCGAGCACGGCGATCCCGTCGCGGGCCAGCTGGGCCAGCGTGGCGGGCAGGTCTCCTGACCTGCGTAGCCCGGCGTCGGTCAGTTCGACCCCGAGTGCCGGCCCGGCGGCGGCCTCGTTGACCACGGCCAGCTCGGCCGGAGGGAAGGGGGCGCCGCGCAGGCGGGCGAGGGCCAGCCGGTAGAGCGCCTCGCGGAGGCGGAGCGCCGCGGCCAGCCCCGCGCCGTCGGCGGTCACCCGATCGGGCAGTTCCTCACAGGCGCGGACCCAACGCTCCAGGTCGGCGGGGCTGGCCAGGAGGTCGACGGCCGCGCCCCGGCGGGACTCCACGGTGCCGACCAGATCGAGGGCCGGGCTGCCACTCACGAATGCGAATCCCACGTCACCACCTTGACAGGTGATGCGCGCGCGAACAAGACTCGTCACCCCCTGAGCAGGTGACGGGGTGCGTGGGGCTGCCAGCCGGCGGAGCGCCCAAGGGCGTCGCGCGCCGGACCACCCGCCAAGCGGCACACGAAGTGGAAGAGGTCCCGGGATGCCCGAAGCGCCCGACATCGAGGTGGTCGTCTTCGACATCCTCGGCACCATGGTCGACGAGCCCGGCGGGCTGCGGGACGCGCTGCGCGAGGCGCTGCCCACGGCCGACGAGGCCGCCGTCGACCGGCTGCTCGCCGGCTGGCGGGAGCAGGTCGAGCACGAGCAGCGACGCGTTGGCCAGCGCCGCAGGCCGTACGCGAACACCGAGGTCATCGACCGGGAGGCGGCGCGCCGGGTGGCCGAGTGCGCCGGGCTCAGCGACCCCGCGGTCGTCGAGCGCCTGGCCACCGCGAGCAGGCGGCTCCGGCCCTGGCCCGACGCCCCCGGTCAACTCGCGCGTCTGGCGCGGCGGTACCCCGTGCTGGGGCTCTCCAACGCCAGCCGTGCCACCCTGCTCCGGCTCAACGCGCACGCCGGGCTGCGCTGGCACCAGGCGCTCTCCGCCGAGGAGGCCCTGGCCTACAAGCCGCTGCCCGAGGTCTACCGACTCGCGCTCGCCGCGGCGGGCTGCCCGGCCGACCGGGTGCTGATGGTCGCCGCGCACGCCTGGGACCTGCGCGGGGCCCAGGTGGTGGGCATGCGGACCGCCTACGTGCGACGCCCCGAAGGGGACCCGCCGGCGGCCTCCGACGCCTTCGACTGGCGGACGGACGGCCTCACCGAGCTGGTCACCGCGTTGACGCCGGCCGACTAGCGGCGCGATCCCGGTGCCCGGTGCCGACCGGTGCCGGGCCTGGCGGACGGGGTGCCGGCTCCGAGGCGGGGTGGACGGGGCCCCGGGGGCATGGAAATATATGTGGCATGACGAATAGCGATGCAGTCGAGTGGCCTCAGGGGTTTGTCGCGCACGCCGGGCATGCCGGGCTGCGCCAGAGCGGGGACGATGTCTCGGTCATCGCCTCTGAGCGACCGGCGGTCGGCGCCGCGGTCTTCACTCAGAGCCACTTCGCCGGGCCCTCGGTGCTGCTCAGCCGTCGTCATGCCGCCGACCAGCGGCTCCGGGCCATCGTCACCGTGGCCTCCAACGCCAACGTGGCCACCGGCCCGGAGGGGGAGCGGAACGCCGCCGAGCTGGTCGGGCTGGTCGCGAAGCTGCTGGGCGTTCCGGACCAGGAGGTGCTGGTCAGCTCCACCGGGGTGATCGGCCGCCAGCTCCCGATGGCACCGCTGCGCACGCACCTCGGTGGCCAGCCCGCGTTCGAGGCCGCCCCGCTGGCGGTGGCCAGCGCCATGATGACCACGGACACCCACCCCAAGATCAGCGTGCGGGAGGTCGGCGGGGCCAGGATCGTGGGCGTGGCCAAGGGCGTTGGCATGATCGAGCCCAACATGGCCACCATGCTGGCCTACCTGGTCACCGACGCGGAGGTCGGCCCGATCGAGCTGGACAACGCGCTGCGGGGCGCCGTCGACCGGACCTTCAACTGCCTGAGCGTGGACACCGACACCTCCACCTCGGACACCGTGGCGATCCTGGCCAACGGCGCCGCCGGGCCGGTGGACCCGGACGAGTTCGCCGCTGCGGTGCACGCGGTCTGTCTGGAGCTGACCGAGCAGCTGGCCCGCGACGGTGAGGGGGCCACCAAGCTGCTGCGGGTGGTCGTCGGCGGCGCCGCCAGCCCGGTCCAGGCCAAGCGGGTGGCCAAGAGCATCCTCAACTCGCCGCTGGTCAAGACGGCGGTGCATGGCGCCGACCCGAACTGGGGTCGGGTGGTCATGGCCGTCGGGAAGAACACCGAGCACGCCGAGGACCAGGCCATCACCCCGGAAGGGGTGACGGTCAGGTTCGGGGAGATGCAGGTCTACCCCGGCGGGACCGGCGAGGCGGAACTGGCCCAGCTGGTCGAGATCATGCGCCGTGACGAGGTCGAGATCGGCGTCACCCTGGGGCTGGGCGAGGCGTCCGCCACCGTCTTCGGCTGTGACCTCTCCGAGGGGTACATCCGTATCAACGCCGACTACACCACCTGAGGGGCAAGCCCCGTCGAGCTTCGGGGGGCTCGTCTGTTTCACGTGAAACAGACGAGCCCTCCTTTGAAAACCCCTGGCCGGACCCGTCGGGGCGCACGGTACGGTGCCGGGTCATGGACCAGGCGGAGCGCGCGGCGCTGGCGGAGATCGTCCGTCGTCACGGGGTGGCAGGCAACGACCTGCGGGTCGCTCCGGTGCAGGGGGTGGCGGGGACCGTCTACTTCGCGGGCGCGGAGCTGGTGCTCAAGGTGGCCCGCCCAGGCGCCGGGTACGCGGCTGATCTCCGGAAGGAGGCCCTGGTCCTGCCGTTCGCCGCCGAACGGGGCGTGCGGGCCCCCGCGTTGCTGGACTCCGGCGAGCTGGCCGGCCCGGACGGGGCGCTGCCCTGGCTACTGCTCCGGCGGATGCCGGCGCACCCGCACCCGGTGGTGAACCCGACGACCTCGGGCTGCGGGAGCTGGGGCGAGAGCTGGCGGCGCTGCACGCGGCCCCCGTGCCGCCGTCGGTGCGGGCTGGGTTGCCGGTCGACGAGCCCACCGACCCACGTCCAGCGATCGCCGGCCTGGCCCGCGGCGGCTATCTCAGCTCGTCGCTCGCCGAATGGCTCGGCGAGTGGCTCGGACGGCTCGACGAGGAACGGCCCGCTGTCCAGGAGATGGCTCTGATCCACGGTGATGTCTCGGCCGGCAACCTGCTCTTCGCCTCCGACGGCTCCCTCAGCGCCCTGCTCGACTGGGGCGATGCGGCCTGGGCTGATCCGGCGGTCGAGTTCGCGAAGGTGCCCCCGCGCCGGCTGCCCCCGGTGCTCACCGGCTACCTCGGCGAGCCACGGGCCCTGACCGAGGAGGGGCGCCACTGGGTGGCCAGGGTGCTGTGGCACCAGCTGAGTTGGGCGGTGCTCCGGCTGTCCGGGGAGCCCGTGCCCGACGCCGGGCACTGGAGCGCCCAGCCGGCCAACCGGTTGCTGGAGCTGCTGCGGGTCTATGCCGGTGGGCTGGCTGAGCCCTGGGTGGGTTGGATGAGGTCCCAGCGGTTGCCGTAGCGGTCCACGAAGACCACCACGCGGCCGTAGCTTTCGGTCCTGGGGGGCTCTTCCAGGGTGACGCCGGCGCCGGTGAGTCTGGCGAGGTCGGCGTCGAAGTCGTCGGTGGCGAGGAAGAATCCGACCCGGCCGCCGGTCTGGTCCCCGACTCGGGCGCGTTGCCGTTCGCCCACCGCCCGGGCCAGCAGCAGGCAGGTCTCGGCGCCCGGGCTGGGGGCCAGTACCACCCAGCGCTTCCCGTCGGGGGCGAGCAGGGTGTCCTCCCGCAGGTGGAAGCCGAGTACTTCGGTGTAGTAGGCGATCGCCTCGTCGTACTCCGGCACCACCAGCGTCACAAGTCCCAGTCGGCGCATGGGGGCGAGCCTGCCATGCTGGGGGTCATGTACAGCGAGCGGCCCGCCGACCGGGTGCCGGGTGCGGTGCTCTGGCGGAGCGTGCCCGAGCCGGGCACCGGCCGGGTGCTTCCGGATGGCTGCATGGATCTGATCCTGCTGGGCGGCCGGCTGGTGGTGGCCGGCCCCGACACCCGGGCGATGGTCACGACCGCGGCGCCCGGTGGTGCGGCGGTCGGCCTGCGTTTCGCCCCGGGGCAGGGCCCCTCGGTGCTCGGTGAGCCGGCGCACGCCTTCGTCGATGCCCGGGTGGCCCTCGCCGATGTCTGGCCGGAACGGCTGGTGCGGGAGCTGACCGAACGCGTCGCCCTCGCCGCGTCGCCCGGGGCGGTGCTCCAGGAGCTGGCCGTGGACCGGCTGCGTCGGGCCGAGCCGGACGCCGGCTGGCGGACGGCGGCCGTGGCGGCGCTGGGGCGGGGGCGGCCGGTGGCCGAGACGGCCCGTCGACTCGGCCTCAGCGAGCGGCAGTTGCACCGCCGCAGCCTGCGGGCCTTCGGCTATGGGCCGAAGACGCTGGCCCGGGTGCTGCGGATGCAGCGGGCCCTGGCGCTGGCCAGGGGTGGGGTGCCGTTGGCCGGGGTGGCGGCCCGGGCCGGCTACGCCGACCAGGCCCATCTCTCCCGCGAGGTCAGGGCGTTGGCCGGGGTGCCGGTCGGCCAGCTGCTGCCGGGCTGAGACGGCCGGCACCCCGGCGGCCGGTCGCCGCCGGGGAAACGGGTGCCAAGCCTGACGGAAGGCAGCACTGGAGCGGTCTCCGGTGCCGGGACGCGGGCCCGGCCAGCGTCGGTCACCGGGAACTTCCTCGGCGGCCCGCCGTGGGCAAGATGACGGGGCGTGGCTGTCGGTGGGGCGTGGCGCCGGGGGCGGCCGGCCGGTAGCGGTTCAGGGCTGCCAGGCGAAGAGGTCGACCGCGTTGCCGTCCGGGTCCCGCACGACGGCGTAGCGCTGGCCCCAGAAAGCGTCCCAGGGTTCCCTGAGGCCGGAGTGCCCGGCGGCCAGCAGGCGCTCGTAGAGGGCGTCCACCTCGGCGGGGCTGTCGCAGCGGAAGGCGAGGGAGAGCCGGGTGCCCTCCGGTCGCGGCTGGTACTCGGGATCCGCCGCGCGGACCGACTCGACGGTCTCCCAGGCGATCCGCAGCCCGTCGGGGAAGGTGGCCTCGACATGCGGCCCGCTGGCCCCGTCGGCCGGCATGGGGACGCCCAGCTGTTGGTAGAAGGCCAGCGAGGCGGCCATATCGTCGGTAATCAGGCAGATCATGTCCATGCGCGGTGTCATGGGGCCAGCTTAGGAAGCCGCTCCCGGCCGGTCTTGAACGAATCAGCCGTCCCGGCCAGCCACGGCGAACCAGCTGGTCAGCGGCCGTGCGTGGCGGCCGGGGACGGGGCTGCCACCAGAGTTATCCACAGAGTGAGGGGGGTTGTCCACAGGGGCGCAAATCTGTGGATAACTTTGGCGCACCGCCTTCTGGCCCACCGCGGTGCGGCCCGGCCCGTCAGCCGTGCGCCATGGAGAACGGTGCGAACCGGCGGGCCGGGTCGCCGGGCGCCGCGGCCAGGCCGTGCACCATCAGCGTGGTCCGCCCGTCCCCGGTGAGGCCGCGCGCCGCCAGCCAGGTCGCCAGCTCGGGGTGCAGATCGGAGACATCGACCCGGGCCGGCAGCGGGGTGTCCAGGGCGAGCGGGGTGAGCAGCGCCCGGGCGACGGCCAGGTCGTCGGCGACGAGCGGCCCCACGGAGGTGGTGGTGACGTTGGGCCAGGCCGCGCCGTAGCCGACCAGCCGGCCCGCCCGGTCCCTGGCCACCAGGAAGCGCTCGGCGTAGGAGGGCAGCCTGGTCAGCAACTCGGTCCGGTCGGCGCCGAAGGCCGGCAGGTCGTAGGCGAGGATCTCCGGCAGGTCGGCCGCCGTGGCCGGCCGCACCAGGACCGGGGCGGTCGTGGCCGGTTCGGGGGGCGGCGCGGTGAAGGTGCCGACCAGCGTGATGATCTCGCCCAGCGCCTTGAAGCCCAGCCGTTCGTAGAGGCCACGCCCCTGGCCGGTCGCGGTGAGCAGCAGCGGGGCGCCCGCCGCGTCCTCGATCACCCGGCGCATCATCCGCTGGCCGAGCCCCTGCCGCTGCCGGCGCCTGGCCACCAGCATCATGCCCACCGCGTGCAGTTGGTGCGCGTAGGAGGTCCGCACCACGGCGGCGAGCAGGCCGCCCTCCGGGTCCGTGGGCGGGGCGTCGATGCCGTAGCCCTGGCCGGAGGCGAGCATCAGGCGCCAGCGGTGCTCCTCGCGGCTCCAGTCATTCGCTTCGGCGAGGTCGAGACAGGCGGTCAGATCGGCCAGCGTGAGCGGGCGAATGGTGAGGTCATCAGCTGAGGTCACCGGCTCAGCGTGGCGGAGCGGGCGGTGCGCCGGCGAGCTGTTTTCGCGCTTTCCCCCGGTGTGTGGTGGTGCCCCCCGGAGCGGGGTGGCGCACGCCGCGCGCGGTCGGCGCCCGCGCCGGGGCGGGCGGTGCGCGGTGCGCCGGACCCGCCCACCGGGGGCCCGGCCGGTGCGGTAAGTCTGTTGCCCATGACTCGACACCCCGCGGCCGGACCGGCCGCCTCCCCCCGTCCCGACGCCCCCGCCGACCCGGGCGCCGCGTTCCGGGCGCCGTTGCCCGCGACGCTGCGCGCCCTGGCGCACCGGGTGGCGGTCGGGCAGTCGGAAGGGCGCGCGCCGGCGCTGGTGGCCACCGTGGTGCGCGCGGGCGCGCCCGTGTGGAGTGCCGGCGCCGGTGAGCTGCCCGCGGGGGTGGCCCCGGAGCGGGTGCGGTTCCGGATCGGCTCGATCACCAAGACCCTGACCGCCGTGCTGGTGCTGCGGCTGCGCGACGAGGGACTGCTGGACCTGGACCAGCCGGTCGGCCGGTGGCTGACCACCCCGCACGGCGGCGACGCGACCGTGGCCCAACTCCTGTCGCACACCGCGGGACTGGCCGCCGAGGCGCGCGCCCCCTGGTGGGAGCGCACTCCGGGGGAGCTGCGCCCCGAGCTGCCGGATGTCTTCGGCCCCGATCCGGTGATCCACCCGGCCGGCCGGCGCTACCACTACTCCAACCCCGGGTACGCGCTGCTCGGCGCCCTGGTGGAGCGGCTGCGGGGCGAGCCGTGGTTCACGGTGCTCCGCCGTGAGGTGCTGCTGCCGCTGGGCATGTCCCGCACCTCCTACGCGGCCGAGGAGCCGGCCGTGCGCGGCTGGGCCGTGCATCCTTACGCCGACCTGCGGCAGCCCGAGCCCATGGTGGACACCGGGCGGATGGCGCCGGCCGGTCAACTCTGGTCCACCACCGAGGACCTGGGCCGGTTCGCGGCCTTCCTACTGACCGGCGAAGCCACGACCGGCGGCCAGGCCACGACCGACGGCCAGGCCGCCAACGGCGACCAGGGCACCAACGGCGACCACGGTGGCGAGGATACGAGCGGCGCGAACCGCGCCGGCCGGTGCTCGGCGCCGCCAGCCTGGCCGAGCTGCGGGCCCCGGCGGCGCCGGCCGAGTCGGCCGACGGGCTCGCCGGTTACGGCCTCGGCCTGCAACTGGTCACCGAGGACGGCCGGACCTACCTGGGGCACGGCGGCTCGATGCCGGGCTTCGTCGCCGGCCTCTGGTGTGACCCGCGGGAGGGAACGGCCGCCACGGTGCTGGCCAATGCCACCTCGGGGCCGGCGATCGGGGCGGTGGCCCGGGGGTTGCTGGCCGACCTGCGCGAGCGGGAGCCCGCGTTCCCGTCGCCCTGGCGGCCGGCGGCCGACGTGGACCGGGAGCTGCTGCCGCTGACCGGGAGCTGGTTCTGGGGCGCCGCCGACTTCGTGCTGCGGCTGAACCCGGCGGGCGGGGTGGCGTTGCACGCGGGCCGGTCCGGCGGGCGCGGCTCGGGCTTCCGGCGGGTGGCGGCGGACGAGTGGCTGGGGCTCGACGGCTACTTCGCCGGCGAGACGCTGCGCGTCCGGCGGACGGCGGACGGCCGGGTCAGCCATCTCGACCTGGGCACCTTCGTGTTCACCAGGGAACCGTACGAGCCCGGCGCCCCGGTGCCCGGTGGCAGCGACCCGGCGGGCTGGACGAGCTGAGCCGGCCGGCGCGCCCGGCCGGGGGCGGGATGTGTCAGAGCGGGAGCTTGTAGCCGACGTGGGTCGGCTGGAAACCCAGCCGTTCGTAGAAGCGGTGCGCGTCCCGCCGGCTGGCGTCCGAGGTCAGCTGCACCAGGGCGCAGCCCTCCCGCCTGGCGCGCTCGATGGCCTGCCGGATCAGCCAGCCGCCCAGGCCGGTGCCCCGGCGGTCGGCGCGCACCCGGACCGCCTCGACCAGCGCGCGGCTCGCCCCCTGCCGGGAGAGCCCGAAGAGGATGGCCAGTTGCAGGGTGCCGACGATCTGCCCGTCCTCCTCGGCGACCAGCAGGTGCTGGTTCGGCTCGGCCGTCAGCCGCGCGAACGCCGCCCGGTAGGGGGCCGGTTCGGCCGGGTTCTCCCGGGTGGCGCCGAGCGGGTCGTCCGCCAGCATGGCGACGATTTCCGGCACATCCGCAGAAGTCGCGGGACGCAGAACGATATCCATGGGAGGCAGCATAGGGAAACAGTCGGAAAAGGGGTGAACTTCGCGTTCCCGCGCGGGGCTTGTGTATCAGCCGTATAACGGTAAGGTCGGTTCCGCACCGGGGTGGCAAGCCGTTCAGTTTACGAGATCTGGCGGCTCGATGGCCGCTTTCCGGTTAACCGCTCCACTTCTGGTGAGCGTGCTGACACGCTGTGCGACCAGGAGTTGATCGAGGCGAGGCAGGGCATGACCGCGATATCGGCCAACGACGGTGCCGCCACTGAGTTCCAACTCGGGGGTGAGCGGCCGCCGTCCCACGACGCACTGGTGGTGCGGCGCACACTGGCGGAGATCGAGCCGGTCGCCAATGAGGCGACGTCCTACTTCTACGCTCTGCTTTTCACCTACGGCCCGCATCTGCGCGACATGTTCCCGGCCGCGATGGACGCCCAACGGGACCGGATTTTCGCGGCTTTGCTCACCGCCGCGGAACACATCGACGACCTGGAGACGCTCACCCGGTACCTCCAGGACCTCGGCCGTGGCCACCGCAAGTACGGCACCACGTCCGACCAGTACCCCTTGGTCGGCGAGTGCCTGATGTACACGCTGGAACGTTACGCCCCGCGCAGTTGGGGCCCGGAGGCCGAGGCGGCCTGGGTCCGCGTCTACACGCTGATGTCCCAGACCATGATCGACGCCGCCGCCGAGGACGAGGCGCGCTCGCCCGCCTGGTGGCAGGCCGAGATCGTGTCCCACGAGCGCCGCACCAACGACGTCGCGGTGGTCACCGTCCGCCCCGACCAGCCCTACGCCTACCGCGCGGGGCAGTACGCCAGCCTGGAGACGCCCTGGTGGCCCCGGGTCTGGCGGTCCTACTCGTTCGCCTCGGTGCCCCGGCCGGACGGGCTGCTGTCCTTCCACGTGAAGGCGGTGCCGGCCGGCTGGGTCTCCCGCTCCCTGGTGAACCGCGCGATCCCGGGCGACGTGCTGCGACTCGGGCCGCCGGCCGGCTCGATGACCCTGGACCCGGACTCCGACCGGGGACTGCTCTGCGTCGGCGGCAGCACCGGCATCGCGCCCATCAAGGCGCTGGTCGAGGACGTCGCGGAGCGCGGCCGCCGCCGGCCGGTCGAGGTCTTCTTCGGCGCCAACCGGGACAACGAGCTGTACGACCTGGACTCCTTCCTCGACCTGGAGCGCCGGCACCCCTGGCTCGCGGTCAGACCCGTGGTCGCGCAGTACGCCACCCTCGGCCTGGCCGGGCAACTCCCGGAGGCCGTCAGGCAGTTCGGTCCCTGGCGGGAGTTCGACGGGTACCTCTCCGGGCCGCCGCAGATGATCCGCAAGGGCGTGGACGCGCTGGTCTCCTGCGGCATCCCGGCCGAGCGGATCCGCCACGACTTCATCGGTTCGCTGGTCGGTGCCCAGGGCCGGGCCGGCACCCGGTCCCCGACGACCTGACGCGGCACCCCTCCGGATCGCGCGGGTGCCGCGCCCCGGGAGCACCTAACTTCGGCAAGCTCAGAAAGTAAGCGCATGGCAGGGACAGTGGGAAACGGATGGCCGGCGGCGCTGGCCACGCGCGCCGGGCGACCGGGCAGCGACGGGGAGCACGCGCTCCAGGCGCGGCTCGGCAGCGAGCGGCGCGCCGACCGCTTCTACCGGGACCAGGTGCTGGACCATCTCAACGAGCGGATGCGGGAGTTCGTCGCCGAGGTCGAGATGTTCTTCCTGGCCACGGCGGACCGGCACGGCGAGTGTGACAACACCTTCCGGGCCGGGCCGCCCGGCTTCCTCCGGGTGCTGGACCCGCGCACCCTGGTCTACCCCGAGTACCGCGGCAACGGGGTGCACGCCTCACTGGGCAACCTGGCCGAGAATCCGCACGCCGGGCTGCTTCTGCTGGACTTCGACCGCGCCCGGATCGGGCTGCACGTCAACGGGCGGGCCCGGATGGTCACCGACGCCGAGCTGCGGGCCGCCCACCCCGACCTGCCGGTGGACCCGGTGCCCGGGCGGCGCACCGAGATCTGGGTGCGGATCGAGGTGGTCGAGGCGTACATCCACTGCGCCAAGCACATCCCGCACCTGGTGAAGGCCCCCAGGCGGACGTCCCGCGACTGGGGCACCGACGACCAGCGGCGCAAGGGCGGTGACTTCTTCGGCGCGGCCAGGGACGCGCAGCTGCGGCGGACCAGGGAGCTGCGGGAGTCGCGGACCCCGCCGCCGCTGCCGGACCCCGCCCCGGCCCCGGCCGCCCCGGTTCCCGCCGCCCTCACTCCTGCCGCCCCCGCCCCGGACCCCGTTCCCCCGTCGCCGGACGCGGCGGCCTGGCGCGCGGAGGCGCTGCGCGCGCTGGAGCGCGCCCGCCGGGCCGAGGTCAGCGACGGCGCCACCACCCCGACGGGCGGCGGCGGCAGCTGGTTCGGCTGACCGGCACCCCGGCCCGGCCCGCGCGACCCCGGCCAGCACGACCCAGGCCCGAGTGAACCCGGCGGCCCCCGAGCCCCGGAAGCCCGGCCGTCCCGCCCGGCCGGGCGGGGCCCAGCGCCGCTCAGCCGCGGGCGAAGTCCGGGGCCAGCAGGGCGTGGATGCCGGCGATGTTCCGGCTGAGGTAGTCGTTGAGCCGGGGCGGCACCACCTCGACCGAGGCCAGCCCCTCCGGGGTGAACGGCAGCCGGACGATCTCGTAGGTGCCGCGCGGCGCGGTGACCTCCGGGCCGTGCCGCAGCGCCGGATCCATGGAGACCAGCCGGCAGACGAAGAAGTGCTGCACCTTCAGGCCGGGCGGCACCCGCTCGTCCGGCTCCGGCAGGTGCGGCACGGTGTCCACGAAGGCCGGCACCACGTCGGTGACCCGGGCGCCCAACTCCTCGAAGACCTCGCGGTGCAGCGCGGCCACCACCCCGGCGTCGGACGGCTCGACCCCGCCGCCCGGCGTGATCCAGTACGGGGGACTGCCGGGCCGCACGCGTTTGATCACGATCAGTTCCGGGCCGTCCAGCAGGATGGCCCGTGCGGTGCGCTTGACCACGGGTTGTGCCTGGTCCATGGGGTTGGTGTGGCCCGTGCGCCCGGTGCCGAAACCTTCCGCTGTTCGGCGCGGGCGTCCCGCCCCGGCACCCCGGGAAGGGCTCAGCCGCGCGCCACGTCCAGCGCCCGGCGGACGTCGGCCACCAGGTCCGCCGGGTCCTCCACACCGACCGAAAGCCGGACGAACCCCGCCGGCACCGCGTCGCCGCCCCAGCGGCCCCGCCGCTCCGCCGTGGACCTGACCCCGCCGAAGCTGGTCGCGTCGTCCACCAGCTCCAGCGCGGTCAGGAAGCGCTCGGCGTGCGCCAGGTCGGGCAGGGTGAAGGAGACCACGCAGCCGAAGGCCCGCATCTGCCGGACGGCCAGCGCGTGGTCGCGGTCCGTCGGCAGGCCGGGGTGGCGCAGGCCGGTCACCTCGGGGCGGTCGGCCAGCGCCCGCGCCACCGCCAGCGCGTTCTCCGCCTGCCTGGCCACCCGCAGGTGCAGGGTGGCCAGCCCGCGGTGGACCAGCCAGGACTCCATGGGGCCCGGGATGGCGCCGGTGGTGGTGCGCCAGCGCCTGACCTCATCGACCAGCGCCGGCTGCCGGCTGGCGACATAGCCGAGCAGCACGTCGCCGTGGCCGTTGAGCCCCTTGGTGCCGCTGGCCACCGACAGGTCGGCGCCCAGCTGGAGGGGGCGCTGGCCGAGCGGGGTGGCCAGCGAGTTGTCCACCGCGACCAACGCGCCCCTGGCGTGCGCCGCCGCGCTCAGCCTGGCGATGTCGCAGAGATCGAGCCCGGGGTTGGACGGCGTCTCCAGCCACAGCAGCCGCACCGGCGCCGCCGCCCGGTGCGCGGACTCCAGCGCGGCCAGCTGGGCGTCGCCGCTGGTGGGCGCGGTGTGCACCAACAGGCCGAAGGACTCCAGCCGTTCGCGCAGCTTGGGCCACAGCTGGTAGCCGTCGGTCGGCAGCACCACGGCCTCGCCCGGCTTGACCAGCGCGAGGACCGCCGCCGAGATGGCCGCCATGCCGGACGGGAAGACGACCGCCTCGGCCGGCTCCGCCGGGCTCTCCAGCTCGGCGATGGCCCGTTCGAGACCGACCCAGGTCGGGTTGTTCTCCCGGCCGTAGCCGAACGGGGCCACCGCCGGGTCGCCCGGCAGGTGGAAGTGCGCCGCCAGCACCGGCGGCGGCATCGGCGGCTGGTACGGCTCCACCGCCGGCAGCCCGGCCCGCACGGCCCGTGTCCCGTCTCCGGTCATCGCTCCACACTCCCGACAGGTCCGATGTGGCCTGATATCGCCGCTCAAGTGTACGGATCCGGGCGGGCCGGGGTGGCTGGGCGCGGGTCAGCCGCCGGTCCGCAGCACCGCGCGGGCCGCGTCGCCGCTCTCCTGGCCGTACCCGCCGCCGAACAGCGCGGCGTGGATCAGGATGTGGTGCAACTGGTGCAGCGGGGCGTGGGCGGCCCGGTGCGGCAGCGGGCGCACCTCCTGGTAGGCGCCGATCAGCCGGTCGAAGTGTGGGCAGCCGGAGAGTTCGAGGAAGGCCAGGTCGGCCTCGGGGTGGCCGCCCTGCGCGGCCGGGTCGATCAGGTAGGGGCGCGGCCCGGCGGTCCACAGGATGTTGCCCGCCCACAGGTCGCCGTGGATCACCGCGGGCGGCTGCGGCGGGCCGGCCAGCTCCGCGATCCGCTCGCAGACCGCCGTCACGTCGGCGGCGTCCCGCCGGTCGATGCCGCCGCCGTCCACCGCCAGCCGCAGCAGCGGCAGCAGCCGGTGGGCGGCGTGCCAGGCCGGCCAGTCCGCCGGATCGCTGACCGGCTCCGGGGTGCGCAGCGGCACCGGGCCCAGATAGAGCGGGCCGGCCGTGCCGTAGTGCGCGGCCGGGGTGGCGTGCAGCGCGGCCAGCTCCCGGCCCAGCCGCTCCGCCTGGCGCGGGCTCGGGCCGGCCGGCTCCACCCAGGACAGCACCAGCAGTCCGGGCCGCGCCGCCAGCACCTCGGGCACGGCCACCGCGCCGGTGCCGCGCAGCAGGTCGAGGCCGGCCGCCTCGGCGGTGAAGAAGTCGGCGGGCGCGCCCGCCCTGGTCTTGGCGAACACCGTCCGCCCGTCGTCGAGTGGCACCCGGTACGCGTCGCAGATCTCGCCGCCGGCCACCCGGCTCGGCGTCCCGTCCGGGGCGCCGCCGACGGCGGCGGCGACCCGTCGGGCCAGCTCGGCGGGGGTGGGGCCGGGGCCGTGGCCGGTCGTCATCGCCGTCTCAACCCACCGCCCCGGTCCGTGCCCTGACCGTCCGCAACAGCTCGGGCAGGGCGGTCTCGATGATCTCCAGACAGTCGGCGAAGCCGCCGTCGTCCCCGTAGTAGGGGTCGGGCACGTCCAGCTCCACCCCGGCGGCGCCGTCGGGTCCGCCGAACGAGCGCAGCAGCCGCACCTTGGCGGCCGCCGCCTCGTCCGGGGCCAGCCGGCGCAACTCCCGCTCGTGGCCGCGGTCGAGGGCTATCACCAGGTCGTAGCCGGCGAACCGGTCCGCGGTGAACCGGCGGGCCGCGTGGTCGCCGGGCGCCGCCGGATAGCCGGCGGCGTTGAGCGCGGCGACCGCCCTCGGGTCGGCCGGGTCCCCGACGTGCCAGCCGTCGGTGCCGGCGCTCTCCACCACGATGCCGGTGTCCAGCCCCTCGTCCACCAGCCGGGCGCGCAGCACGACTTCGGCCATCGGCGAGCGGCAGATGTTGCCCGTGCAGACGAAACAGATGCGATACATGTCGGTCAGTCCTCGGTCGGCTACCGCCCGTTCAGTCGCGGTCCAGGATCATGTTGACCGCCCAGGAGACGATGGAGATGATCAGACCGCCAAGCACCGCGGAGAAGAAGCCGCCGACCTCGAACCTGTCGTCCGCGAGCCAGCCGGTGAGCATCAGCATCAGGGCGTTGATCACCAGGGTGAACAGGCCGAGGGTCAGGATGAGCAGAGGGAGGGCGAAGAGCTTCACGATGGGCTTGACGATGAGGTTCACCACGCCGAAGATCAGCGCCACGATGAGCAGCGTCACCGCCTTGCTGCCGGTGCTGTCGCCGGGTTCACCGATGGTGATGTCGCTCACCAGCCACACGGCGGCGGCCAGGGCCACCGCGTTGGCGATGAACTTCACGAAGATGGTTGTCATACAGGAGATCGTTTCAGATGGCACTGGCTGCGCAAGGGGAATGAGCCGATGAAGGAGTTCCGGCTGGATCGGCTGGACGCGGAACGCGCCGCTCACGACGGCGCCTACCTGCGCTTTCTGCGCGAGCCCCGGATGTCGGCCGGGCTCTACGCGCTGGCCGCCGGCGCGGCGGACGGCCAGAAGCCGCAGGCCCAGGACGTGATCAACTTCGTGGTCAGCGGTCGTGCCGCGATGACGGTGGGTGACGAGACCACGATGGTGGCCCGCGGCAGCGTGGTCTACGTGCCGGCCGGCGTCGGCGCCAGGTTCCACCACATCACCGAGGACCTGCGGGTGCTCGTGGTCTTCTCACCGCCCGAGCCCTGAGCGGCCGACTCCCGAGCGCCGCTCCCGGCTCCGTCCGCCCCCGCCCACCGCGCACCCCACCTCGCCCGCGCACCCCGCCTCCCCCGCCCACCGTTCTCTCAGGGTCGCCTCAGGGAACGGTCAGGGGAGGACTGGGGCCGGTGCGACTCCCGGGAGGGGTGGGCGCGCGCTTAGCATCGAGTCATCGAACTATCACGCTGTCGGGCCGTCGCCCGGTGGAACGACATACGTGCGGAACAGGAGCCAGGGCCATGAAGGAAGCCTTTATGACACTGCCGTGGTGGGTGCGGTGGATCGCCATCCCCGCCATCGCGCTGGTGGTCTTCGGGGGCCTGTTGTTCTCCCTCCTGACCTGGGTGATCGGCCTGGTCTTCCGGATCCTGCTGTTCGTCGCCGTGGTCGCCGTACTGATCTTCGTGGTGCGGAAGTTCACCTCTTCCTCCTCCGGCGGTGGTTGGTAGCCCGCCGCCGCGTCGGCCGGGGGCCCCAGCGCTCCCCGAACGCCGAGCCGAACGTCGAGCCGGCCGCCGGCCCGCCCGGCGCCCCGGCCGCCCCGTCGCCACCGGCCCCGGCGCCCCCAGACGACCTGCGGTCGGCGCTCACCACCAGCGCCGCCAGCAGCGTCGTCACCGGCACCGAGGCGACCAGGCCGATCGAGCCGACCAGCGTCCGCACGATCTCCTCGGCGACCAACTCGCTGAACGCCACCGTCTCCACCCCGCTGCGCGCGATGCTGAAGAGCAGCAACAGCGGCAGCGCCGCCCCCGCGTAGGCCAGCACCAGGGTGTTGACCACCGAGGCGATGTGGTCCCGGCCGATCCGCATCGCCGCCGAGTACAGCCGCCGCCAGTTCGCCTCCGGCGCCGCCTGCTTCAGCTCCCACACCGCCGAGGTCTGGGTCACCGTCACGTCGTCCAGCACGCCGAGCGAGCCGATCAGGATGCTCGCCAGCAGCAGCCCCTTGATCTCGATGCCCGGATACAGGCTGTGCACCAGCCCGGTCTGGTCGTCGGTGTTGCCGGTGAGGTGCGCCCAGCCGATGAAGAGCGAACCCAGCGCCCCGATCAGCAGCAGCGACACCAACGTGCCCAGCACCGCGACCGAGGTGCGGGCGTTGACCCCGTGGCAGAGGTAGAGCGTCACCAGCATGATCACGCTGCCGCCGATCACCGCCACCAGCAGCGGGTTGGAGCCGTGCAGCACCGCGGGCAGGATGAAGAGCGTCAACACCAGGAAGCTGACCACCAGGCCGACCAGCGCCAGCAGCCCGCGCAGCCGCCCCACCGCCACCACCACGAGGGCGAAGAGCGCCGCCAGCAGCAGCATGGGCAGCTTGCGGTCGACGTCCACCACGCTGTAGCGCAGCTCCTCGGGCGCCTCCGGGGCGTACGAGACGACCACCCGCTGCCCCTCGTGGAACCGCTTGGTGGCGTCCGGCGGCACCACCTCGCTGAAGGTGTGCCCGGCGTCGGGGCCGCTGGTCACCTCCACGGTGGCCTCCTGGCACGCCCCGGTCACCCCCTCCTGGACCTGCACGCCCAGGTCCTCGCAGGGCCGGTCCACCAACTCGGTGACCCGGGCGTCCTCGTGCTGCTGGTCGAAGCCGACCCCGGAGCGCTCCTCCTGTTCCGGCGCGCCGCCTGGCCACAGCAGCACCAGACCGGCGACCATCACGATGCCGAACGGCACCAGCACGGCGGCTATCACCCGCCGCAGGTGCTGGGAGACGGGGGCCGCCGGGCCGTGCTGGTGGGTGTGGCCATGCGGATGGGCGTGGGGATCCAGGGGGTCCTGAGGAGCGGTCACCTTCCGATCATCGCCTAAGAATCCCGGGGCCTCTGTTCATCACGGCCGTCGGCCCCTTAGCGTGGAGGGGCAAGAACCATCATCGCGGGAGCTTCGAGCACGAGGCTGAGAGGGCGCTGCGGCTGCGCCGACCGCTGAACCTGTTACCGGGTAATGCCGGCGTAGGGAGCAAGGTCTGATGACCGATCGACACACAGACGCGTCCAGCGCGCCCGTCCTCGGCGCGCACAAGGGATATCTCACCGGATCCCGCCCGGACCTGCGGGTGCCGGTGCGGCGGGTGCACCTCAGCAACGGCGAGTCGGTGACCCTCTACGACACCTCGGGGCCGTACACCGACCCGGCCGCGCCCGCGGTGGCCGGGCGCGGCCTGCCGCCGCTGCGACGGCCGTGGATCGAGGAACGGCGCCGGGACGGCCAGCCGGCCGTGACGCAGCTGGCGTACGCGAACCGGGGCGAGATCACCCCGGAGATGGAGTTCGTCGCGCTGCGCGAGAACCGCCCGCCGGCCTTCGTCCGGGACGAGATCGCCGCCGGCCGGGCGGTGCTGCCGGCCAACGTCAACCACCCGGAGTCGGAGCCGATGATCATCGGCCGGAACTTCCTGGTCAAGGTGAACGCCAACATCGGTAACTCCGCCGTCACCTCGTCCATCGAGGAGGAGGTGGCCAAGATGACCTGGGCCACCCGCTGGGGCGCCGACACCGTGATGGACCTCTCCACCGGCAAGGACATCCACACCACCCGCGAAGGGGTGTTGCGCGGATCACCGGTGCCGATCGGCACGGTGCCGCTCTACCAGGCCCTGGAGAAGGTCGGGGGCAGAGCCGAGGAACTCAGCTGGGAGGTCTACCGCGACACCGTCGTGGAACAGGCCGAGCAGGGCGTGGACTACATGACGGTGCACGCCGGGGTGCTGCTGCGCCATGTGCCGCTGACCGCGCGGCGGAAGACCGGGATCGTCTCCCGCGGCGGCTCCATCATGGCCGCCTGGTGCCTGGCCCACCACCGGGAGAACTTCCTCTACACGCACTTCGCCGAGCTGTGCGAGCTGCTCGCCGCCTACGACATCACCTTCTCGCTGGGCGACGGACTCCGCCCCGGCTCCGTCGCGGACGCCAACGACGCGGCCCAGTTCGCCGAGTTGCGCACCCTCGGCGAGCTGTGCCGGGTGGCCCGCGCGCACGAGGTGCAGACCATGGTGGAGGGCCCAGGACATGTCCCGATGGACAAGATCAAGGAGAACGTCGACCTCCAGCAGGAGCTGTGCCAGGAGGCGCCGTTCTACACCCTCGGCCCGCTGACCACCGACATCGCGCCGGCCTACGACCACATCACCTCGGCCATCGGCGCGGCGATGATCGCCTGGTGGGGCACCGCGATGCTGTGTTACGTGACACCCAAGGAACATCTGGGGCTGCCCGACCGGGACGACGTCAAGGCCGGCGTGATCGCCTACAAGATCGCCGCGCACGCCGCCGACCTGGCCAAGGGGCACCCGGGCGCCCAGCTCTGGGACGACGCGCTCTCCGACGCGCGCTTCGAGTTCCGCTGGGAGGACCAGTTCAACCTGGCCCTCGACCCGGACACCGCACGCGCCTACCACGACCAGACCCTGCCGGCCGAGCCCGCCAAGACCGCGCACTTCTGCTCCATGTGTGGGCCGAAGTTCTGTTCGATGAAGATCAGCCGGGAGATCCGGGAGGACTTCGGGGAGCAGCTCGGGCTGACCGAGGCCGAGCGGACGGCGGTGGACGGCATGGCCGAGAAGTCCCGGGAGTTCGCCGAGTCCGGCGGCCGGGTCTACCTGCCGGTGACCGACTGACCGAACTGACCGAACTGACCGACTGGCCGAACTGGCCGGCCGATCCTGCCGTCTGACCGGCCGGCCGACCGGCCCTCCGCCGGGCCGGGGGGGCGCTCGCTACCCTGGCCCGGCGGATCGGCCGGGGAAGGGAGCCGGGGTGGGGTACACGCTGGAGGCGGTGATCGCCGGGGACGCGCTGTTGGGCGCGGCGGCCCGCGAGCTGCCCGGGGCGACGGTGGTCCCGCTGGCCCAGGGCCTCGCGCTGCTGCCGATGACCGAGGGGCGGTACCCGGGCGGGTCGGCGGCCGAGCCGGCGGACGGGTTGGGGTTCTGGTCGCTGCCGGCCGGCTTCGCCGCGGTCCTCGCCCGCTGGTCGGCCGCCGGACCCGTGGCCTACGGGGAGGCCGACTACTTCGGCGGCACCGGCGAGCAGCGGGCCGCCGTCTGGGCCGCGGGGGCGCTGGTGTGGGGGCCGTCGCACACGCCCGAGGGCCGGCCGTCGTCGCCGGCCGGCAGCCCGCTCTCGCAGGCGCTGCGCCGGCTCGGCGCGACCGCCGGCGGCGCGGTGGACGAGTTCGCGGCCGTCGGCCTGGACCGGCACCGGAGCACCGAGCGGTGGGCCCGCGCCGGCGGCGGGTGAGGACGCGGCGCGGGTGACCGGCCGGTGTCACCGTGCAACCGTTCGGGCCCCGGGCGGCGTCCCACCAGTGTGGTCCCACAACCCAGCCAGGGCCAACGGGCCGTCGACACGGGGCACATGGTGGTCTGCGGTGACGACGCGTTAGCCATCCGGCTCGCCGAGGAGTTGCACGACGTCTACCGCGAACGCGTGACGCTGGTCATGCCGCCGCCGGACGGCCCGGCCGGCCGGCCCGGCATGGCGGGCGCGCGCCCCCGGGTCTCCGCGCTGCTGGGCCGGGTGTCCGCGGCGATCAACCGCCCGGCCACCGGCGCCGGCGCCGGCCCCGGGGACGACACCACCGGGGGCGGCATCCGGATCCCGATCGGCGAGATGGCCGCGCCCGAGCCCACCGAGGAGGCGCTGACCCGGGCCGGCGTGCCCCAGGCCACCGCGTTGGCGCTGGTCTACGACGACGACGAGACCAACCTGCGTGGCGCCCTCGCCGCCCGCCGGCTCAACCCGCACCTGCGGCTGGTGATCCGGCACTACAACCGCCGCCTCGGCCAGCACCTGGCCGAGCTGCTCGACCAGGCGGCGGCGGTCGCCCGGCCGACCGCGGAGCCGCGCGCCCTGGACGCCTCGACCACCGTGCTCTCCGACGCCGACACGGCGGCCCCCGCGCTGGCCGCGACCGCCGTCGCCGGCACCCGCAAGGTGGTGGCGGCCGACGGGCTGCTGCTCCGCGCGGCCGAACGCCCGCCGCCGGCCAGCGGCGAGATCGCCGACCCGGGGCTGTGCACCCTGGCCCTGCTCTCGGCCACCGTCAACGACCCGGCCGGCGCGGAGGGCTCGGACAACAGCGGCCCCCAGGGTCCGCAACTGCTGCCCGACGACCGGCAGGTGGCCGACGCCACCGGCCGGGGCACCGTGGTGCTGGAGACGGTGACCCACACCGGCCCGGCGCTGCCCGCCCGGCGGCTGGCCAGGCGCGGCGCCCCGCTGGCCGAGATCTTCTCCCGCCGGCTGCGGCTCTCCCTGCTCGGCATCGCGCTGGCGGTCTGCGCGCTGGCCCTGGCGCTCTGGCGGACCACCGGCGGCGACGCGCTGCACGCCGCCTACCTGACGCTGCTCGACCTGTTCTCCATCGGCGACCCGGCGGAGGACGAGCCCGTGGCCCGGCAGGTCATCCAACTCATATCCGGACTGGTCGGGTTGGCGCTGCTGCCGATCCTGATCGCCGCCGCGCTCCAGGCGCTGGGCGCCTTCCGGGGCGCGACCAACCTGCCGCGCCCGCCGCGCGGGCTCGCCGGCCACGTGGTGCTGCTCGGTCTGGGCAAGATCGGCACCCGGGTGCTGGCCCAGCTGCGGGAGATGGACATCCCGGTGGTCTGCGTCGAGGAGGACCCGGAGGCCAGGGGCATCCCGTTGGCCCGCCGGCTCCAGGTGCCGGTGGTGCTCGGCGACGTCACCCAGGAGGACGTGCTGGAGTCGGCGAAGATCCACCGGGCGCGCGCCTTCCTCGCGTTGACCAGCGCGGACGCCACCAACCTCGAGGCGGTGCTGCACGCCAGGAGCATCAAGCCGGAGCTGCGGGTGGCGCTGCGGCTGTACGACGACGACTTCGCCACCGTGGTCTACCGCACGCTGCGGGCGGCCCACCCGGAGGCGCTGACCCGCAGCCGGAGCGTCTCCACGCTGGCCGCGCCGGCGTTCGCCAGCGCGATGATGGGCCGGCAGATCCTGGGCGCCATCCCGGTGGAGCGCCGGGTGCTGCTCTTCGCGGCGCTCGACGTGGCGGACTTCCCGCGGTTCGCGGACCGCACGGTGGCGGAGGCGGACCGGCCCGGCGCCTGGCGGGTGCTGGCGCTGGACCTGACCGCGCCGGACGACCGGCACCCGGACCTCACCGCGGTCCGCGCGTCCGGGCGGGGCGAGCCGTCGGGCGGCCTGCTGTGGGACGTGCACCCGGGCTACGTGCTGCGCCCCAGGGACCGGGTGGTGGTCGCCGCGACCCGGCGCGGGCTGGCGGAACTGCTGGGCCGATAGGGCGCGTCGGGTCCGGGTCCGGGCCCGGCGCCCGGGGAAAAGCCGGGGCGACTGTCAGTGGGGCGTGTCATCATCTGGGGCCCTGATCTGAACGCGTGGCGACGTCTCACGCGTCCCGCCTCCTCTCGACAGCGCAGGAACGATCATGACCTCCGAGCAGTCCCGTCCGTCCTCCTCCCTGCCCGCGTCCGGGCCGGTCGCCGCCGACCAGCACCATCTGATCCAGGTCCGCGGCGCCCGCGAGAACAACCTGCGGAACGTCTCCCTCGACCTCCCCAAGCGCCGGCTCACCGTCTTCACCGGGGTCTCCGGCTCCGGCAAGTCCTCCCTGGTCTTCGGCACCATCGCCGCCGAGTCGCAGCGGCTGATCAACGAGACCTACACGGCCTTCGTGCAGTCCTTCATGCCCAGCCAGGCCCGTCCCGACGTGGACGAGCTGCGCAACCTCAGCGCCGCCATCGTGGTGGACCAGGAGCGGATGGGGGCCAACTCCCGGTCCACCGTGGGCACCGTCACGGACGCGTACACGATGCTGCGGATCATCTTCAGCCGGCTCGGCACCCCGCACATCGGCACCTCGACCCGGTTCAGCTTCAACAGCGCCGAGGGCATGTGCCTGCCCTGCGAGGGGCTGGGCGAGGTCAGCCGGATCGACATCGACCAACTGGTGGACCGCGACCTGTCGTTGAACGAGGGCGCCATCACGGTGCCGGGCTTCGACGTGGGCTCCTGGTACTGGCAGGTGATGGCCGGCTCGGGGCTCTACGACCCGGACACCAGGCTCCGCGACTTCACCGCCGAGCAGTGGGATGACTTCCTCCACAAGCCGAGCACCAAGATCCGGATCGGCACCAACAACATCACCTACGAGGGGCTGGTCCCCAAGGTGCAGCGGGTCTACCTCAGCAAGGACCGGGAGGCGATGCGGCCGGGCCTGAAGGCGTTCGTGGACCGGGCCGTGGTCTTCGCCGAGTGCCCGTCCTGCGGCGGCAGCCGGCTCAACGAGGCGGCGCTCGGCTGCACGATCGACGGGGTCAACATCGCCAGCTGCTCGGCGATGGAGATCAGCGCGCTGGCGCGGTTCGTCGGCGGGCTGGCGGCACCCGAGGTGGGGCCGCTGCTCACGGCGCTGCGGGAGCTGCTGGACTCGCTGGTGGAGATCGGGCTGGGCTACCTCAGCCTGGACCGCCCCTCCGGCACCCTCTCCGGCGGCGAGTCGCAGCGCGTGAAGATGGTCCGCCACCTGGGCTCCAGTCTCACCGACGTGACCTACGTCTTCGACGAGCCCACCACCGGGCTGCACCCGCACGACATCCAGCGGATGAACGGCCTGCTGCTCGGGCTGCGGGACAAGGGCAACACGGTGCTGGTCGTGGAGCACAAGCCCGAGGTGATCGAGATAGCCGACCACGTGGTCGACATCGGTCCCGGCGCCGGCACCGCCGGCGGGGAGATCCAGTACGCGGGGCCGCTGGACGGGCTGCGCGCCTCCGGCACGCTCACCGGCCGCCACCTCGAACACCGGGTCCCGGTCAAGGAGTCGGTGCGCCGCCCCACCGGCCAGCTGCCGATCGTCGGCGCCAAGCTGCACAACCTCCAGGACGTGAGCGTGGAGGTGCCGCTGGGCGTGCTGACGGTGGTCACCGGCGTCGCCGGGTCGGGGAAGAGCTCGCTGATCCACGGCTCGCTGCCGGGCCGGGACGGCGTGGTGGTGGCCGACCAGACGCCGATCCGCGGCTCCCGGCGGAGCAACCCGGCGACCTACACGGGCCTGTTGGGCCCGATCCGCACCGCGTTCGCCAAGGCCAACGGCGTGAAGCCGGCGCTGTTCAGCGCCAACTCGGCCGGCGCCTGCGACAACTGCAACGGCCTGGGCCTGGTCTACACCGACCTGGCGATGATGGCCGGCGTGTCCTCGGTCTGCGAGCAGTGCGAGGGCAAGCGGTTCACCCCCGAGGTGCTGGAGTACCGGCTGCGTGGCCGGAACATCAGCGAGGTGCTGGACATGTCGGTCGCCGAGGCGGACGACTTCTTCACCTCGGGGCAGGCGGCGGCGATCCTCGGCCGGCTGACCGACGTCGGCCTCGGCTACCTGCGGCTCGGTCAGCCGCTGACCACGCTGTCGGGCGGCGAGCGGCAGCGGCTCAAGCTGGCCATCCACATGGCGGAGCGGGCGGCGATCTACGTGCTGGACGAGCCCACCACCGGACTGCATCTGGCCGATGTGGACCAACTGCTGGCGCTGCTCGACCGGTTGGTGGACAGCGGGAACACGGTGGTGGTGATCGAGCACCACCTCGCCGTGATGGCGCACGCCGACTGGCTGATCGACCTGGGGCCCGGCGGCGGCCACGACGGCGGCCGGGTGATCTTCACCGGGACGCCGGCCCAGATGGTCGCGGACGCGGACACCAGGACCGCCACCCACCTGCGGGCGTACGGCCAGCGCGGCTGAGCCGGCCGGGCCGCGCCGGCGGGGCGTTCGGCCGCGGGCCGGCCCCGCCGGCGCGGGCTCAGGGAGTGGACGGGAGCGCTCCGGTGGGCGAGCATGGTCGGGAGGCCACCGCGGGGCGGACGGCCGGAGCGACGGACCGGGCCGGCGGATGGCGCCGGACCCGCCCGGGGAACCTTCTCGATCACCCGGACGTCCCCTTACCGGGGAGACCCGTTCCCGAGGGGGCGTCGTATCCGACCCGGCGCGTCCTCGGATCGGTGGCATGACTGGGGAGGGCACATGTCGATGCAGTACTGGCAGAGCGGACCAGCCGAGCAGAACCCGACCATCATGCGGGCCTCGGACAGCGACCGCGAGCGCGCCGCTGACGTGCTCAAGGCCGGCTTCGCCGAAGGACGCCTGAGCAAGACCGAGTTCGACGACCGGGTGCAGCGTCTCCAGACGACCACCACCTACGCCGAGATCCAGCCGCTCCTCGCCGACCTGCCGCAGGGCCCGGTGCCCATGCCCACCCCGGCGGCGACGCCCTACCCTCCGACGTTCGGCCCGCCCGCCCCCGCCGTGGTCATCCACCGCCCGCCGTACCAGGGGCCGGTGCCCGGCGGTCCGCGCCCGATCTACCACGCGCCGCGCCCGTTCCCGTTCGCCGCGCCGCCGCCGCAGACCAACGGGAACGCGGTCGCCGCCATGGTCTGCGGGATCTCCTGCTTCTTCACCTACGGGCTGACCGCCATCCCGGCCGTCATCCTGGGACACCGGGCCAGGGCCACCATCCGGCGGACCGGGGAGAGCGGCGACGGCATGGCGCTGGGCGGCCTGGTGATGGGCTACCTCAGCCTGGCCCTGATGGCGGTCGGCATCACGCTGCTGGTGCTGCTGGTCTGAGCCGCCCCGCGGCCCCCGCGCCGGGGCCGCCCCGCCGTCCGGTTCGTCCCGGTGGGCGCATCATGGAGGCATGCCCGAGGGAGACACGGTCTGGCTGACCGCTCGGCGGCTGCACGACGGCCTGGCCGGGCGGACGCTGACCCGTGCCGAGCTGAGGGTGCCCCGGCTGGCCACCGTCGAGCTGCGGGGCCGTACCGTGCTGGCGGTGGTGCCCCGGGGCAAGCACCTGCTGACCCGCGTCTCCGGCGGCCTCACCCTCCACTCGCACCTGCGGATGGACGGCGCCTGGCGGGTCTTCGCCGCCGGCGAGCGCTGGCGGGGCGGCCCGGGCCACCAGATCAGGGCCATCCTCGGCACCGAGGCGGGCACCGCCGTCGGCTACCGGCTGCCGGTCCTCGACCTGCTCCGCACCGCCCACGAGGAGCGGGTCGTCGGCCATCTGGGCCCCGACCTGCTGGGGCCCGACTGGGACGAGGCGGCGGCGCTGGCCCGGCTGGCCGCCGCGCCCGAACGGCCGCTCGGCGACGCCCTGCTCGACCAGCGCAACCTGGCCGGCATCGGCAACGTCTACCTCGCCGAGCTGTGCTTCCTCGCCCGGGTCACCCCCTGGGTGCCGGTCGGCGAGCTGCCCCGCTTCGCGCCCGCGCCCGCCGAGCCGCTGGCCCGGCTGCTGCGGTCCGCCGCGCGCCTGCTGGCCGCCAACCGGGACCGCTTCGACCGCATCACCACCCCGCCCGGCGAGCGCCGGTCCCGGCTCTTCGTCTACGGCCGCGCCGGCCGGCCCTGCCTGGTCTGCGGCACCCCGATCCGGGTGGTCGGCGACGCCCACGGCGAGCCGGGCCGGGAGCGCCCCACCTACTGGTGCCCGCGCTGCCAGCACGGCCCGAGCGGCCCGGCGGCCGGCCACCCGGCCCGCCGGCCTACCCGCTGACACCGGCCCTGACCAGCGGAAAAGCCGTGACTCACCGAGCGTACACACATGGTTCACCACCAGGTCATCTGTCCGTACCCTGGACCGCTGATCAGGTGTTTACCGTCGCATGGACTCTGCCTACGGCTTCTGGAAACCTGGTGCCAAAACTTTCTGTCATCGTCGCCTGCCACAACGTGCAGGATTTCCTGCCCACCACCCTGCGCGGACTGTCCCGGAACGCCGGGCCGGAGACGGAGTTCATCCTGGTCGATGACCGTTCCGTGGACGCGACCGGGGAGATCCTCGGCCGTGCGGAGGGCGAGTTGGCGCGCTCCAGAGTGATCAGGCACGAGACCAACCGGGGCATCTCGCAGGCCCGGAACACCGGGATCGAGGCGGCCAACGGCGAGTACCTGACCTTCCTCGACGGGGACGACTGGTACGCCCCCGGATACCTCGACGAACTGGTCACCGCCATCGAGGAGTTGGACTGCGACGTGGTGCGCACCGACCACGTGCAGTCCACCGCGCGCCGGCGCACCGTGGTGCGCGCCCCCGCGCCCCGCCGCGACGTCGCCTTCGACCCCAGGTCGGCGATCGGCCCGGCCGACCGGAAGACCATGGTCGACTACCCCTTCGTGTGGGCGGGGATCTACCGCCGGGCGCTGCTGGAGGAGCGCGGGCTGCGCTTCGAGACCGGCCTGCGCACCGCCGAGGACCGGTTGTTCACCTGGCAGTTGCATCTGCGGGCCAGGAAGATGGCGAGCGTCGGCCTGCTCGGCGTCTTCTACCGGCGTGGCGTCACCACCTCGCTCACCCAGATCAAGGACGAGCGGCAGTTGGACTTCCTCCCGGCGCACGACCGGATACTCGCCGAGGTCTCGGACGATCCGGAGGCGGAGCGTTTCCTGCCGAAGATCATCCGGACCTACTGCGCGATGATCGCCTTCCACGCGGCCAACGCCGACGGCTATGAGCCGGCGGCGGCCAGGCGGCTCAAGCGGGAGGCGGCCGCGGCCCTGCACCGCTTCCCGCCCGAGCTGCTGGAACGCACCCTGACGGCGATGGGTGAGGAACGGGGCCGGGTGCTGCGGCGGCTGGCCGGCCGGAACCGGAAGGCGGTCGTGGCATGACGGGCACCAGCGGGCGGCGCGTCCAGCTCTTCGAGGTCTCCACGCTCTACGGCGCGGCCACCCTGGCCGCCGCGCTGGACGCCGGCCAGTTCGGCCCGCGCGGCTCGGCCACCCGGGTGCTGCTGCTGTCCAACAACGCGGCGGTGCCCGAGGTCGCCCCCGGCCTGCCGGAGATGGCCGGCTGGGACGCGGTCGCCGCCCGCTTCGACCGGGTGCTGGACTGGAACGAGGCGATCCGCCCGTTCCACCCCGGCGACTGGCGTCCGCTGGACCGGGACGCGGTGCTCTGGCAGCGGCTGCTGCGCCGCTACTGGGAGTTGGGCGACGGGCCGGTCGAGCTGGTGCTGGAGTCGGTGCACGCGGTGCCGGCCGCCGCGCTGGCCGTCATCTTCTCGGACGCCGACATCCACGTGTACGCGGACGGCCTGATGAGCTACGGCCCCACCCGGGACCGGCTGCCCGCCAACACCGCCGTCCGGCTGCGCCGGCTGCTCCACCTGGACCTGGTGCCAGGACTGCGCCCGCTGCTGCTCTCCGAGTACGACACCCCGGCCGAGACGGTGCCGGGCGACGCGTTCCGCGCGGTGCTCGACGAGATCACCGCGGCCACCCCGCGGCCGGGGCAGGAGCTGGGCGTGGAGCGCCCGGCGGTGCTGCTCGGCCAGTACCTGGCGGCGCTGGACATCCTGACCCAGGACGAGGAGGAGGCGCTGCACGAGCGGATGCTGCGCGGCGCGGCCGTCGCCGGCTTCCGGTCCGTGGTCTTCAAGCCGCACCCGACCGCGCCGGCCCACTACTCGAAGGTGCTGGAGAAGGCCGCCGCCGAGGCCGGCGTGCGGCTGACCGTGCTGGACACCCCGATGCTCGCCGAGTCGGTGTTCGCGCACTACCGGCCGGGGCTGGTGGTGGGCTGTTTCTCCACCGCGCTGCTGACCGCCTCCGTCTACTACGGGCTGCCGGTGGCCCGGGTCGGCACCGAGCCGCTGCTGGAGCGGATCACCCCGTACCAGAACAGCAACCGCGTGCCGCTGACCCTGGTGGACGCCCTGCTGCCGGACCTTGAGGTGGCGCAGAAGGGCGAAGTGGTCACCGAGCGGGCCGAGTTGGCCCAGAGCGTGGCCCCGCTGCTGCGCACCGTCGGCTACTGCATGCAGGCCAAGACCAACCCCGGGCTGCGCCCGGAGGCGGAACGCTGGCTGGCGACCCGGCTCGGCCCGGAGACCAACCGTTACTTCAAGCGCGCCCGGCTCACCGCGCTGGCCCTGCCGGGCGGCTTCGGCTCCCACCTGGCCCGCCAGCTCCCGGGCAGCGCCGCGGCGCTCCGGGTCGCCCGGCGGGTGCGCAAGGCGACCCGCGCCAAGCGCTGACCGAGGCCGACGACGAACGGCGCCCGCGCCCCCTCGGGGAGCGCGGGCGCCGTCGTGCGCGCCGGGCCTCGGCTCAGCCGAGGTAGCGGCGCAGGCCGAGCCTGCCCCAGAGCAGGCTGAGCCCGTAGGACAGCACGGTGGTCAGCGCCAGCACCGCGGGCAGGACCAGGGCGACCTGCCCGGCCGACAGGTCGGGCTGGACGATCCGGTCCACCAGCTCCTCGACGAAGAACACGTGCACCAGGTAGGCGCCGAGCGCGGCGTTGGCCAGCCGGGTGACCAGCGGGCGGCGGCGTTCCGGCACCCGGACGCGGACCAGCAGCAGGATCACGCAGATGCTCAACACCGCGACGAACGGGTGGGCGTTGGGGATCACGTAGTGGATGTCGGTGTTGTACCAGACGATGCCGACGATCACGGCGAGCGCCGTGCCGACCAGCGGCCAGCGCCAGCGCCTCGGCACTGGGCGGGCGGCGGAGAGCAGGAACGCGCCGCCCACCGCGTAGATCACCGAGTAGGTGCCGAAGCCCCAGCCGACGTGCGGCGTCGACCAGCCGGTGATCTCGTGCACCGTGGTCAGCGCCGGCCCGAGGCCGGCCACGCCCAGCAGCAACAGGCCGATCCCCCAGGGGCGCTGCCCGTCCCGCAGCAGCACGACGAAGCCCAGCAGCACCACGATCGGCAGATAGGCGTACATGAACCAGAGGTGGTACGCCGGTTGCACCGAGTCGAAGAGCGAGTCGACCGCGAGGTCGGCCATCGGGTCCTCGTTGCGGTTCCGCAGCCAGGCCCAGAGCAGGTAGAGCGCGGTCCAGAGGAACATCGGCACGGCGTTGCGGACCAGCCGTTGCCAGAGCCGGGAGCTGCTGCTGGGGGGCGCGCCGCTGATCACCGCCCAGCCGGCTATCGCGAAGAACACCGGGACCGCGAAGGAGGCGGCCGAGTCGCCGACGAAGCCCGCCCAGTAGACCGGCTCGCCCTCCGAGCGCCGCTGGTTCACGGCGTGGATCAGGGCGGCGGACACGTGCTCGATGATCACCGCGCAGGAGGCGACCAGGCGGAGCAGGTCGATGTCGAAGCGGTGCTCGCGCCGTGGCTTCGGCGGCTTCGGTTGGGCCTCGGCGGCCGGCGCCTGGGGCTCGGTGGCCGGTGCCGGCTCGGGACCGACGGGATCTGGGGCGTCCGCTCCGCCGGCGGGGGCGTCGCCGGTGGTGGTGTCGGTGGGCGTGTTGGTCGGCATGTCGCTCGGCTGGTTCCCGTCGTTGGTTCTCGGGGTCGTCTGGTGCCGCGCCGGTGCCGGCGGCAGGCCACCGGTCCCGGAGAACCCCGAAGAGCGAACGCGCCGAGGAGTGTGACAGGCCGGAAACCGCCCGATGTCGGCGGTGGGCTGGGGCGGAGCGAACCTAGCTGGGGCATGCCAACTCCCCGTCGCGGCGAGGCGTACGGGCGGTGAACTTCGGGCCAAGGCACGTGGCGGGCGTGTTCGGCGCGGTGGTGGGCGGGGGTGGGGTAGGCCACACCGCCGCTCGGCGGGGCGGCTCTCGCACCCGCGTTCGATCCCGGTTTGGCGCTCTTTGGGGTGGTAGGTCCGCCGGTGGGCGGCGGCCGTCCGGGCCGGGCCCGGTGCGACGATGGCCGGATGGTCATGGATCTGGGCGGCGGCGAGCTGGCGCTCCTCGCGGTGGCGGCCGTCCTGGTCGGGGTGGCCAAGACCGCGATCGGCGGGGTCGCCTCCATCACGGTGGCGCTCTTCGCCACCGCGCTGCCCGCCAAGGAGTCCAGCGGCGCGCTGCTGCCGCTGCTGATCGTCGGCGACCTGCTGGCCGTCGCCGCCTACCGCCGGCACGCCGACTGGAGCGCGCTGCTGCGGCTCTTCCCCTCGGTGGCCGCCGGCATCCTGGCCGGCACCTGGTTCGTCTCCCGGGTCGACGACACGGTGATGCGCCGCACCATCGGCGGGGTGCTGCTCTTCGTGGTCCTCGTCCACCTCTGGCAGCGCCGCCGCCGGGGCGAGTCCAAGCCGCCGGCCGTGCTCTTCGGACTGCTCGCCGGCTTCACCACGATGGTCGCCAACGCGGGCGGCGCGGTGATGGCGGTCTACCTGCTGGCCGCCGGCTTCCCGATGCTGACCTTCCTCGGCACGGCCGCCTGGTTCTTCCTGATCGTCAACCTCTTCAAGGTGCCGTTCAGCGCCGGCCTCGGACTGATCACCGTGGAGTCCCTGGGCCTCAACGCGCTGCTGATCCCCGGCGTGCTGCTGGGCGCGCTGCTCGGCCGGCTGCTGATCCGCTGGCTGCAGAAGAGCGACCGGCAACAGCTCTTCCAACAGCTGATCCTCGGCTTCACCGTGGTCTCCGCGCTGAACCTGCTGCGTTAGGTCGTCCCGGTCGTCCCGGCCCTCCCCGTCCCGGTCTACCCCGTCCCGGTCTTCCCCGTCCCGGTCGTCCCGGCCCGCGTACCCGGACCCGTCTGCGGCTCCGTCTCCGTCGGCTCGGTCGTCTCCGTCTGGTCGGTCGTTTCGTCGGTCGGGTCGGCCGGTGCCGCCGGGCGGTGGCCGGTCGCGTCCCGGCCCGCCGTCCGGCGGGCCCAGGCCAGGGCGGCGCCGCCCACCGCCAGCGCCCAGCTGGCCGCGAACGGCGGTGAGCCGGCCGCCAGTTGGCCGGCGGCCAGCGCCGGCAGGGTCACCAGCGGCGCCCTGGCCAGCCAGAACAGCGCCTGCACCGGACCGGTGTCGCCGAGCGGTGTCTCCACCCCGAGCAGCGTCGCCGGCGGCATCGTCCCCCGGTGCGCGCTGACCAGCGCCGCGCCCACCAGCGCCGGCGCCCAGGCGCCGGCCAGCACCAGACGGCCGGCCGGGGCGCCGAGCGCCGCCGCCACCGGCAGCGTGGCCAGCAGCAGGGCGCCCGGCAGCAGCGCGTGGCGCAGCGCCAACGCGCCGCGCCGCCAGGGCAGCTGGCCGGCCCGTTCCGGGCGCTCACCGTCCAGCCTGGCCGGCTCCACCAGTTGGGCCGCCGCCAGGTAGCCGGTGCCCAAGGCCAGCAGGCCCGCTTCTTGATGGTCGAGGGACAGCAGCGCCAACGTCGCGGCCCACAGCGCCAGCCCGCCGCCCGTGCGCCCCGGGGCGCGCAGCAGCCCGAGGGCGTCCCGCCAGGGCACCAGCAGCCACCGGGCGCGTGGCGCGCGCAGCCGGCGCCCGGTGGCGCGCCGCATCCGGCGCGGCGCCCGGAGCGCGCCGAGCGCCACCCCCGGGTCGAACCCGTACAGCGCGGCCGTGAACACGTGGGCCACCCGGGTCTGTTGGCGCAGCACCGCGGCCGGCAGCGCCACCGCGGCGCGCCGTGCCAGCCCCAGCGCCCCCGCCGTGACCAGCAGCGTCAGCACTCCACCCAGCACCCCGTCGAGCACCGGGACCCGGCCGGCAGCGGCGGCCAGCGGCAGCGCGGCCCAGCCCCACGGCCCGGACCACAGCACCAGCCGCCCGCCACCGGCGCCCGCCGCCGCCAACGCGAGCCCCGCGTGCGCCACCAGCGCCCCGGCGACCACCGCCAGCACCAGCCGCTGGCGCGCGCCCCGCCGACCGCCCCACCACCACGGGTGGTACCGCTGGGTCACCACCCCGACGGTGACCGCCAACAGCCCGACCGCCAGCCCGCCGCCCGCGCCGGCCAGCAGCACCGGCCACGGTCGGCCGCCGCCCACCGCGTACGTCACGAGTCCGGCCAGCGTGCCGAGCAGCGCGCCCAGCACCCCGCTCACCAGCCAGGACCGTCGGAGCCTCGGCAGCAACAGCGCGGCCCGCGACACCGGTTGTGGCACCAGCCAGTGCACCGTCGCCGCCGGCAGCCGCACCGGGCCGCGCCAGAAGGCGAGTTGGGCCGTGCCCAGCAGCGCCAGCCCGACCAGCGCCGGCGCCAGCGCCGGCAACGCGGTCAGCACCCGGTCCGCGGTCGGCCCGCGCCACCGCCCGGCGGCGGCGACGTCGGCCAGCGCCGCCAGGTAGGGCACCCCGTAGATGGCGGCGAACAGCAGCACGCAGTACCCGACGTAGAGTGCCCGCCGGCGCCGGGCCGCGCGCCCCCGGGCGCGGAACTCATCCAGCCGGCGCAGCACTTCCGGACCCGCCTGCCCCATCGACGGACTCCTCCCCCCGGCCGCTCAGCCGGCCCGCGGCGGCGCGGCTCCGCCGCCGCGCCCGGATCTGTCGCCGGCGTCCGGCCCGGCCTCGCCGGCCCCGGCCGCCCCGGCCGCCTCGGTGGCCTCGGTGGCCTCGGTGGCCTCGGTGGCCTCGGGCCCGGCCGTACCACGCTCGACGTGCACCGCCGCCTCGGCCTCGTCGCTTCCGCCGGCGGCCTCGGCCTCGTGCGCCGTCCCGGCGGCCCGGGCCCCGTCCGCGCCGGTACCGGCCTCGTTTCCGTCCCCGGCCCCGGCCCCGGCCACGTCCCCGTCCCCGGCCCCGGCCTCGGCCCCGTCGTGCACCGTCTCGCCGTCGTGCGCCGTCCCGGCGGCCCGGGCCCCGTCCCCGTCGTACGCCGCCCCGTCGGCGCCGGCGGCCGGCCCGCGCCCGGCGCGGCCGGCGCCGCCGGTTGCGCCGCCGGCCGCCGGCCGGAGGGTGCCGTCGGTCAGGACCAGCCGGCGGTCGGCGGTGCGGGCGGCGAGCGCGTCGTCGTGGGTGGCCAGCAGCACGGCCGTGCCGCCGGCCGCCGCGCCCCGCAGCCGCTCGGCCAGCGCGGCGCGGGCCCGGCTGTCCAGGTGGGCCTCCGGCTCGTCCAGGACCAGCAGCGCGCACGGCCGGACCCGGGTCGCGGCCAGCGACAGCAGCTGGCCCAGGCCGGCGGAGAGCGCGTCGGGGAACTGCTCGGCGTGGTCGGCCAGTCGGTGCTCGGCCAGCGCGTCCGCCACCCGCGCCTCGGCGTCCGGCACCCCGTGCGCCAGCGCGACCAGCAGCAGATGTTCCCGGACGGTGAGGTCCGGGTAGTGCGCGCCGGGGCCCAGCGCGCAGGCCACCTCGGCCCGGAAGGCGGCGTCGTCCTCGCTGGCCGGCGCCCCCCGGAAGGTCGCCGTGCCGGCGTCCGGCCGTTCCCGTCCGGCGGCGATCCGCAGCAGGGTGGACTTGCCGGCGCCGTTCGGCCCCAGCACGGCGACGATCTCGCCGGCGCCCAGCGTCAGGGCGACGTCGTCGAGCACGGGGCGCCGCCCGTAGGCGTGGGTCACGCCGGTCAGGCGCAGGATCTCGGGCACCCGACCAGCAGATCACGCCGCGTCAGGGCGGCCGTCGGCGGGTCCCGCCCGCCGGATGGCGGCGCCCGACGCGCCGCCGGTGGCCGGCCGGGACAGCATGGGAGGCATGCTGTTGGCCGAGGTCGCGCGCACCTGGCGGGAGGTCGCGGCCACCACCGCCAGGTCGGCGAAGGTGGCCGCGCTGGGTCGGCTGTTCGCCGACACCGACCCCGCCCTGGCGCCCGTGGTGACCACCTGGCTGGCCGGCCGGCTGCCGCAGCGCCGGCTCGGGGCCGGCTGGCGGGCGCTGGCCGGTGGCCCGCCGCCGGCCGGCACGGCCACCCTGACGGTGGCCGCGACCGACGCGGCGCTGACCGCGGTCAGCCAGGTCGCCGGGGCCGGTTCGGAGGCGGCCAGGCGCCGCCTGCTGCACGGCCTGCTGGCCGAGGCAACCGAGGCCGAACAGGCGTTCCTGACCGGCCTGATCAGCGGCGAGCTGCGGCAGGGCGCGCTGGACGCGCTGGTCGTCGAGGGGCTGGCGGTGGCCGGGGACGCGCCGCCGGCGGCGGTGCGGCGGGCGGTGATGCTCGGCGGTTCGCTGGGCGCGGTCGCCGAGGCGCTGCTGGCCCGCGGCCCGGCGGCGCTGGCCGAGTTCGGGCTGCGGGTGGGCCGCCCGGTGCTGCCGATGCTGGCCAGGAGCGCCGCCTCGCTGGACGAGGGGCTGGACCGGCTCGGCCCGTGCGCGGTGGAGGAGAAGCTGGACGGCATCCGGGTGCAGGTGCACCGGGACGGCGAGCGGGTGCGGATCTACACCAGGACGCTGGACGAGATCACCGAGCGGCTGCCCGAGGTGCGGCGGGCCGCGCTGGAGTTGGCGGTGACCAGCGCGGTGCTGGACGGCGAGGTGATCGCGCTGGACCCGGCGGGCCGGCCACGGCCGTTCCAGGAGACGGCGGGCCGGGTCGGCTCCCGGCTGGACGTGGCGGGCGCGCACGCCACACTGCCGCTCTCGCCGGTCTTCTTCGACCTGTTGGCGGTGGACGGCCGGGAGCTGCTGGACCGGCCGACCGAGGAGCGGCACGCCGAGCTGGCGCGGATCGCGCCGGCGCCGCGCCGGGTGCGGCGGCTGCTGGTCGGCGACCCGGCGGACCCGGAACAGCGGGCGGCGGCCCGGGAGTTCCTGTCCGCCACGCTGGCCGGCGGCCACGAGGGGGTGCTGCTCAAGTCGGTGGACGCGCCGTACGCGGCCGGCCGCCGGGGCGCGGCCTGGCTGAAGGTGAAGCCGGTGCACACCCTGGAGCTGGTGGTACTGGCGGCCGAGTGGGGCCACGGCCGGCGGGCCGGGTGGCTCTCCAACCTGCATCTGGGGGCGCGCGGCGAGGACGGTGCGCCGGTGATGCTGGGCAAGACGTTCAAGGGGCTGACCGACGCGCTGCTGGCCTGGCAGACCGAGCGGTTGTGCGCGCTGGCGGAGGTCGAGGAGCCGTGGGGGGTGCGGGTGCGGCCGGAGTTGGTGGTCGAGGTGGCCATCGACGGGGTGCAGCGGTCCACCCGTTACCCGGCGGGGGTGACGCTCAGGTTCGCCCGGGTGGTGCGGTACCGGGCGGACAAGTCCCCGGCGGAGGCCGACACGGTGGCCACCGTGCGCTCGTACTTGCGGTGACTTTGGGGTAGTTCAGGGCGGTTTGACGGGACGGGTCAACCGCACCGTGACCTACGTGGCCGCATTGTTATGGCGACAGCCGAAACAAACCGGCGATTTCGCGCATCTTTACCTGTGAGGCCTGAACGAGGTCCAGGTAACCCAGGGGGGAACTCTGATGCGCTCCGCGCCCGTCCGACTGCCATCGAGCAGCGTCCGCATGTCCTCGCGTCGCGGCCCGCGCGGCGCGCTGCTCTCCGCCGTCGCCGCGGTGGCCGCCGGTGGGTTGTTGCTGTCCGGTTGTGCCGCCCAGGGGCAGGAGGCGCCCGACGACGACCCGGCCGCCTCCCAGGAGGAGACCGCTCCCGAGGAGGAGAACGACGACGAGGCCGGCGGCGAGGAGCCGTCCGAGGAGCCGGCCGAGCCGGCCATCCTGGCCTTCGGCGCCGAGTCCGAGCAGGTGCGGGAGTTGCAGGCCCGGCTGGCCCAGCTGGGCCACTTCACCGCCCAGCCCACCGGGTACTACGGCGATGTCACGGTCGGCGCGGTCTCCGAGTACCAGCGCGCGGGCGGGCTCGACGTCTCCGGCGAGGTCACCCAGTCCACCTGGGACGCGCTGCTGGCGGCGACGAGCGATCCGACCGAGGACGAGCTGTTCCCGCCCCAGCAGGTGCTCGGCTACGGGGACAACTCGGACCAGGTGCGGGAGTTGCAGGCCCGGCTCGCCCAGCTCGACCACTTCGCGGACAACCCGACGGGCTACTACGGCGACGTCACCGCCGCCGCCGTCAGCTCCTTCCAGTCGGCCGCCGGCCTGGAGGCCAGCGGCACGGTCTTCGACGACACCTGGGAGGCGCTGGTCGGGCAGACCGCCCAGCCCACCGAGGAGGAGATGTTCCCGCCCCTCGAAGTGCCCGAGGTGGAGCCGGAGAACGAGCTGGACGAGCGCTGCCTGACCGGCCGGGCGCTCTGCGTCTCCAAGACGAGCAACACCCTCTCCTGGGTGGTCGACGGCGAGGTCCGGATGACGGTCGACGTTCGCTTCGGCGCCGAGGAGACGCCCACCCGCGAGGGCGAGTTCGACGTCTACTGGAAGTCCAGGCACCACCACTCGACGCTCTACGACTCCCCGATGCCGTACGCCATGTTCTTCGACGGCGGCCAGGCGGTGCACTACTCGGAGGACTTCGCGGCCAACGGCTACAACGGCGCCTCCCACGGCTGTGTCAACGTCCGGGACGAGGCGGCGATAGCGGCGCTGTTCGACGAGGTGACAGAGGGCGACAAGGTCGTCGTCTACTGGTGACCTGAGCGCCGGCCGCCGCCGGGGGGTGGGCGGCGGCCGGGGCCGGGGGCGAGAATGCGCCCATGAGGTACGTGGTGATCGGAGCGGGCGCGGTCGGCGGGGCCATCGGCGGCCGGCTGGCGCAGAGTGGCCACCAGGTGGTGCTGGTCGCCCGAGGGGCGCACGCACAGGCGATGCGCGCCGACGGCCTGCGGCTGGACACGCCGGAGGAGTCCCTGCTGCTGCGACCCGCGGTGGCCGAGGGCCCGGAGGACGTCGAACTGACCCCGGACGACGTGCTGTTGCTCGCCGTCAAGGTGCAGGACAGCGTCGCCGCGCTGGACGCCTGGGCGCGCCGGCCGGTGGCCGGCGGCGGCACCGCGGGCGAGCGGCTGCCGCTGCTCTGCGCCCAGAACGGCGTGGCCGGCGACCGGCTGGCGCTGCGCCGCTTCCGCCGGGTCCACCCGGTCTGCGTCTGGCTGCCGGCCCAGTACCTCACGCCGGGCCGGGTGGTGGCGCCCTGCGCCCCCTACACCGGGATGCTGCACCTCGGTGACTACCCCGCCCGCCCCGACGGGATGGACGAGGCGACGCTCCGGCCCATCGCCGATGACCTGGAACGGTCCCGTTTCCTGGCCTTCCTGACCCCCGAGGTGTCCCACTGGAAGTACGCCAAGCTGCTGGCCAATTTGGCCAACAGCCTGGAGGCGCTGTGCGGCCCGCTCGCCGACGACCGGCGGCTGACCGAGGCGTACGACCTGGTCAGGGCCGAGGGCGAGGCGGTGTTGACGGCGGCCGGCATCCCCTGGGTCAGCCAGCGGCGGGAGCGGGAGCTGCGCGGCGAGCGGATGCGGATCCGCCCGGTGCCCGGCGCCGAGCCCAGCGCCAACTCCTCCTGGCAGAGCCTGCGCCGGGGCACCGGATCGATCGAGGCCGACTACCTCAACGGCGAGATCGTGCTGCTCGGCCGGCTGCACGGGGTGCCGACCCCGTGGAACGCGACGCTGAGCCGGCTGGCCGGCACGTTCGCGGCGGAGGGTCGGGAGCCGGGCTCACTGCCGGTCGCCGAGCTGCTCACCGAGGTTGACGGGGCGGCCGCCTGAACGGGGGCCTGGCCGGCCAGGCCTCGGCCTGACGGGGGTGGGCCGGGGGCCGGTCCGACCGGGCCGGTGCGGGTCTGCGAGGCGGGCGCGGTCTCGATGACCGGGCCGCGACCAACCGGCTGGGTGCCGGCCCGTTGCCCGGTCAGGCGCGGCCGGTCGGGCCCGCCTGCCGGCGGGCCAGCTCGGCCAGCGTGTGGGCTAGCTCGGCGGCCTGGTCGGTGCGTCCGGACCAGTCGTCGGTGACCAGGCCGAGATAGCCGGCCCGGGCGTGGGCCAGCAACGCCCGGGCCGGCGCCGGCAGTCGCGGCGCCACCGCGGCGGCCGCCGCGTCCTTGGGCACGATCTCCCCCGTCTCCAGGGTGACCACGACCCGGGCCAGGGTGAGCAGCGCGTTGCGCTCGTCCCCCGCGACGCCGGCCAGCAGCTCGGGGACCACGGCCAGCACCGCCCGGCGCAGCCGGTCCGGCGCGATCGCCGGCAGCAGCGAGGTCAGTTCCGGGCCGCGCAGCACCCGGTTCCGGGACCGCGCGGTGGCCAGCAGGATCACGACGTCCGGGTCGGCGGTCGGCCGTGGCAGTCGCCCGGCGACCAGCTCGGCCCGCAGCCACTCGCCGTACTGGAAGTCGTACGCCGGCGGTGCGGCGCCGGCGGCCGACTGGTCCAGCCGGCCCAGCTGGTCCAGCGTCAGGACGGTCAGCTCCACCGGCCGCCGCGCCGCGGCCGCCGGGAAGGTCTCGGCGTGCCCGCGCCAGCCGGAGTGGGCCAGCAACAGCGCGACCAGCGACCGCCGTTCGGCGGCGCTCAGCGAGGCGCTGACCACCAGCAGCAGGTCGAGGTCGCTCTCCGGGCGGAGCCCGCCGGCCGCCGCCGAGCCGTAGAGGTAGGCGCCGACCGGCCCTCCGGGCCGCTCCCGGTCCAGGTGGTCGAGCACCGCCGTGAGCACCTCGTCCATCCGTCCTCCGATCCCCGTGTTCCCGTCCAGCACCGTCAACTCTGCCCGAACGCCTCCCGGCGGCCGTCCCCGGGACGCGGCCGGGCGCCTACCCTGGCGGTGGGCGACGCCGGGTCCTCGGCGGCGACCACGGGACGGGACCGGGGGAGGGACGCCGTGACGGTCGAGGCCGCCGCGCCGGGCGCGGGCGAGCGGGGGCGGGTGGCGCGGCACGGCCCCGAGGTGGTGAAGACGCACCGCGCGGACACCGACCCGGCGGCGCTGCGGGTGCGGGTCCAGGTGGCGCGCTGGCCGGGCCTGGGCGGGGTGTTGCTGCCCCCACTGGCCGAACCGGCCGTGCGGGAGGGCCGGTTGGTGACCCGCTGGCCCTACGGCGAGCCCGTCGACCAGGCCGTGCCGGAGCGCTATCCCTGGGCGGCGGCCGGGGCGTTGCTGGCCCGGTTGCACGCGGCGCCGCTGGCCGAGCTGCCCGGGCCGCTGCCGGCCGCCGGCGGCCGGCAGCGGCTGGCGCGGGCCGTGCGGCGGCTGCGCGGGCTCCCGCCGGAGCCCCGGCTGGGGGCTGCCCGGCGGCTGGTGCTGCGGGCGCACCGGCGTCCCCTCCCGCCGCCCGGCCGGCAACCGGCCCTGTGCCACGGGGACTTCCACCTGGGGCAGCTGGTGAGGGCGGCCGGCCCGCCGGCCGGCTGGCGGCTGATCGACATCGACGACCTCGGGGTCGGCGACCCGGCCTGGGACCTGGCCAGGCCGGCGGCCTGGTACGCCGCCGGCCTGTTGCCGCCCGAGGACTGGCAACAGCTGCTGGCCGGCTACCGGTTGGTCGAGCCCGACGCCGCCGGTGCGGCCGGCGACCCGTGGCCGTGGCTGGAGGGCCCGGCCCGGGCGCTGACCGTGCAGAGCGCCGCCCAGGAGGTGGCGCGGGCTCAGCTGGAGGCCCGTCAACTCTCGGAGGCCGGCGTGGCGTTGGTGGATGCCTGTGGCCGGATCGCCGGCCTGCCGTAGGGTGTTGGGGACAGCAGATCGACCCTGGAGCCGATGATGCAGTGTCCCAAGTGTGGTGCGCCGATGCACACGTTCACCCGTAGCGGCGTTCAGATCGAGCAGTGCTCCGGCTGCCGGGGGATTTTCCTCGACTACGGCGAGCTGGAGCACATCACCAAGCTGGAGGGCCAGTGGTCCCAGCCGGGTCCGCCGCCGCCCGGCCCGCAGCCGGGCTACCAGCAGCAGCCGCCGCCCGGGCCCGGCTGGGGCGCTCCCCAGCACGGTGGCCACCACGGCGGTCACCACGGCGGGCACTACGGCCACCGCCGCAAGGGCGGCCTCTCCGGCCTGTTCTTCTCCTCCTGACCCGGGCTGATCCGCGCTGACCCAGGCTGATCCGCACTGACCCGGGCTGACCCGGGCTGATCCGCGCTGACCCTGGGCCGGTCTCGGCCGGGGCCGAGCCGGTCCGCGCTGAGCCGCACCGTTCGGCGCCGGTCCCGGCCGCTACGCCGCCCCGCCCCGGGTCCCTCTTTTCGCCGGCGCCCGGGTCGGCCTCCGCACGAGGCCGACCCGGGCGCCGTTCCCGTACGGGTGTGCGGGGCGATGGGCTCCGAACCGGTGAAAATTCGCGACTCGGCACAAGTGGGCCTTCCGGTGGGTGATGGTGTGAGTACGGAAGGTTAAGAGGCACACCGACTTGGAGTGAGGATGGCAGGGAGCGTTCGGAGCGCGGGGTCGCGCTGCCCTCGGCGTGGGCTGGTGGGGGCGGCGTGAGGGCGCGGGTCTCCCTCGGCGGCATCAGCTTCTCCGGGGTCAGCGGCTGGCCGGTGCCGCACCGGGGCACCGGCGGCAACGAGTGGGTCACCGGGCGGTGTTGGCTCTACTGCCGGCGGGAGAACATCAGCGTGCTGTGGATCGGCCCGATCCGCGCCCCCCGGGCGGACGGTGACCTGTACGCCTGCGGGCAGTGCATCGCCGAGCTGGTGCACATGGTCTACGAGGAGCAGCACCGGCTGGACCTGCCGGTCCAACCGCAGGGCTGACCCCCGCCGGACCGCGGCGGCCGGCCGGCCGCCGCCAGGCGGTAGCGTCGCGGCCATGCGCGCTATCACGATTCCCGAGCCGGGCGGCCCCGAGGCGTTGGTCTGGGCCGAGGTGCCGGACCCCGTGGCGGGGCCGGGCGAGGTGTTGGTCGAGGTCGTCGCCAGCGGCGTCAACCGGGCCGACGTGCTGCAACGGCAGGGCTTCTACGACCCGCCGCCCGGTGCCTCGCCCTACCCGGGTCTTGAGTGCGCCGGCCGGATCGTCGCCCTCGGCCCCGGCGTGACCGACTGGCGGGTGGGCGACGAGGTGTGCGCCCTGCTCGCCGGCGGCGGCTACGCCGAGCTGGTCAACGTGCCGGCCGGGCAGCTGCTCCCGGTGCCGGCCGCGGTGGGTCTGGTGGCGGCCGGCGCGCTGCCCGAGGTGCTCTGCACGGTCTGGTCCAACGTCTTCCAGACGGCCGGCCTGCGGGCCGGCGAGACGCTGCTGGTGCACGGCGGGGCCAGCGGCATCGGCACCGCGGCGATCCAGCTGGCCCGGGCGTTCGGGGCCCGGGTGGCGGTGACCGCGGGCAGCGCGGAGAAGCTGGCGCGCTGCCGGGAGTTGGGGGCCGAGCTGCTGATCGACTACCAACGGGACGACTTCGTCGAGGAGTTGCGCCGGGTCGGCGGCGCCGACGTGATCCTGGACATCGTGGGCGCGCGCTATCTGGCGCGGAACATCGCCGCGTTGGCGCCCGGCGGCCGGCTGGCCGTGATCGGTTTCCAGGGCGGGGTGAAGGCCGAGCTGGACCTGCGGGCGCTGCTCGCCAAGCGGGGCACCATTTCGGCCACCTCGCTGCGCGCCCGGCCGCCGGCCGAGAAGGCCGCGCTGGTGGCCGAGGTGCGGGAGCACGTCTGGCCGCTGCTGGCCGACGGGCGGCTGCGGCCGGTGGTCGACCGGCTGTTGCCGCTGCCGGAGGCGGCCCAGGCGCACCGGGTGCTGGAGGCCAGCGGCCACGTGGGGAAGGTGCTGCTGACCCCGCCCGGCGCGGCGGGGGACCTGCTGGCCCCGGCGCCCGGCGCCTGAACCCCCGCCGCCCGTCCGGCTGGTCCGACCCCGGCCCGCCGCCCACCGCCCGTCCGCGCCGCTCGACACGGCTCCGCCCGAGATGCCCGATTAACTCCTATATGTCAAGCTGATGGCATCACCGGATGGCGGACCGCGGAGGGTCGGGACTCGTGAGGCTGTGGGTGGGAATCGTGCTGACCGGGACGGTGTTGCTGACCGTCCTCACCGCGCTCGCGGCCGGGTCGGCGGAGGCGAACGACCGGGAAGCGGCGGACGGGTTCGCCGAGCGGCGCGGGGCCGGGGCGGATGCCGCCAGCTGGCGCATCCTCGACCAGCCGCGCACCCGCTGGGGCGGTGACTCGGGCGGGCGGGTGGCCGCCGCCCCGACCGCGGGGCCCACCGAGGTGTTGCCGCTGGGGGCCGGGCTGACCTGCCTCGGCCTGGGTATCGGGCTGGTCGGCTACCACCTCCGACAGAGCTGACGCCCGTCCGTCAGGGCTGACACCCGCCGAAGTCCGGTGCCACGCAACCCCGTTCCCCGTGTCCGCACGGGGGCCGGGGTTTTGCCGTAGCCCTGCATACCGGGTATACATACTCGGTATGTCGATCCGTTTCGGGCTGCTGGCCCTCTTGGACCAGGGGCCGCGCTACGGCTCCCAACTGCGTGCGGAGTTCGAGTCCCGCACCGGCACCACCTGGCCGCTGAACATCGGGCAGGTGTACACCACGCTGGGCCGCCTGGAGCGGGACGGGCTGATCAGGCCCGAGGGCGGCGGCGACGCCAAGCAACAGCTGTACGCGATCACCGAGGCCGGCCGCCGGTCGCTCGGCGAGTGGTTCGACAGCCCCGTCGACCGCACCCAGCCGGCCAGGGACGAGCTGGCCATCAAGCTGGCGATGGCCGTCGGCACGCCGGGCGTCGACATGTCGGCGGTGATCCAGCGGCAGCGCCGGCACACCCTGGGCGCCATGCGGGACTACACCCGGCTGAAGGCCGACGCGCTCGCCATCGAACGCCCGACGCCCGACGAGATCGCCTGGCTGCTGGTGCTGGAACAGCTGATCTTCTCCGCCGAGGCCGAGATCCGGTGGCTGGACCACTGCGAGTCACGGCTGGTGCGGCTGGCCGCCACCCGCGACGACTGGCGGCAGCCGCCACCCCCTCCGGACCCGCCGGAGACCACCGAGCCAACGACCAACGTAACCACCACCCGACGGGGGGCCGACGCGTGAGCACGCGGGCACAACAAGTCCGGGCCGGACAGGCCGCGGAAGACCGGGGCGCGGTACTGGAACTGCGCCGCCTGACCAGGACACACGGCACCGGGCCGGCCGCGGTGGCCGCCCTGCGCGGGGTTGACCTGACCGTGCGGACCGGGCAGTTCGTGGCCGTGATGGGGCCCTCGGGCTCCGGGAAGTCCACCCTGCTCACCCTGGCCGGCGGGCTGGACACGGCCACCGAGGGGCAGGTCCTGGTCGAGGGCCAGGACCTCGGCCAGCTCACCAGGGCCCGGCTGGCCAAACTCCGGCGGACCTCCGTCGGCTACGTCTTCCAGGACTACAACCTGATACCGGCGCTCACCGCCGCCGAGAACATCGCGCTCCCCCGCGAGCTGGACGGCGCGAAGCCGCGGGTCGCGCGCCGGGAGGCGCTGGCCGCGTTGGAGGAGATGGGCCTGGCCGAGGTGGCCGAGCGGTTCCCCGACGAGATCTCCGGCGGCCAGCAGCAGCGTGTCGCCATCGCCCGCGCGCTGGTCGGCGACCGCCGGCTGCTGCTCGCCGACGAGCCGACCGGCGCGCTGGACACCGAGACCAGCGACGCGGTGCTGGCGCTGCTGCGCCGCCGCGCCGACCAGGGCGCCGCCGTGGTGATGGTGACCCACGAGACCCGCTTCGCCGCCTGGGCGGACCGGGTCGTCTTCCTGCGCGACGGCACCGTGGTGGACGAGACGTCGGCCAGCGCCGCCGAGTCCCTGCTGACCGGCGAGGGCGTCTGATGGCGGGGAGCACCTGGCGGCTGGCGCTGCGGATCGCCCGCCGCGACGCGCGGCGCGCGAAGGGCCGCAGCGCGCTGGTGGTGGCGATGATCGCGCTGCCGATCCTCGGCGCGACCGCCGCCGACCTGGCGCTGCGCAGCGGCACCGTCAGCGCCGAGGAGCAGCTCGAACGGGACCTGGGCCAGTCCGACGCCAGCTTCGAGTGGGTCGACAGTTCCCCGGTGGCGCAGAACGGCAAGGGCGACTGGACGTTCCTGGAGGACGGGGACGAGTCCGTCGACGGGGAGACCGCCACCGACGAAGCGGTCACCTGGGAGACCTCGGATGAGCTGGTCGAGCTGGCCGCGCCGGTGCTGCCGAGCGGCAGCACCGTCGTCTACCAGCGCTCCGACTACCTGCGGGCCAGCACCGCACACGGGGTCGCCGACATCGAGCTCGTGGAGACCGAGGCGGACGCGCCGATCACCGAGGGCATGCGGACGCTGCTCGACGGTCGCTACCCGGAGGCCGCCGGGGAGACGGCCGTCACCAGCGCGTTCCTCGACGAGAGCGGCCTGGCCGTCGGCGACGAGCTGACGGTCAACGACTGGGGCGAGCCGGTGGACGAGGGCACCCCCCTCACCATCGTCGGCGAGTACGAGATCCCGCTCGCCCTCGACAGCAACCAGCTGGTCGTGCTGCCCGACAGCGTGCTGCTGGAGAGCTCCTACCAGTACGCCCAGCTGCTGGTCAGCGCGCCGGACGGCACGGACATCGACTGGGCGGCCGTGCGGGCGGCCAACGAACACGGCTTCGTGGTCCTCTCCCGCGCGGTGCTGGCCGACCCGCCGGCCGCGAGCGAGCTGGCGCCGGAGGCGCGCGACCTCGAGTGGGGCGGCGGCGTCGACGAGGCCGTGGTGGCGGTCGCCGTGGTGGCCGTCTCGCTGATCGTCCTGGAGATCTGCCTGCTGGCCGGGCCGGCCTTCGCGGTCAGCGCCCGCCGGTCCAGGCGGCAGCTGGGCCTGGTCGGCGCGAACGGCGGCGACCGGCGGCACCTGCGGGCCATCATGCTGGCCAGCGGCGTGGTGCTGGGCGCCGTCGCCGCCGTGGTCGGGCTGGTGGGCGGCGTGCTGCTGGTGCTGTTGACCAAGCCCTGGCTGGAGGGGCAGCTGGGACAGCGGTTCGGCGCCTGGGAGGTCCGCCCGCTGGAGCTGGCCGCGATCGCGGCGCTGGCCGTGCTGATCGGCCTGCTCGCCGCCGTGATCCCGGCGTTCAACGCGGCCAGGTCCAGCGTGCTCGCCTCGCTGACCGGCCGGCGCGGGGTGCGTCGCGGCAGCCGGGTGCTGCCGCTGGTCGGCGCGAGCGCACTGGTGCTGGGCACCTCGCTGGCGCTGCTCGGCGGGCTGCTGATGGCCAACACGGTGGCGGTGGCCGCCGGCGCGGTGATCGCCGAGCTGGGCCTGGTGGCGCTGACCCCGGCGCTGGTCGGCGCGTTCGGTCGGCTGGCCCGCTGGCTGCCGCTGACCGCCCGGATGGCGCTGCGCGACGCGGCCCGCAACCGGGGCCGCACCGCGCCGGCCGTCGCCGCCGTGCTGGCCGCCGTCGCCGGCGCCGTCGCGGTGGCCACCGTGCTGGTCAGCGACAACGCCCAGCAGCGCGCGGGCTACGAGGCGCGGCTGCCGGCGAACACCGCCGTGCTGACCGCGTACGACGTGTCGGTCGGTGACCAGGTGGAGCAGGCCAGGTCGACGGTGACCCGCGAGCTGCAGGGCGCCGAGCGGTTCGACCTGGCGGTGCCGCTGCCGGCCCCAGGCGAGTGCCGGGAGTTCGAGATCCCGGACGCGGGCGGCGAGACGGAGAGCTTCTGCGGCCAGGTGGTGCCGTTCCCGGCCACCGGCCTGGACTGCCCCGCCTACACGGCGGAGGGCGCGGGGCTGACCGTCGAGGAGCGCCGGGAGGCGCTGGCCGGGCCGCCCTGCACCGGCTTCTACTGGATGGACAACTGGACCAACGACGTGCTGGTGGTCGAGCCGGCGACGCTGGCCGCGATGGGCGTCACCGACCCGGCGGCCCGGGAGGCCCTCGCCGACGGCGAGGCCCTGGTGGCGCACCCGGACTACCTCGACGCGGACGGCCTGCTCACGCTGGGGCTGTTCACCAGCCCGATCGCCGAGTTCAACGACGCGGAGATTCCGCTCAGCCCACCGGCGCGCGAGCTCACCGTGCCCGGCCGGGTGCTGACCTCGGACCTGCCGATGCCGGCGGTGCTGCTCAGCCCGGAGGCCGCCGAGGGCCTCGGCCTGGCACTGGCCGACTCGGGCAGCCTCTACCGGATGGACGAGCCGCCGAGTGGCGCCGTGCAGCAGGCGGTGGACGCCGAGATGGAGCGGCTCGGCGGGACGCTGTCGTTCTACGCCGAGGAGGGCTTCGAGGAGCGGAACTCGCTGGCGCTGCTGATCCTGGCCGCGGTGGCCCTGGTGGTCACCATCGGCGCGGCCGGCATCGCCACCGGGCTGGCCCAGGCCGACGCCGAGGCGGACCTGGCGACGCTCTCCGCCGTGGGCGCCACCCCGCGGATGCGGCGCACCCTCGCCGGGCTCCAGTGCGGGCTGATCGCCTTCATGGGGGTGCTGCTGGGGGCGGTCTCCGGCCTGGTGCCGGCGCTGGGCCTGCGGCTGACCGAGCACCGGTCCAGCCTGGACTGGTGGCAGCCGCTGTGGGACGCGGGCGAGATCAGCACCCCACGGCCCGAGTTGTTCATCGAGCTGCCGTGGGCCACGTTCGCCCAGCTGCTGATCGTGGTGCCGCTGGTCGCCTGGCTGCTGGCGACCCTGCTGACCCGCTCCCGGGTGCCCCTGGCGCGGCGGGCGGGGTGAGGCTCGTTGCATGATGGAGGTATGACTCAGCCGAGGAACGAACCAGCGCAGGAGAACGCCCAGGTCCTGGTCGTCGGCCCGGACGGAATGGCGCTGAGCGGCCCCGCCGGCCGGGACGGTGACGAGGGCCAGTCCGAGACGCCGCTCACGGAGATGGTGGAGCAGCCGGCGAAGGTCATGCGCATCGGCAGCATGATCAAGCAGCTGCTGGAGGAGGTGAAGGCGGCACCGCTGGACGAGGCCAGCCGGGTGCGGCTGAAGGAGATCCACGCCAGCTCGGTGAAGGAGCTGGAGGAGGGGCTCGCCCCGGAGCTGGTGGCCGAGTTGGAGCGGCTCTCGCTGCCGTTCACCGACGACGGGGTGCCGACGGAGGCCGAGCTGCGGATCGCCCAGGCGCAGCTGGTCGGCTGGCTGGAGGGCCTCTTCCACGGCATCCAGACCGCGCTCTTCGCCCAACAGATGGCGGCCAGGGCGCAGTTGGAGCAGATGCGGCGGGCCCTGCCGCCCGGCGCGCTCGGCCCGGACGACCTCGGTCAGGAGGACCCGCACCAGGGGGGCGCCCGCTCGGGCCCCTACCTCTGACCGCTGGCCGCCACCGCTACGCACGCGGGCCCCGGAGCGATCCCTCGCTCCGGGGCCCGTCGCCGTGTCGCGGTGGTCGTGGCCACCGCGCCACGTGTGGTCAGGTCCAGGTGATCAGCTTCTTGGGGTGCTCCAGGATGGTGGCGATGTCGGCGAGCAGCCGGGAGCCCAGCTCGCCGTCGATCAGCCGGTGGTCGAAGGAGAGCGCCAGGGTGGTCACCTTGCGCGGCTTGACCTTGCCCTTGTGGACCCAGGGCTGGTCCTTGATCGCGCCGAAGGCGAGGATCGCGGACTCGCCCGGGTTGAGGATCGGTGTGCCGGTGTCGATGCCGAAGACCCCGATGTTGGTGATGGTGACGGTGCCGCCGCGCATCTCGGCCGGGCTGGTCCGGCCCTCCCGCGCCGTGTTGATCAACTCGCCCAAGGCCCGGGAGAGTTCGGGCAGCGTCTTGGCGCCGGCGTCCTTGATGTTGGGCACCAGCAGACCCCGGGGGGTGGCCGCGGCGATGCCCAGGTTGACGTAGTCCTTGTAGACGATTTCCTGCCGCTCCTCGTCCCAGGCGGCGTTCGCCTCCGGGTTCCGCCTGAGCGCCACCAGCAGCGCCCTGGCCACCAGCAGCAGCGGGTTGACCCGCAGCCCCGCCAGGTCCGGGTCCGACTTGAGCTTCTCCACCAGCCGGACGGTGCGGGTGACGTCGACGGTGACGAACTCCGTCACGTGCGGCGCGGTGAAGGCACTGTCCACCATGGCCTGCGCGGTGGCCTTCCGCACCCCGCGGACCGGCACCCGGCGTTCCCGGATCGCGGCCAGCGACTGCGGCTCGACCTCCGGCGCCGTGGCCGTCGGCCCCGCCTCGCCCGGCTCGCCCGCCTCGACGGCCGGCGCCGGTGCCGGCTTCCGGGGGGCGACGGCGGCGTGCACGTCGTCCCGGGTGATCACGCCGCCGGGGCCGGTGGGCACCACGGAGGCCAGCTCCACGCCGAGGTCCTTGGCCAGCTTCCGCACCGGCGGCTTGGCCAGCACGCCGGAACGGCCGGGCGCGGCCGTGCCGTTGGCCCGAGCCGGGGCCGGCTCGGCCGGCGCCGGCACCTGCGCGGTGGCGGGCGCGGCGGCCGGCTCCGTCGGCTCGGCCGGCGCGGCCGCCTTCCGGGGCCGCCGGCGCCCGCTGGACGCGGCGACGCCGTAGCCCACCAGCACCGGCTCCCGCGCCGCGCCGCCCTCGGCGGCGGACTCGGCCGGCTCGGCCGGCGCCGCGGGCTCGGTGGGCTCGGCCGACGCCGCCGGCTCGCCCGGCGCCGGCTCCGCCGGCCCCTCGCCGGTGTCCACGGTGATGATCGGGGTGCCCACCTCGACCGTGGTCCCCTCGGGGAAGAGGATCTCGCCCACCCGGCCGTCATAGGGAATGGGAAGCTCGACCGCCGCCTTGGCGGTCTCCACCTCCACCACGACCTGGCCGTCCGTCACCGGATCCCCCGGCTGGACCAGCCACTTCAGGATCTCCGCCTCGGTGAGCCCCTCGCCCACGTCCGGCATTCTGAACTCGCGGTAGCGCTGTGTTGCCGCAGCCATCGTCACGACTCTCCTCAGCCTCTCCCTCAGTACGCCAAGGCGCGATCGACGCTGTCCAACAGCCGGTCGAGCCCTGGCAGGTACTCGTCCTCCAGCCGGGCGGGCGGGTACGGCGCGTGGAACCCGCCGACCCGCAACACCGGGGCCTCCAGATGGTAGAAGCAGCGCTCGGTGATCCGCGCGGCCAGCTCGGCGCCCATGCCCTGGAAGACCGGGGCCTCGTGCACCACCACCAGCCGGCCGGTCCGCTCCACCGAACGCTGGACCGTGTCGAAGTCGATCGGGGAGATCGACCTGAGGTCCACCACCTCAAGGGACTTGCCCTCCTCGGCGGCGGCCGTCGCGGCCTGCAGCGCGGTGCGCACCGTCGGGCCGTAGGCCACCACGGTCAGGTCCGTGCCCCGCCGCGCCACCCGGGCGGTGTGCAGCGCGTCCGGGATGCCCTCCGGGTCCACCTCGCCCTTCTCCCAGTACCTGGCCTTCGGCTCGAAGAAGATCACCGGATCGTCGCACTCGATCGCCTGCCGCAGCATCCAGTACCCGTCGGACGGGGTGGAGGGGGAGACGCACTTGAGCCCGGCGACGTGCGCGAACAGCGCCTCCGGCGACTCGCTGTGGTGCTCGACGGCGCCGATGCCGCCGCCGTAGGGGATGCGGATGACCACCGGCAGCTTGACCTTGCCCAGCGACCTGGCGTGCATCTTCGCCAGCTGGGTGACGATCTGGTCGTACGCCGGGAAGACGAACCCGTCGAACTGGATCTCGGCGATCGGCCGGTAGCCGCGCAGCGCCAGCCCGATGGCGGTGCCGATGATGCCGGACTCGGCCAACGGGGTGTCCACCACCCGCTCCTCGCCGAAGTCCTTCTGCAGCCCGTCGGTGATCCGGAAGACCCCGCCGAGCTTGCCGACGTCCTCCCCCATCACCAGCGTCTTCGGGTCGGACTCCAGGGAGGCGCGCAGAGCCGCGTTGAGCGCCTTCGAGAACGACATCTTCTCCGCGGTCATGTCAGTTCCCCTCGTGGTCGGCGAAGGAGGCGAGGTAGCCGGCGAACTCCGCCCGCTCCTCGTCCACCAGGGTGTGCCCGTCCGCGTAGACGTGATCGAACATCGCCATCGGGTCCGGGTCCGGCATGGTGCGGATCGCTTCCCGCACCCGCTTGGCCAACACGTCGCTCTCCGCCTCCAGTTCGGCGTGGAACGCCGCGTCGGCCGCGCCCTCCAGGTCCAGGTGCCGGCGCAGCCGCAGGATCGGGTCCTTCGCCTCCCAGGACTCCAGCTCCTCCTGCCGGCGGTAGCGCGTCGGGTCGTCCGACGTGGTGTGCGCGCCCATCCGGTAGGTGAACGCCTCGATCAGCGTCGGCCCCTGGCCGCTGCGGACCTGCTCGGCCGCCGCCCGCGTGGTGGCCAGCACCGCCAGCACGTCGTTGCCGTCCACCCGTAGCCCGGGGAAGCCGAAGCCCTGGGCCCGCTGGTAGAGCGGCACCCTGGTCTGGCGTTCGGTGGGTTCCGAGATGGCCCACTGGTTGTTCTGGCAGAAGAACACCACGGGCGCGTTGTAGACGGCGGCGAAGGTGAACGCCTCCGCCACGTCGCCCTGGCTGGAGGCGCCGTCCCCGAAGTACGCCATCACCGCGACGTCGGCGCCGTCCTTGGCCACGCCCATCGCGTAGCCGGCGGCGTGCAGCGTCTGCGAGCCGATGACGATGGTGTAGAGGTGGAAGTTGTTGCTGTTCGGGTCCCAGCCGCCGTGGTTGACGCCCCGGAACATGCCGAGCAGCTGCGTCGGGTCCACCCCACGGCACCAGGCGACGCCGTGCTCGCGGTAGGTGGGGAAGACGTAGTCGGTGTCCCGCAGCGCCCGCCCGGAGCCGATCTGCGCCGCCTCCTGGCCCAACAGCGAGGGCCACAGGCCGAGTTCACCCTGCCGCTGGAGCGCGGTCGCCTCCGCGTCGAACCGGCGGCTGAGCACCATGTCGCGGTAGAGGCCACGGAGTTCCTCGTGGCTGATGGTCAACGGGTAGTCCGGGTGCTCCACCCGCTCGCCCTCGGGGGTGAGCAGCTGCACCATCTCCGGCGCGCCGTCGGCCGCGGCCTTCTGGGCGGGGGCTCGTTTGGCGGCGGACTTCCTCGCGGTGGTCTTCCTGGCGGTGGTCTTCTTGGCTGGAGCCCGTTTGGCAGTGGGCTTGCCGGCCGGGGCCGGCTCGGCGACCGGGGGCGTCGCCGGTGCCTGGCTGGACGTCTCGCGCGGGGCGGCCTTGCGGGTGGGGGCCTGTTTCGCTGGCGCTTTTCCGCGCGCGGTGGACTTCTTCGTGGTGGTGCTGCGCGAGGCGTCGCGCGACGTGCTCTCCACGGTCACTCGTGTTCCTCCGTCGGTCCGGCCCCCGGGGTCCGCCGGGCGGCCAGTGCGGTTCGCCCGATCCGTACGGCGCACGGGGTGGGTGCGGCGGACGGGGATCGAACGATTCCCTTTCCCGCTTCCCTGTCCCGTTCGTCCGCCCTATGAGAGCACGGTACCGAGCGGGTCCACAAGCCGTGAAACCAGCCCTGACCTGCGCATTTACCTGGATATCCAAGTAGTCGGATGGGATCTCCGAAAAGTGCTGGTCCGAGCCTTACAAGTCATCGGGTAACTCGCACGTTAACCCGCGCCTCCGCTTCCCGGGAAGGCGTGCGGGCCCCTCGTGTGGAAAACTGACAAGGTGCCCGAAAACGTAGAAGACGGTGCGATCACCGTGTTTCTCCTGGACGACCACGAGGTCGTGCGCCGCGGCGTGCACGAGCTGTTGGCGATGGAGCCCGACATCGAGGTGGTCGGCGAGGCCGGCACGGCCGCGGAGGCCCTGGACCGCATCCCCGCCACCCACCCCCGGGTCGCCGTGCTCGACGTGCGGCTCCCCGACGGCAGCGGGGTGGAGGTGTGCCGGGAGATCCGCTCCCGCGACGACTCGGTGCGCTGCCTGATGCTCACCTCCTACGCCGATGACGAGGCACTTTTCGACGCGATCATGGCCGGCGCCTCCGGCTACGTCCTCAAGGCCATTCGGGGGACGGAGCTGCTCTCCGCCGTCCGAGACGTGGCGGCCGGCAAGTCCCTGCTGGACCCGGACGCCACCCAGCGCGTCCTGGAACGGCTGCGTGGCGGCGAACGCGGCGCCGGCGACGAACGCCTGGAACAGCTGACCGACCAGGAGCGACGCATCCTGGAACTGATCGGCGACGGCCTGACCAACCGGGCCATCGGCCAGGAGCTGCATCTGGCCGAAAAAACCATCAAGAACTACGTTTCCACCCTGCTGGCCAAGCTCAACATGGAACGCCGCTCCCAGGCCGCCGCCTACGTGGCCCGCCTCCAAGAACAACAACGCCGCTGACCCCACGTCCCCGGCAAAGCCGGGGCACCACCCCGGACCTCAGCCCCCGGCGGAGCCGGCACCCGCCCCGTCACGGCCGGGCAACGGCGACCGGTAGCCGCCACTCTCCGGCGAAGCCGGGCACCCCGGCCGGCGGCCGGACCGACCTCCGGCGGAGCCGGGGCTACTCCGGCCCGTGGCCGCGCTTCCCGGCGGAGCCGGGGTTACCCCGGCCCGTGGCCAGAACACCCGCCCCGGCGGAGCGGGAAACTTCCTGGCGAAGCCGAGCACCCCGGCCGTCAGCCGCATCTGCCGGCGGAGCCGGACCGACCTCCGGCGTAGCCGGGGTTACCCCGGCCGTGGCCGGAACAACCGCCCCGGTGGAGCCGGGAGAACCGGCCCGGTGGAGCCGGGAGGGCTGGCCCCCGGTGGGGTGGGGCCCGCCCTCGGTGGGGGGAAGCGGGGTTGGGCGGGGACCCGGGCCCGGCGGAGCCGGGCGGGGGGCCCGCCCCCGTCAGTCACAGAACGCGTCGCGCACCGCCGCCGCACGCCGCGTCCACCAGACGACCAGCGCCGAGGCCGCCGCGAACTGCGGATCCGCCCGGCCGTCCGCCAACTCGTAGTGCCAGCGCAGCATCCAGAAGTCGTTGAGCCGCTCCCACCACACCCGGTGCACGGCCGCCGCCAGCTCGTCGGGTGAGGCGCCGGACGCCGCCCGGTAGGCCGTGGCGTAGGCGCGGATCTTGCCCAGCGCCAGGCCGCCGTCAGGCCGGAGGTAGAAGATGCAGGCGGCCCGGACCGCCTCCTCGGCACGCGGCTGGACGCCCAGCCGGTCCCAGTCGACGATGGCGACCGGCTCCACCGGCCCCTCCGTCCGGTAGAGCAGGTTCAGCGGGTGGAAGTCGCCGTGCACCCAGCCCTCGGTGGGCACCTCGGCGGGGCCAGGACGCAGGTGGGCGTGGGTGCGCAGCAGGGCCCGCCGCTCCAGCAGCCGGTGCTCGGCCAGTTCGTCGAAGCCGGTGCGGCGGGCCCTGGCCCGGACGTGGGCCAGTAACTGGTCGATCACGGCCTGGGTCTCGGCGGGGGTGGCGGCGGCCCGTTCGCTCGGCAGTGGCCGGGGGGAACGCCTTATCACCTGCTCCAGGGCGCCGTGCACCCGTCCGAGCAGGGCGCCGAGCCGGTGGCTCTCGGCCGTGCTCAGCTGCGTGCCGTCCCGGTGCTGTCCCTCCACCCAGGGGTGCAGCGCGTAGCAGCGGCCCCGGTGTACGGCGACGGTCCGCCCGTGCCGGTCCGCCAGCGGGGGCGCCACCGGCAGGCCGAGTTGGGCCAGCGCCGCCGTCGCCCGGTGCTGCCGGACCAGCGGGGCTATCGCCTCGGGATCACCGTCGAGGTGGTGTTTGAGGAAGTACCGGCCCCTGGTGGTGGCCAGCCGGTAGCCGTGGTTGAGCAGGCCCTCGCTGAGCGGCTCACAGCTGAGGGGCTCACCGGCGCGGTAGTGGCCCAGGAGTTCGGTGAGGGTGTGCCGGGGGAGGGCGGGCCTGGTGGTGCGGGGGACGGTCACGGCTCGGCTCAGGGAACGGTGCTGGTGCCCTCAAGGCCGCTCGAGTCCGGCCCACCGATCGGCGGGGCGGTCGTCTCGCCCGGATCGCCCGGGTCGCCCGGAGTGCCGTCGTCGTCATCGCCGCCGGGGCCGGAGGGGCCGGTGCTGGTGCCGTCGTCGGTGCTGCCGTCGTCGGTCTCCTCCGGGGGGTCCGGCTGGGTCTCCGGGTCGGTGGGCTCGTCCGGGGTGGTCGGGTCGAGGGGCTCGGTCGGCTCCGGGTCGGTCGGGTCCGGCTCCTCGTCGGTCTCCTGGATGTCGCCGGGGCCGGGCTGGTAGTAGTCGTCGCCGTCGCCGGTTGGCTCGTCGGGCTCGGCCGGCTCGTCGGTCTCCGCCGGCTCCTCCTCGGGCTCGTCCGGCTCGTCGGGCGTCGTCTCCACGATCTCGTTGGGGTCCCGCTCCTCGTCCCCGCCGGAGTCCCGGTTGGCGGCGACCAGCACGCCGGTGCCGATGGCGACCACCGCGAGGAGTGCGAAGAGCAGCATCTTGGCGCGGGTGGAGCCGCGCCTGGGCGGCTCGTCGTCGCCCTCGCCGCGCGGGTCGCCCAGTAGCAGCGGGGCGGTGAGCTGACCGGTGGCCGGGGTGGGGGCGCCGCCGCGGTGGCCGGCCGCGGGCTGCTGGGCGGTGCCCATCGGCGGGGTGTTGACGGCGGTGACCGAGCCGGTGTTCCACAGGCCGCCGGTGTGGCCGCCGTGCTCGGCCAGCATCCGGGCGGCGTACTGGACGAGGCCGCGCATCTCCTCGGCGGTCTGGAACCGGTCGTCCGGCTCCTTGGCGAGCGAGCGCATCACCAGCCCGTCCAGCTCGGGCGGGGCGGCCGGGTTGACCTCGGAGGCCAGCCGAGGCTGGTCCTGCACGTGCTGGTAGACCACGGCCAGCGGGGTCTCACCGACGAACGGCGGGCGCTGGGCGAGCAGTTCGTAGAGGAGGCAGCCGACGGCGTAGAGGTCGGAGCGGGTGTCGACGGCCTTGCCGAGCGCCTGCTCGGGCGAGAGGTACTGGGGGGTGCCCATGACCATGCCGGTCTGGGTCATGGTCTGGTTGGCGCCGTGCAGGGCCCGGGCGATGCCGAAGTCCATGACCTTGACGCTGCCGGTCTCGGTGATGATCACGTTCGCCGGCTTGATGTCGCGGTGCACGATGCCGTGCTGGTGGCTGTAGGCGAGCGCTTCCAGCACTCCGGAGACGATGGCCAGGGCCTGCTCGGGGGGCGGCGGGTTCTCGGAGTCGACCAGCAGTTCCCGGATGGTGTGGCCGGTGACCAGCTCCATCACGATATAGGGGACGACGTTCCGCCCGACCTGCTCCTCGCCGGAGTCGAAGACGGCGACCACCGCGTGGTGGTTGAGGCCGGCCACCGACTGTGCCTCGCGGGTGAAGCGGGCCTTGGAGACCGGGTCCTGGGCGAGGTCGGCGCGGAGCAGCTTGACGGCGACGATGCGGCCCAGCCGCACGTCCTCGGCGCCGAAGACCTCCGCCATACCACCCTGGCCGAGACGGTGGGTGAGCCGGTAGCGGCCGTCGCCGACCATGCCGTTGTTGCCCCACAGCTCGGGCGCGTCGGGCACCTCGTCGCCGGGGCCTTCGGGCCCTTCGTCGCCGGGACCCGCAGCGCCTCGCACCTGTGCCATCAGTCCTCGCCGTAGTCGCGGTGTAGCCCGGCCATCAAACCCGTTTCTGGGTGGCGCTGACAAGTTGAGCCCATCGCCGCCGGTCACGGTACGGACAACGAGCTTGACGTGCCGGGGCCCTGGGGCAGACTGGGGACGGAGTAGCCAGCGTTCGTATGATGCGCGGTGTGGCACGCCCAAGCGACGGGGTGGTGCTGATCAACAGCGACGCCGCCCTAGGGGGATCAGTCGGATGAGTGACCACGCGCAGCGGCCTGCCGACTACCAGGGCCGTTCGGTCGGCGGCGGACGCTATCAGCTGCGGCACCAGTTGGGCACCGGGGGTATGGCCTCCGTCCACCTCGCCTACGACACGGTGCTCGACCGGCAGGTCGCCATCAAGACCATGCACTCCGAGCTGGGGCGCGAGGACGCGTTCCGGGAGCGCTTCAAGCGCGAGGCGCAGGCGGTCGCCAAGCTGGCGCACACCAACATCGTCTCGGTCTTCGACACCGGTGAGGACCAGATCGACGGCGCCCAGGTGCCGTACATCGTGATGGAGTACGTCGAGGGCCGGCCGCTCCGGGAGGAGTTGGAGGGGGACATCGCGCAGTTCGGCGCGATGCCGGCGGACAAGGCGCTGCGGGTCACCGCCGACGTGCTGGCGGCGCTGGACATCAGCCACGAGATGGGGCTGGTGCACCGGGACATCAAGCCGGGGAACGTGATGATCACGCGGCGCGGCGTGATCAAGGTCATGGACTTCGGTATCGCCCGGGCCATGCAGTCGGGGGTCACGGCGATGACCCAGACCGGCATGGTGGTCGGCACCCCGCAGTACCTCTCTCCCGAGCAGGCGCTGGGCCGGGGGGTCGACGCCAGGTCCGACCTCTACTCGGTGGGCGTGCTGCTCTTCGAACTCCTCACCGGCCGGCTGCCGTTCGACGCGGACTCGCCGCTGGCCATCGCCTACGCGCATGTGCAGGAGGAGCCGCCGACGCCCTCCTCGATCAACGCCTCGGTGACGCCGGCGCTGGACGCCATCGTGGCCCAGGCGCTGCGGAAGAACCCCAACGAGCGGTTCCCCTCCGCCGAGGCGTTCCGCACCGCCTGCCTCCAGGTGGGCGGCACGCTGACGCATGCCGCGCCGCAGATCAACCCGGCGGCGCAGTCGCCGACCAACAGCGGGGCCGCGGTCTCGCAGGCGGTCTTCCCGCAGTTCGGCACCCCGGCGCCGGCCCAGCACACCCCGGTGACGCCGGCCGGCCAGCCGTCGCCCTACGCGCCGGCCGCCGGCGGTGGCTACGGCTACCCCAACCCGGCGACCCCGGCGATGGGCCAGCCCGGGGTGGGTGGCCCGGGGTACCCGCCGAGCAGCCCGACGCCGGCGGGCGGCGGCGCCGGGGGCGGCTCCGGCAAGGGCGGCAACCAGTGGCTGGTGCTGGTCGCCGCGGTGGCGGCGATCGTGCTGGTGGCCGCGGTGGCCATCGTGGTGATCGCCAACAACGGCGGCGGCGGCGACGAGCAGCCGGAGGCCGACGGCGACACCACCCAGGGCACCGAGATCGAGGTGCCGGGCGGCAACGGGGGCGGGGACGAGGAGCCGGAACCGACGGCCCGGGAGCGTCGCTACCAGGAGGGCGACCCGGAGAAGACGATCGACCCCAACAAGTGCGTCAACGCCAGCCCGTACTGGGACCAGGACGACCACGAGGGTGCCGTGTCGATGCCGGACTTCTACGACGTCCACATCGACTCGGTCAAGGAGTGCCTGCGCGCCGCCGGTTGGGCCTACGAGGAGGACCTCACCTACAAGGACGAGGTGCTCAAGGGCGAGGGCATGGTGGTGGGGCAGAACCCGGGCGCGCACGACCCCTACGACCCCGAGGACGACGACCTCTACATCGAGTTGATCGTCTCCACCGGGCAGGAGCCCCTCAACTGAAGCCCCTCAACTGAACCGGGGCCGCCCGGCCATGACGGCTCGGGCGATCGACAACTGAACGGCACAGCGCGGGCGTTTCACGTGAAACGCCCGCGCTGTCCGTTGGTTCCGGGGTGTTGGCTCACCACGGGGTGGCCAGGCCGGCCAGAATGCGCTCGGCCAGGTCCTGTTCACCCTCGATCCGGACCTGGTCCGCGATGCGCCGCCCGCGCAGGCGGCCGGTCACCACCCGGGTGAAGATCTCCCACTCCAGCGTGAAGGTGACCAGCGGACCCAGCGAAGGGCTGCTGTCCACCGAGCCGTTGCCCTGTTCGTCCACCCGGACCGTGCGCAGGAACTCCACCGGGCCGCTGACATCGAAGACCACGGCCGACTTCGCCGGCGCCTTGGCCTGCTCGGCGACCACCTGCGGCAGTCGCCGCAACAGTACGTCCCGCGCGACCAGCGCGCCCGGGGTGTCGGGGGTGGTCGGCTGGCGCAACGCCCGCCGCAGGTCCTGCTCGTGCACCCAGACGTCGGCGACCCGCAGTTGGAGGTACTCGCCCAGCGGGAGCTTGCCGTACAGCGGGTGGGAGACGGTGTCGGACGCGGTCCGGCGCTCGTTCCGCAAATGGCGGGAGCGGCGGATGATGGTGTACTCCAGCTCGCTGGTCATCTCCGGGCCGGTGTGGTGGCGTCGTACGTCCACCTGCACCTCGTGGTACCTGCTCGTCTCGTCGACGACGTGGTAGAGGTCCCGGGGCAGGCTGTGTATGGGGCGGGGATCGCCGAGGGCCTCGCACTCGCCGCCGATCACATGGGAGACCAGATCCCGAACCGACCAGCCCACGCGCTCTGTTGGACGGTTCCACTCACCGTCAACCAGCGACGACACCAGCTCGGATATCGATTCGATGGACTGGGTCCAGGCATCGACAGACGGTTGCAGGCTCGGATGCACGGTCACAGGACCCCTCGTGGCGGTTCGTCGCTGGCTGGGTGTGTTCACACGTTACGCTGCGCGGGCATAGCCGGTGAATGCTTCTAGGGCACGATCCTAGGGTGCGCGAGCCACCCCGAGCCAGTGACGGGGGCCTTGGCGGGGTCGGGCGGCGACGCCGTGCAGTGCGCCGCCGCCCGCCCCCGTGTGTCCCACTCTGGTCCCCGGGTTTCACCAAACGGCCACAGGCCGTCGTCAGGCCTGCCACGAACTCCCGGTCGGGGCACCGTCCCTGCCCTCGTCGAAGAACGCGGTCATGGCGTTGGCCAGCAGGAACGGGTCGTTGGCCGCGCAGAGTTCGCGTGCCGAGTGCATGGAGAGGATGGGCACGCCCACGTCCACGGTGGCGATGCCGTGCCGGGCCGCGGTGATCGGGCCGATGGTGGTGCCGCAGGGCATCGCGTTGTTGGAGACGAAGGACTGCCAGGGCACCCCGGCCCGCTCGCACGCCGCGGCGAAGACCGCCCGGCCCGCGCCGTCGGTGGCGTAGCGCTGGTTGACGTTGACCTTGAGGATCGGGCCGCCGCCGGCGACCGGGTGGTGGCCCGGGTCGTGCCGCTCCGGGTAGTTGGGGTGCACGGCGTGCCCGGTGTCGGAGGAGAGACAGAAGGACGCGGCCAGGGCCCGGGCGTGGTCCTCCAGGGTGCCGCCCCTGGCGTGCACCGAGCGCTCCAACACCCGCCCGAGCAGCGGGCTTTCGGCGCCGGTGTCGGACTGGCTGCCGGTCTCCTCGTGGTCGAAGGCGGCGAGCACCGGGATGTGGCCGAGCGGCCGGCCGACGACCGCGGTCAGCGCGGCCGCCCCGGCGTGCACCGAGAGCAGGTTGTCCAGCCGCGGGGCGGCCAACAGCTCCTCGTCCCGGCCGAGATAGGCCGGCGGCTCCACGCTGTGCGCCATCAGGTCGAAGCCCAGCACCTCGCGGGCGGCCACTCCGGCCTCCTCGGCGAGGAACTCGATCAACTCGCCCTCCCTGGGCTGCCCGAGGCCCCACAGCGGCATCATGTGGCGCTGCCGGTCCAGCTTGAGGCCCTCGTTGACCTGCCGGTCCAGGTGCACGGCCAGCTGCGGGACGCGCAACAGCGGCCGGTCCACCCGGACCAGCGGCTGCCGCCCGTCGCGCAGCGCCAGCCGGCCGGAGAGGCCGAGGTCGCGGTCCAGCCAGGTGTTGAGCAGGGTGCCGCCGTAGATCTCCACGGCGAGCTGCTTCCAGCCGAGCGCGCCGGTGTCCGGCACGGGCTTGATCCGCAGGTTCGGTGAGTCGGTGTGCGCCCCCACCACCCGGAACGGGGTGGCCGGCACCGCGCCCTCCGGCACGTACCAGGCGATCAACGCCCCGCCGCGCACCAGGTAGCGGCCGCCCGCCGCTTCGTCGAACGGAGCGGACTCCTCGACCTGCCGGAAGCCGGCCTTCTCCAGTCGCTGGGCGGTGTTGGCCACGGCGTGGTAGGGCGAGGGCGAGCTGCCCAGGAAACTCATCAGCTCGTCGGTGTGTGCCCGGTCAAAGGGAGCGCTCATGCCTCTCAGCATACGAACGCCGAGGCCGGCCGGCCCGGCCGCCCGGAAACGGCGCCGCCCCGCCCCCACCACCGTTGATCGCGGCGGCCGGGGGCGGGGCGGCCCGGTCGAACGGGGCCGGAGGCGGCGGTCAGAAGGCCGCCTCGTCCAGCTCCATCAGGGAGAGGTCGGTGCCCTCGGCGATCGAGCGGGCCACCGCCACCGTGGGCAGCACGGTGGCCGCGAAGTGCCGGGCGGCGGCGATCTTGCCCTGGTAGAAGGGGATGTCCTTGGCGGCCGCGGCCGGCAGCTTGGCCGCCGCCACCGCGGCGCCGCGCAGCAGCAGGTAGCCCACCACCACGTCGCCGGAGGAGAGCAGCAGCTGGGTGCTGTTGAGGCCGACCTTGTAGAGCGAGCGGACGTCCTTCTCGGTCGCCGCCAGCTCGGTCAGCAGCACGCCGACCAGGCCCTCCAGCTCACCGGCCGCGCGGCCCAGCTGCTCCCTGGCCGCGGCCAGCTCGACGCCGCCCGGCTCCTCGGCGAGGAACTTCTTGATCTCCTCGGCCAGGCCGCTGAGCGCCTGCCCCTGGTTGCGGACGATCTTCCGGAAGAAGAAGTCCTGCCCCTGGATCGCCGTGGTGCCCTCGTAGAGGGTGTCGATCTTGGCGTCCCGCAGGTACTGCTCGATCGGGTACTCCTGGAGGTACCCGGAGCCGCCCAGGGTCTGCAGCGACTCGGCCAGCTGCTGGTAGGAGCGCTCCGAGCCGTAGCCCTTGACGATGGGCAGCAGCAGGTCGTTCAGCGCCAGCTCGGCGCTGGCGTCCTCGCCCGCGGCCTCCTTGACCAGGATGTCGTCCTGCACCGCCGCGGTGTAGAGGACCAGCGAGCGCATGCCCTCGGCGTAGGCCTTCTGCGTCATCAGCGAGCGCCGCACGTCCGGGTGGTGGGTGATGGTGACCCGGGGCGCGGTCTTGTCGGTGAACTGGGTCAGGTCGGCGCCCTGCACCCGCTCCTTCGCGTACTCCAGGGCGTTGAGGTAGCCGGTGGAGAGGGTGGCGATGGCCTTGGTGCCGACCATCATCCGGGCCATCTCGATGACCTTGAACATCTGCCGGATGCCGTCGTGCTTCTCGCCGAGCAGCCACCCCTTGGCCGGGTGGTTGGCGCCGAAGGTCAGCTCGCAGGTGTTGGAGACCTTCAGGCCCATCTTGTGCTCGACGTTGGTCGCGTAGACGCCGTTCCGCTCGCCCAGCTCGCCGGTCTCCCAGTCGAAGTCGTACTTGGGGACCACGAAGAGGGAGAGACCCTTGGTGCCCGGGCCGTGGCCCTCGGGGCGGGCCAGCACCAGGTGAATGATGTTCTCCGTGAGGTCGTGCTCGCCCGAGGTGATGAAGCGCTTGACGCCCTCGATGTGCCAGCTGCCGTCCTCCTGGCGGGTCGCCCTGGTGCGGCCGGCGCCCACGTCGGAGCCGGCGTCCGGCTCGGTCAGCACCATCGTGGACGACCACTCGCGGTCCACCATCAGCTGGGCGATCCTGCGCTGCTCCTCCGTGCCCTCGTCGTAGACGATGCGGCCGAAGCTGGGGCCGGAGGCGTACATCCAGATCGCCGGGTTGGAGCCGAGGACGTTCTCCCCGGCGGCCCAGATCAGCGAGCGGGGGGCGGTCAGCCCGCCCAGCTCCTCGCCGATGCTCATCCGCCACCACTCGGCGTCCATGTAGGCGCGGTAGCTGCGCCGGAAGGTCTCGGGCACCGGCGCCGTGTTGGTCGACGGGTCGAAGACCGGCGGGTTGCGGTCCGCCTCGGCGTAGGAGGCGGCCAGCTCGTTCTCGGCGAGCCGGGCGATCTCGGCGAGCACGCTCCTCGCGGTGTCGCTGTCGGTCTCGGCGAACGGGCCGCTGCCATAGACGGCGTCCCGACCCAGGACCTCGAAGAGGTTGAACTCGATGTCGCGGAGATTGGACTTGTAGTGCCCCATGACGACGGCTCCGTAGCTGGCGGTGATACCGGGAAGTAGCCACCATGATGCTACCCACTGGTAATAAGAAGCAAGCGGAAACCAGCCGAAGGTGAGTCAGTAGTCTTCTCGCCATGTACGGCTACGACCAGTCCGGCTACTCCGGGCAGCAGCCCTATGACCCGCAGCGGCAGCCGGCCGGCGAGGGCTTCGCCGAGGGCTACGTCGAGGGCTACGGGGGCCAGCAGTACTACCCGGAGCAGCAGCAACAGCAGCAGCCGCCCGCCGCGCCCCAGGCCGCGCCGCCCGCGCCCCCGACGCTGGCCGACGCGCTGCGCGCCTACACCTCGGGCGCGATGTCCAGTGAGGAGTTCCACGACACCTTCCTGGCCGCCAAGATCTACTGCCCGCGCGGCGAGACGCCGGGCTTCCTGGCGCTGCACAACACCCAGCAGCCGGTGATCCCGCTCTTCACCTCGCTCAAGGAGCTGCGCCGCTACGCCGGCAAGGAGTCCCGCTACTTCACGGTGACCGGCGGCGAGGTGCTGGACCTGCTGCCGACCGGCTACGGCTTCGCGCTGGACATGGAGGGCGAGCACCGGCTGGTCCTGGACGCCAAGTCGGTGGAGGAGATGGTCGAGTACACGATGCGCCGACTGTACGGCTGAGCCCGCCGGACCCGTCGCGGGCGGGGCGGGCGCTGGACCTCGGGGCTGACCACTCGACGAAGGTTGATTGTTCAACTAAAGTGGGGTCATCCGTCGAGGAGGCCACCATGCCAGCGATCACCGTCGAGAACCCGCTCACCCTGCCCCGAGTCAGCCCCCCGGCTCCGGACGCCGTTGCGCGTCCCGTGCGGGCCGTCTCCACGGCGCCGACCGGCTACGAGGGCGAGGGCTTCCCGGTCCGCCGCGCCTTCGCAGGCATCCATTACCGCAACCTCGACCCGTTCATCATGATGGACCAGATGGGCGAGGTGGAATACGAACCTGGCGAGCCCAAGGGGACCCCGTGGCATCCGCACCGCGGGTTCGAGACCGTCACCTACATCATCGACGGCATATTCGACCACCAGGACAGCCACGGCGGCGGCGGGACCATCACCAACGGCGACACCCAGTGGATGACCGCCGGCGCCGGGCTGCTGCACATCGAGGCCCCGCCGGAGTCCCTGGTGATGTCCGGCGGTCTCTTCCACGGCATCCAGCTGTGGGTGAACCTGCCGGCCAAGGACAAGATGATGGCCCCCAAGTACCAGGACCTGCGCAGCGGCAGCGTCGCGTTGCTCACCAGCCCGGACGGCGGCGCGCTCATACGCGTCATCGCCGGCGAGCTGGCCGGCCACCAGGGGCCGGGCGCCACCCACACGCCGATCACCCTGATCCACGCCACCCTCGCCCCGGGCGCCGAGCTGCGGCTCCCCTGGCGGGAGGACTTCAACGCGCTCGCCTACGTCCTCGCCGGCCGTGGCTCCGTCGGCACCGACCGCCGCCCCGTGCACACCGGCCAGACCGCCGTCTTCGGCGACGGCGCCGCGCTGACCGTCCGCGCGGACGAGCGGCAGGACGCCCACACCCCGGACCTGGACGTCGTCCTCCTCGGCGGCCAGCCCATCCGCGAGCCGATGGCCCACTACGGCCCGTTCGTGATGAACACCCGCGACGAGCTCCAGCAGGCTTTCGACGACTTCCAGAAGGGCCGCCTCGGCACCGTTCCGGCTGTCCACGGCATGAACGCTTCGGGGCCCAACAGTTAGTCGGGAACGTCGCAGGCGGGACAGGACGGGCCCTGAACGGGCCGGCGCCGTCATCGGCTGGTTGGACCGCGGCATCGCCGACCAGGCCGCCCAGCGCTACGAAGTGACCGTCCACGACCTGGGCGCCGCCCGCCTTCCCCCACCTCCTGGGCACCGCGATCGACGCCCAGGAGCCGATCCCCGCCCCCGCAGGGCAGGGCCGGCCGCCCGTTGAACGTGGTCTGCGAATGCGTACCGCCGCGCCCATTCAGATCAGCCCCGTTCTTCTCCGACCGGCGCCCGCCAGCCGAGCTGCGCGAGCACTGCGGGGCCGGCGCCGATGCGCCGGCCCCGTGGATCGGTGAGGTGGAAGGACAGCCTCAGGTATTCGTGACTGCTGTTCCCCCGGGGTGCGTTGCGGTACTCGAATTCTCCCGAGACGTGGTCGAGGACGTCGAGGTAGGCATCCTCGAAGGTGGCGTAGGCGGGCGGCTGACGCGTGAGACCTCCGAGAGTTGAGTGACCGAGGTCGTTCGTGACGCAAGTGCACCGGGCTTCACCGGCCGGCATGCAGACCACCTGATCCCGGCTATCCGTCCAGGACCGCGAGCTCCGCGTCGAGATCGACCACCGTGCAGCGCTTGAGTTCGACCACCAGCTGGGAGGCGAGGAACCACCTGCTGGCGCGGTGGCCGTAGGGCAGGTACTGGTCGTCCGGGTGGGCTCGAATCCGCGCGTCCGGCGTGGGGACGAAGAGGGTGCCGAAGGCGCCCCAGATCTTGGGGCGGCGGGCGCGCACGCCGAGCGGGTGGGACAGGTGCGGGCAGAAACGGGCGGCGAGGGCGGCGCAGGGCAGGCAGATCGGGGGCTTGGTGCTCAGCGAGCCCTCCCACGCGTCCGCGTCGCCCTCGCCGTCGCCGGTCATCAGGAACAGCCAGCCGTCCCGGGTGTGGCTGGCCACCTTGCCGCAGACCTGGCACAACCGCTCGGCCTGCGCCCGCCGTTGGCGGGCGGGGTGGAGAGCGGAGAACTCGGGACGGCCCTGGCCGGGCTCGTCGGCGACCCGGGCCCACAGCACGCCGAAGGCGTCCCGGTCGGCCCGGGTCTCGTCCGGGTACCAGATACCGGCCCCGTCCGGGCGCATCATCACCCGCCGCCCGTAGCTCCCCTCACCACTCCAGTAGGCCGCGTACGGCACCGGGAGGTGGCGAGGGCCCCAGGTCCGGGCTTCGGGAACGAGCATGTCAGGCACGGGTGATCAGCTTTCCGGTCGATGGCCGAGGTCGAAGGTGGCAGTGGTGTCGCGGTGGGCCTGGGAGATGCGCAGCACCAACGCGACGGTGAAGGCGCCCCCGGGGAGGAGGGGCAGCAGCAGCGCGAGCGGGGTGGCGCACAGCACCAGCAGCATCAGGCGGACGGGAACGGGTTCTCCGCATCCGACCAGGCGGCGGAGGGCTGGTCGCCGTTGATCAGGACGGGGACGCGCTCGCCGTTGGTCAGGGCCAGTAGGGCGTTCTGTACCAGGGGTGTGGAGTCCAACAACTCCCGCATCGGGCGCCAGCGGGCGTCGGCCGCCAGGGACTCCTCGCCGCCGGGGGGAGTGTCGGTGCGCCCGCCGTCCAGCACGTAGTCCAGCGCGATCGGGTACCCGGACGGGCCATGCTCCAAGGTGATGGCCAGCGCGTGCGTGGCCTCCTGGTAGTACCCGGTCTGCTTGATGCTCAGCTGGCGGGCGGTGGCCACCGGGCAGGCGCCGGCCGGGACCACGCCGCCGGGCAACTGCCAGCCGCCATCGACATGCGGGTCGCGCACCATCAGCACGTGGTTGTCGCGGGTGGTCGCCAGCAGCGACAGCCGGACGGTCAGCTCGCGCGCCGACTGGGGCGCCGGCGCACCGGGGGTACGGACACTGGCCGGGGTGGGGTGGGACATGGCGGGCTCCGAACGTTCGTTGGTGAGTGGAGAAGGGGTTGGGCCGCATCCCCGGGCCGGGAGGTTCCTCGACCGGCCCGGGAAGCGGAGGTGTCGCCCGCACCCGCCGCATGGCGCGGGGCGTGCGGGGCGCGGGCGACGGTCCGCCCGACTCGCCGGGTGGCCTCCAGGACTGGGCAGACCGGAAGCCACACCGACGAGTCGGACGGGGTCTTGGCAGGTGCGGCTATGCCTCGGGGGGAAGCCGCATCGAGTGGTGCGGTGCGTCGCTGGGTACCGGCGACGTGGCCTCGGTAGTCCCCGCGCCGTAGAGCAGGAACACGAGCCCGAAGACGTTGAGCAGGATCAGGGCCAGACCAGCGAACAGCCCATCAATCGTGGGGAGTCGCCGCCGAACATCCCGCCCCGTCACTTCGACAACCTGTGCAGATGCTCGGCGACTTGGATACTCAAGGCGCGTTGCCTGGCAGCGAGTTCCTCTGCGGTAAGGGGGGCCGACCGCGGTTCCCCGCCGGGCTTGAGGTCGGGCAGGGGCGCGTCTTCGACGACTTCCCGCTCGGACTGGTCCGCCGGGACGGCGGCCAGGCCGTCACTCGGATGGTTACTACGGTGTGGCGTGTGCTGTAGCGGCATGGGTCAACTCCGTTGGTGAGCAACGCGGATGCCGCCGCTCCTGATCAGGGTTCGGCAGGCTGTTCCCCCCTCGCATCCCCGTGACGTACCGGGGTGTATCTACGGTGGCGCGTGGCAGAGTGAGAGCGCAAGTGAAACCGCACTGAATCAGCGCTCGCGGGGAAAGTGGCACATGCCATGACGCGCACATAGGCTGTTTCGGCGGGCAGTTGGGCGGCTGGGGCGCCAGCATCCCGTCGGCGCCGGGCACATGAAGAGTGGAGACGTACAGATGGCAGCACGAGCGAGGCCAACGGCCCGACGCATCGAACTTGGCCATGAACTACGACAGCTGCGCCAGCAGGCGGAGCTCACCCTGGAAGAGGCGGTTCGCGGGTTGCCGTTGAGCGACACCAAGCTCTACCGGGTGGAGACGGGACTTCAGGACCTTCGGAACGCCAACGACCTACGCAAGCTGCTCGCCCGCTACGACGTCACCGACGACGAGGACGTGGAGCGGCTGCTGGCCATCCAGCGCGGCGCGTCCAGCCGGGAGTGGTGGACCCAGTTCCGCAGCTCGATGCCTTCGGGGATGCCGAGGTTCGTCGGGATCGAGTCGGCGGCCCAGTCCATCCGGGCCTACCACCCGTGCCTGGTCTTGGGATTGCTCCAGACCGAGGGTTACGCGAGGGCCCTGTACGAGATCGCCAAGCCGATAGAGGACACCACCAACGCCTTCATCGAGAACGGCGTCAAGGTACGGATGAAGCGCAAGGAGTCACTGTTCGTAGAGGAAGATCCCCTGCGGCTCTGGGTGATCCTCTACGAGCCTTCGCTACGCTACGTAGTGGGCGGTGCCGAAACCATGCGCGAGCAGTACGACGAGATCACTAAGCTCTCCTCGCTGGACCATGTGACCGTCCAGGTGCTTCCGCAGGCCGTGCGGGGATATCTGCCAGATCACGACTTCACTATCCTGGACCTTGGTGACACGCTGCCGACAACGGTTCAGGTGGACAACGCGTGGGGAGCTTCGTCGGTCTCGGACACACCACAGGAGGTCGGCAAGTTCACGCGGAAGTTCGACGCTCTGGTGGCTTCGGCGCTACCGCCCGAGGACACTCCGAAGTTCCTGCAACAACTATCGCGAGAGATCACAGAATGACCCACCACACCCGCACGCTCCGGGCCGCCGACCTCGCTGGCGTTGCTGACTGGTACAAGTCCTCATACAGCAGTGGCTCCGGGAACAACTGCGTCGAGACCGCCGACGTGTCCGAGGTCTACGGCGGCGTCGCGGTCCGTGACTCCAAGATGCCGCACGGTGCCGCGCTACTGGTGGCACCGACCAGCTGGTCCTCCTTCGTCAACGCCACCGGCGCGGGCGGGCTTCGGCCCTCCTGACCGGTGAGCGCCGCGCAGAACGAAAGACGCGCCCGCGTTCCCCGGCAGCGAGCCGGGGAACGAGGGCGCGTTGTCGCGCGGTTGGCGTTCAGGTGGTGGCGGTGAAGCCGTGGCGGTTGCCGAGGACGGTGAGGGAGTTGCGGCCGGGAATGCCGTCCGCGTCGGCGCCCCTGACGGGCCGGCCACCGCTGGAGCCCTTCTTCTTCCGGTTGGTGGCTGCGTCCTTCTTCTCTCGGATAACCGCCTTGATACGGCGTTTGCGAAGGTGGGCGCGGTTGTCGCGGGACGAGTAAACGTTGTCCTCGGCGACCGTGTCCGGCTCCTCCTCGGCGGCGGCTTTTTCCAGTAGCGGCGACGACATCCTCGTCGAGGTGCATCGCAGCCGCGTCGTGGTGGGCCTCGACGGGCTGGGCCCCGAACCGGCCATGGGCGAGGCTGATCCGTGCCCCAACTGTCCCGCCGACTACCACAATGCCCGGCCCCGTTGCCCGGTAAGAACCTGCCCGGTTACACGATGCGCCTCGCACAGCGCCTGGACCTGACTCCGATCGGCGTCCTCCGGCAGACCGACCTGCTCGACACCGACCGCCACGCCCGGTTGGCCCGCGTGGTTGTGTGGTTCTGGGGCTACTGGGTCCTGAAGCGGCGGAAGAGGTTGCGGGCTACGTGTACGCCCGGGCCTCCGAAGCCGATGATGTCGACGCGTCCGTCGCCGGTGATGTCCGTGAGGAAGCGGGGGTGGCGGTCGGTGCGCCAGCCGCCGGCGTCCTCGTTGTATCCGAAACCGCGGCACACCAGTTGGGCCTGTTCGAACTGGCCGCCGTTGTTGCGCGACACCCAGACGCCCTCGTTGCCGAAGCCGACGATGTCCGGGGCGCCGTCGCCGGTGACGTCGGCCAGGAGCCGGTGGTGCCGGGTGCTCGTCCAGCCCTGGGCTTGTCCGTAGTCGTTCAGGACGAGCCGGGAGGGCTCGAACGTGCCGTCACCGCGCCCGCGTGCGACGACGACGCCCAGTGGGCCGAAGCCCACGATGTCGGGGACTTTCCCGCCGGTGGTGCTGAGCACGAACCGGGGGTGTTCCGCGGTCGAGCTCCACCCCTGGTCGACTCCGAAGTCGTCGAGAACGTAGAGAGGCTCGGCGAACGTGCCTTCCTCGTCCTGGAGGGACACCCAGAGGCCGTCGTCGTGGCAGCCGACGATGTCGAGCCTGCCGTCACCGGTGGTGTCGGCGAGAAAACGGGGATGCTTCTCGGCGAGCCACCCGCCGGCCTCCTCTCCGTGGCCGAATGCCCGGAGGGCGGGTTCGTCGGCGAGCGGCGCGAACGTGCCTTCCTCGTCCTGGAGGGACACCCAGAGGCCGTCGTCGTGGCAGCCGACGATGTCGAGCCTGCCGTCACCGGTGGTGTCGGCGAGAAAACGCGGATGCTTCTCGGCGAGCCACCCGCCGGCCTGCGGCCCGTGTCCGAACGCTTCGATCACCAGTTCGCCGCCCGCGGGAGTGAACGCGCCACTCTCGTCCTGGGTGCTTACCCGCACACCCTCGGCGCAGAGTACGACGGCACTGGGACGCCCCTCTCCGGTGATGTCGGAAAGGGTCCACAGGTCCTTGGGGCTCGCGGACGGAGCGGGTGGGTGCAGGACACGCTCTTCGTCGTCGAACGTCCCGTCCCCTCTGCCGGACGCTGCCACGGCCCCCTTCGCGGGTTTGAGCCCGACGACGTCGGCACGCCCCGTTCCCGTGGTGTCGGCGAGAAGCCGGTCGCCGGGCCCTGCCCACCAGCCCGGTTGCCCGGCAGGGTGGTGGCCGGGCCCTGTGGTCTGCCACCCGCCGGCGTCCTGGTCGCTTCCGTACTGCTCCAGGACCAGCAGTGGATTGCTGAAGGAAGGCGTCGCGTCGGGTGCCGGCCGCAGCGAGGTGTTGTTGTGGGTCAGTCGCCAGGACTGGCGGCTGTTCCAGTGGCTCAGGGATGCCCAGTTCAGGACGAGGTCGCTGGTGCGCTCCGGTTCCGCGGGGACGAGGCGCCACCGCTGGCTCTGCGCGCTGTCGTCGTACTCGGCAAGGACGATCCGGGCCTCGTCCTTGCCGGTGTCGTCGAGGTCGAGGACGGTGCCGTCGGCCGCGCCCTCGATGAAGTGAAGTCCCGCTTCGCCTTCGACGGGAACGAGGCGCCACTGCTGGCTCTTCTTGTTGGCGGCGGCGTCCCACTGGCGGACACCGCGGTCTGTGGCCGCGGGATCGTCGAGCACCTTGCCGGTGGCGGCGTTACGGATCACGTACGCCGGATCGTCCTGTGTGCCCGGCACGGGGGTGAAGTGCCACTGTTCCGGGCTCGGGCCGTCCTCGGGAAAGTCCCGGACGACGAGCGCTCCGTCCGGGCCCGGCGTGGCCCTGGCGCCTAGGGTCTGCCCCGTGGCGGCGTTGACGATCTCCAGTTTCAGTTCGTGCGTGGGCACGGGCATGGTGGTGCCTCTTCCAGCGGTTGGGGCGTCGGCTCGGGACGGGGGCGGCGCGGTGGCGGCCGCGGGTCACGTGAAGACGTGGTGGTAGGGGACGTCCCACTCGTTGGGGAGCCGCGGGTAGAACGTGTTGATGACGGTCCCGGTGAAGTCCCCGCCCCAGTTGTAGGTGAGCCGTGCCTCGCTGTCCTTCGCCACCGTGTGGTCCTTGAACCCGAGGATGGCGTCGGGGTGGGTGATCGGGACGAAGGTGATGCCGCCCCAGGGCGTCACTGTGACGATCCACAGCTGGGTGTCCTCCACCGCACCGTTCTTGCCACGCCATTTGTCGCTCACCTTGGAGGGCAGGCCGACCTGCACGGTGTCGGCCGTGCTCTGCGGGGCGTCCTGGTGGGCGGTGACGCGTCGGCGCTGCGGCTTCGGTGCCCCGTCGTCGCCGCGACCGCTGTCGGTCTCGGCCGTGCCGGGGGCCGGGGGTGCGACCTGGCCGGCGGCGCTCTCGATGTAGTACAGCGGGCGCTGGCCGAAGAAGCCGCCGGGGGTGATGTGCCAGAGGTGGCCTTGGGCTTCCTTGGTGGCGGGGTCGAGCGCGGTGGCGAGCTTGACGCCCTTGTCATGGCTGCTCGCCGCCAGCTCGGCGGGCCGCAGGTAGCCGCCGTTGAAGGCGTGGACGAGCATGACCGGCCGGTTCTCGACGAGTGCGGCCACGATCGCGTTGTCGTAGCTGTTCACTGCCACCGGGCCGCCGACCACCAAATTGGTCATTGCCGTGCGTTCTTGGGTGTACATCGCGGAAACCTCACCTGTTCTTGATGCGGAGAACAACACCTCGGGAACTCAGTGAAATGGTTTATCACGTGGCGTTTCCCGGTGCTCAATCGATTGCGATCTGAATGGCTGCACAAACGAAAGTGTGATCGAAGTAAATGCACCCAAAGTGGCGACTTTCGAGGTCGGGGCCCCAGGGTGGGCAGCCGGGCGACCATCGATCGAGTGACAGAAACCGTCAGCCTTATTGGGTCACTCGTTTGAGTGCGGTGCCCGGAGGCGCCTTCTCGGGGGCCGACGGGCCCTGCTAGCTTTGCTTTCGAAGCTTGTTCATTTTCTTGCTCATCTTCTTTGTTGCCATTTCACCGAGTGCGGTTTCGACCAAATCAGCCGAGGACAGAAATTGCCTTCCAACGCGTATAATCTGGAGCGGGCCAAGCGCCAACCGCTGACGAAGAAGAACCTGCGGGAACTCAATATCGAGCAGACCTGGCAGGCCATTCTGGACCACCCCAACCTGGTCTACGTCGATGACTACGGGGTAAGCCACAAGCCCGTCGGGTTCTCCGTCAACAAGTCGAGCTTCGGCTCCTTCCCCGGCACCTCGCACGGGCTGGGCTGGCTCGCATACATGAACCTCGGCGAGCCGCTGATCGAGGAGCGGCGCAACATCGCCCAGCCGCCACCCGACTCGTTCTCCTCGCGTACCTACGTCAACCGCAGCGGGTCCGAGATGAACTTCACCGACTCGGTCGACTTCAACGTGTCGAACGGGGCCACCTGGTCACTCTCGGGAGACTCCAAGCTCACCTTCGGCGGCAGCGTCAGCGCCCAACTCCAGCTGCAGCTGCAGAGCAAGCTCGGAATGAACCTGCAGACGCAGCTCGGGACGCAGCTCAAGAACGACATGTCGAACAAGAACGCGAACACGGTGACCAACAAGAACAGCAAGGACAGCGTGGGGGTGGACAACGCCAACACCGTCGACACATCGGTGACCAACGGGATGACGAACTCCGCATCCACCTCGCTGGCCGGCTCGGTGGACTTCACCACCACGGGCAGCGCGTCCGGCACCGCCACTCTCAACGCCGCGCTCGCCCTGGGCATCACGGCCTCCGTCGGCGGTTCCCTGACCACCAGCTGGGCCTCGAAGTCGCAGATCTCCGGAAAGGTCCCGCCGGGCTCACGGGTTGAGACCATTGTCACGCAGCGCCGGGCTCTCAGGCAGTACACCTACGAGATCCCGGTGACCTTCTCCGGGCTGTTCGCGGTGAACTACGACGTTCCCGTGGCCGTCCTCTCTCCCCCGCAGCCGGACGACTACCCCCGGCTCGCTCCGGTGGTCGCCCGCGACATCGCTGACCTCGACCTGGCCGGCGGCGGCTTCCGTATGAAGGGGCTGGCCGAGGTCGTCTCCGCCCTGGAGGTCCATCACACGATGTTCGACGGCGAGAGCCTCACCGACAGCGAACGAGACCTGTACAAAACGCCGTAACCGGCAGGCTGTGCCGCCACAACGACCAGAGGTGACGACCATGGTGTTCAGCAACATCTTCGGCTCCGCCGGCAAGGGCGCAGGGCTCTTCTCGGTGACCACCGACCGCGACAAGCCACAACCCGGGGCGGACGTCGACTTCGAGGACGCAGACGACCACACGTACGACGACACGACCACCAGCCTGTTCACCAGTGGGATCCACGGGGCCTCCCACCGGGCGAAGACCGTGCAGGAACAGGCGCCCGAAGCACGGGCGATCCTGGGCTTCCTCGGCTCCTTCATCCAGACCACCCAGGATTCCGCCAACGCCCAGAGCCAGTACGCGCAGAACCCCGGCTCGGTATCCACAGCCGCGGCCGCGGGCATGCAGACGTCGAGCGAGACGGTGAAACAGAACGCCGACCTGCAGAAGGACGAGGGTCTGCAGGCACCGAAGAAGAGCGACTTCAAGGCCCCCGACGCCCCGGCCTCCCCCGAGGCCGAGCAGCCCCAGGCTCCCAAGGCGACTGCCGAGAAACCGGCCGACTCCCAGTAGATCCACGGCGAAACGAGTGGTCAGAGGCGTCTTTGCCTCTGACCACTCGTGTGTTCACACCGGGAGTAGCTGCCACTGCCGGTCGCGGTGATCCCCCTGTGCACCGAACTGCCTGAGCACGGACGGCGCCCTCGTGCTGATGCTCAACAGCAGGCCGCTGTTGCGATTCGCGATCTCGTACACCCGCGGGCTATCGGCGGCCGGGCCGGTGGGGATGAGCCGCCAGTGCTGGTGGCTCGCCTCGGTTCCTTCATAGGTGCGCTGCGCGACCACCGCTCCCTCCGCTGTCCCGCCTCCGACGACTTCCAGGGCCTTGCCGCTGCGGAGGTTCTCGATCCGGTACAGGACCTCGCCGTCGTCCTGACCCGCGACGACCAAGCGCCACTGCTGGTGGGCCCTCGGAGAGGGAAGGGACTGGTGGATCTCGCTGCCGTCCTTCGTGGACTCGCGGACCACGCCGGCCCGGAGCCTGCTGCGGACATTGCCCAGGGCGACCACCGACCCCGTGTCCGGCAGCCCGGCCATCAACGCCGATGTCACCTTACGAATGCGGTGGTTGAGGTGGTCGGCGATGTACAGAGCGTCGACGCTGTCAACGGTGAGACCGAACGGGCAGTTCAGCTGGGCCTCGGCGGCCGGGCCCCCGTCGCCGGCGGAACCCGCGGTCCCGGTCCCGGCCACCGTGCTGATGATCCCGTCAGGTCCGATCCTCCGCACCCGATGACCACCGTACTCGGAGACGTACAGGACCCCGGTGCTGTCCACGGTGATGCCGTACGGCTTGTTCAACTGCGCTTTGTCAGCCGGGCCTTCGTCGCCGGCGTCACCCGCGGTCCCGGTCCCGGCGACCGTGCTGATGATCCCGTCAGGTCCGATCCTCCGCACCCGGTGGCGGCCCGAATCGGCGATGTAGAGGATGCCGGTGCTGTCCACGGTGATGCCGTACGGACTGTTCAACTGCGCCTTGACGGCCGGGCCTTCGTCGCCGGCGGAACCCGCGGTCCCGGTGCCGGCGACCGTGCTGATGATCCCGTCAGGTCCGATCCTCCGCACCCGATGACCGCGGAACTCGGAGACGTACAGGACCCCGTCGGCGTCCACCGCGACCCCGAACGGCTTGTTCAACTGCGCCTTGACGGCCGGGCCTTCGTCGCCGGCGGAACCCGCGGTCCCGGTGCCGGCGACCGTGCTGATGATCCCGTCAGGACCGATCCTCCGCACCCGATGACCGCCCGCATCGGCGATGTAGACCGACCCGTCCCTGTCCGCCGCGATCTGACGGGGACAGTTCAGCTGGGCCTTGGCGGCGGGACCGCCGTCGCCGCCCGAGCCCGCGACCCCGGTCCCGGCGACCGTACTGATCTTGCCGTCGGTGGTGATCCTCCGGACCCGGTGGTTGCTGTAGTCCGAGACGTAGAGGATGCCGGTGCTGCTCACCGCCATCTCGTACGGATGCTTGAACTGGGCGGAGACGGCGGCCTCGTCGTCGCCGGCGAAACCCGCGGTCCCGGTCCCGGCGATCGTGCTGATCCGAGGGGCAAAGCCCTCACCGTCGGCAGTCTCTGCCTGGTCAGTGCTCATGGCTATCCTTTCGTCGGCCACCGACTGCCCACTACAGTCAGATGCGCCTCAATTGCATCAGCCACTCGAGCCGCCCAGGCCGGTAAATCACTTATGAGTGCTCCTCGCCGTAACGTTGACGATGCGGCCCCCGCCCCCACCCCCGGGGCCCCGCGAACGGCGGGTCAGAACGGCCATTACCCCCCCTGCTCGACTGGGCGTGGCCCACCCGCGGCGCCGCGTGGACCGACCCGGCCGTGCTCGTCCTCCGGCTCATGGTGCGGGACACCAAGGCACGCGGGAAAGGAACGGTGACCGCTCGGCGGGACGCCTGGCGTGGGTTCGTCCAGTACGCCAAGCGGGTGCCGGGCGCCGGCGGCTGAGGCCGCCGGGGCCGCCGCGTGGGCCCGGGTCAGCGACGGGGGTCGCCCCACCCCGGCGGCCGGCCGCCGGGGTGGCTCAGGCGTGCCCGGCGCCGGAGCGTTCGCCCAGTTCGAACCAGATGGTCTTGCCCGCGCCGCGCGGCTCCGCGCCCCAGGCGTCGGCGAGCGAGTCCATCAGCAGCAGCCCGCGCCCCGAGGAGGCCAGCTCGCCCGGCTCCCTGCGGTGCGGCAGCTCGTCCGACGAGTCCGCCACCTCCACCCGCAGCTTCCGGTCCCCCACCACCCCGCCCACCTCGGCCACCAGCAGCGCGTCCCCCTCGGTGTGCGCCAGCACGTTGGTCAGCATCTCGGAGAGCATCAGCACCGCGCCGTGCACCGCGTCCTGGTCGGTCCAGTCGTGCAGCAGCGTGGTCAACTGCCGCCTGGCCTGGGCGATCCTGGCCGGCTCGTACTGCCCCACCTGCAGCACGAAGCGCCGCACCGGCGCCCCGCCGCGCGGCACCTGCCAGCCGGCCTCCTCCCGGCGCAGCAGCAGCAGCGCGATGTCGTCCTCGTTGCCCGCCCCGCCCGCCGGGGCCCCGCCGGGCCCGGTGTCCTCGTCGGGGACGGACTCCAGCAAGGTGTCCGCCAGCTGTTCCAGGCCGGTGACCGGCAGGCCGCGGACCACCCGGCGCAGCCGCTCCCAGCCGGCGTCCTGGTGCCGCCGGCCGGTCTCCAGCAGCCCGTCCGTGCACAGCAGCAGCGTCTCCCGCGGTTGCAGGCTGAGCCGGGTCACCGGGTAGTCCGTGCTCAGCTCGACGCCCAGCGGCGGCCCGCCGTCCGTCGGCCGGACCTGGAGGGTGCCGTCGTCCGAGAGCAGCGCCGGCTCCGGGTGGCCGGCCCTGGCCACGTCGAACGTGCCGGCGCGCGGGTCGGCCTCCACGTAGAGGCAGGTCGCGAACCGGCTGTCGGCCGCCTCGCCGTCGCCCGCCGGGCTGAGCGCCGCCAGGAACCGCGAGGCGCGGCTGAGCACCGCGTCCGGGTGGTGCCCCTCCGAGGCGTAGGCGCGCAGCGCGATCCGCAGCTGCGCCATCACCGCGGCCGCCCGCACGTCGTGCCCCTGCACGTCCCCGATGACCAGCGCCACCCGGCCGGACGGCAGCGGGATCACGTCGTACCAGTCGCCGCCCACCTGGAGCCCGGACCCGCTCGGCACGTAGCGGGCGGCGATCGCCAGCCCCGGCACCCGGGGCGTCGGGCTCGGCCCCATCGCGTGCTGGAGGTCGGCGGCCAGCTCCCGCTCGGTGTCCTGGAGGGAGGCCCGGGACAGGGCCTGCGCCACCAGCCGGGCGATGCTGGAGAAGGTGGCCCGTTCCGCCCAGTCGAAGTCCAGGTGGTAGTCGAAGGCGGCCAGCCAGGCCCCGATGACCCGCCCGGCCACCACCAGCGGCAGGTACGCCCACGAGGTCCGGTTCAGCGGCTCGACCACCGGCCACACCTGGGGGAACCGCTCGGCGAACTCCTCCGGCGTGGAGACGTAGACCGCCCGCCCGGTGCGCATCACCTCGGCCGCCGGGTAGTCGGTGTCCATCGGCATCGGGAAGCCCATCGGGGCGAAGTCCTGGTCCCGCCCCTGGTAGTCCAGCAGCCGCAGCTCGTCGCCCGCCCGGTCGAAGACGGCGACCCCGTCCGGCCGGAACCCCGGCATCGTCAGGCCGGCGACCACCTGGAGCACCTCGTGCACGGTGTTCGCCTCGGAGAGCGCCTGCCCGGTGCGCAGCACGAACGTCTCCCGCGCCCGGGTGGTCTCCCAGTCGCCGCCCAGCTCCCGCTCGTCCGCGTCCTGGGTCGGCATGAGCACGCCGACCAGCGAGGGTGAGCCGTCGCCCGGGCCGCCGTCCAGCTCCCTGGGGTCGATCACCCGGATCCGGCTGCGCACCCGGGCGATGATCTCGTTGGACGTGTCGACCACCCGGAAGACCACCTCGCGGGGGCCGGCGTCGGGGCCCTCGCTGGCGGCCAGCCCGATCACCCGCTCCATGGTGGCGAAGTCCTCGATGTGGACGCGCGCCCGAAAGGTGGCCTCGGTCAGCACCGCGGCCTCGGCCGGTAGACCGAACAGCTCGGCGGCCACCGCGTCCAGCACCATCACGCCCCGGGCGTCGTCCCAGGTCCAGACGCCGACCCCGGCGGCGGCCAGCACATCCTCCGTGCGCATATCTGGGAATCTATGCCGATTCATTCCTGTTCGCCGGGCGGGATACGCCGGGGCGGTACCCGGGCGGGCAACGGTAGTCTGAGCCCGTTCCCGGAATCACGTAGACGACTTGGACTCACGATGCATCGGTACCGGTCCCACACCTGCGGCGAACTGCGTTCGGCGGAGCTCGGCAAGGACGTTCGGCTGGCCGGCTGGCTGCACAATCGTCGCAACCTGGGCGGCATCCTCTTCATCGATCTGCGCGACCACTACGGGATCACCCAGCTCGTGGTGCGTCCGGAGGCGCCCGGCGCGGCGGCCGTCCAGGAGCGGCTCAGCTCGCTGAGCAAGGAGTCCGTGCTGCGGATCGACGGCAAGGTCGTCGCCCGCGGCGCCGAGAACGTCAACCCGGAGCTGGCGACCGGCGAGATCGAGGTCGAGGTCGCCGAGGTCGAGGTGCTGGGCGCGGCCGACCAGATCCCGTTCACCATCAACGCGGACGACGGGGTCAACGAGGAGCGCCGGCTGGAGTACCGCTTCCTCGACCTGCGCCGCGAGCGGATGCACCGCAACATCATCCTGCGCTCGCGGGTGATCAGCGCGATCCGCAGCAAGATGACCGACCAGGGCTTCACCGAGCTGGCCACCCCGATCCTCTCCGCCACCTCCCCCGAGGGCGCGCGCGACTTCCTGGTGCCGTCCCGGCTGCACCCCGGCACCTTCTACGCGCTGCCGCAGGCGCCGCAGATGTTCAAGCAGCTGCTGATGGTCGCCGGCTTCGACCGGTACTTCCAGATCGCGCCCTGCTTCCGCGACGAGGACGCCAGGGCGGACCGCTCGCCCGGCGAGTTCTACCAGCTCGACGTCGAGATGAGCTTCGTCGAGCAGGAGGACGTCTTCCGGGTCATCGAGCGGGTGATGACCGAGCTGTTCGAGGAGTTCGGCGGCGGCCGGCACGTCACCTCGCCGTTCCCGCGCATCCCGTTCCGCGAGGCGATGCTGAAGTACGGCTCGGACAAGCCCGACCTGCGGGCCAAGCTGGAGCTGGTGGACGTCTCCGACGTCTTCGCCGGCTCCGGCTTCAAGGCGTTCGCCGACAAGCACGTGCGGGCGCTGGCCGTGCCGGACACGGCGGGCCAGCCGCGCAAGTTCTTCGACCAGCTCGGCGAGTTCGCCGTCTCCAAGGGCGCGCAGGGCCTGGCCTGGGTGCGGGTCGGCGAGGACGGCAAGCTGACCGGCCCGATCGCCAAGTTCCTCACCGAGGAGAACATCGCGGCGCTCACCGAGCGGCTGTCCGCCGGCCCCGGCACCGCGATCTTCTTCGGCGCCGGCGCCTTCGACGAGGTCTCCAAGATCATGGGCGCGGTCCGGGTCGAGGCGGCCCAGCGCGCGGGCCACTTCGAGGAGAACGTCTTCCGGTTCTGCTGGATCGTCGACTTCCCGATGTACGAGCGGAACGAGGACACCGGCGCGATCGAGTTCTCGCACAACCCGTTCTCCATGCCGCAGGGCGGCCTGGACGCGCTGGAGAAGCAGGACCCGCTGGACGTGCTGGCCTGGCAGTACGACATCGTCTGCAACGGCATCGAGCTGTCCTCCGGCGCCATCAGGAACCACGAGCCGGACATCATGTACCGGGCGTTCGAGATCGCCGGCTACTCCCGCGAGGAGGTCGAGCGCGAGTTCGGCGGGATGCTCCGCGCGTTCCACTTCGGCGCCCCGCCGCACGGCGGCATCGCGCCGGGCGTGGACCGGATCGTGATGCTGCTCGCCGACGAGCCCAACATCCGCGAGACCATCGCCTTCCCGCTCAACGGCAACGCGCAGGACCTGCTGATGGGCGCGCCCAACGAGGTCTCCGAGGCCCGGCTGAAGGAACTCCACCTGGCGCTGCGCAAGCCGCCCACCAAGTAGCCCACCGGCAGCCTCGCCCCGGCCCCTGCCGCACCCGCGTCAGGGGCCGGGGCGCGTGCTCGCCGCGATCTCAGCCGGGGCGGCGGGCGGTGACCAGGAGGGTGCCGGCGTCCCGTGGCCCGCCGTGCCGCGCTGGCCGCACCTCCACCGTGACCGCGGTGAAGCCGGCCTCGGCCAGGGCCGCGGTCCACACGGGTCCCTGGAGCACCCAACGACGCAGGGTGGTCGCCTCGCCCTCCGGGGTGCGCGCCGGAATGTCGGTGGCCAACACGGCCGGCCGCGCCGGCGCGCCCCCCACGTGCTGCGCCAGGGTGGCGAACACCAGCCGCCCGCCCGGCCGGAGCGCCACGGCCGCGGCCGGCAACAGACGGCGTGGATCGGTGAAGTCGACCGCGCCGAAGACGCTGTACAGCACGTCGTAGGACCCGGGCGCGGCGCTCAGGTGGGCGACCGCGTCGGCCCTGGCCAGCCGCAGCCGGGGCGCGAGGTGTCCGAACATGCGGTCGGCGAAGGCGTGTTGGGCCGGCGAGGCGTCGATGGCGGTGACCCGGGCGGGTTCGTGGTGCACGGCGAGGTGAGCGGCGTGCCGGGCGGCGCCGGCGCCGAGGTCCGCGACGTTCCGCCCCGTCAGGTCGCCCAACAGCTCGGCACCCGGCCCGCCGTCCTGGCTCCAGACCCAGCGGAAGGCGTCGTCGACGGCGTGGTCGCGCTCGGCGCGGCCGCGGCCGTAGTGGTGCCAGAGATCGGTGCGTGCGGTCACCGCCTCATCCTGCCCGGGTGGGGCGGGCGTCCGGGCGGCTTTCGCCTGATGTCACCTGAGACCTCCGGGTCCTCGGTCGCGGTGAACCGAGGACCCGGAGGCCGCTGTGGGTCAGTGCGAGTCGTTGCCCGGATGGCACGGTCCGCAGTCGGCGGCGTTGGCCCAGAGGGGCAGGTCAACCTCCCAACCGTCGCCTGCGACCAGGCGGGCGGTCCTCAGGACCGAACCGTCGTTCTTGGTCGCGACCTTGGGCACATGGTGCAGGAAGTGACCTCCGTTGTACTTCTCGCACAGCTCGGCGTACGCCACGGTGTCGAGGATGATCGTGTGTACACCGATGTCAACGAGCTTGCTGGGTGCCAGCCCCAGGGACTCGCCCCGGTGCCGCATCGCGGTCAGCAGGTAGGCGTACCCCTGGCCGAGGACTCGCGCGGCCATGATCGTGTCGTACGGGTAGTCCCGCGCCAGGAGCCCGATCTGCTTGTCCCACAGGGCGGTCGGCACGATCTCCGTCACGGAGCGAGCCGGGCCGGTGTAGGGACCGGCGATCAGGGGGGATGCGATGGCGGTTGCCATGGTGCCTCCAATGGACAGGGGCCCCGCTGTTCGGAGCCGCCGGTTCCAGCACACCGCGCCGATCCGGCCCGCAGGGAACAACAACCGGCTGGCGCAAGGTCTTTGCACATCGTGCAAGAGCGCTCGACGAGCCCGAGTCGGCGTCCGTACCGTGGAGAGCCCGGTCGTGCGGCGTGGGAGGGGCCAGTGCCCGTTGACCCGCTCTGGAACACTCATCAGGCCCGCGAGTTAGCCGCGGCACGACGCCTGGGCGCACTCGTCCGCCTCGGCCGCCGGCACCGCTCCTGGACCCTGGCCACGCTGGGCAACCGACTTGGCTGCTCGCCCGCCACGGTCTCCCGGTTGGAACGCAGCAGCCGGGTCGTCGATCTCGCGCTGCTCCAGCGCGCGGCCCTCGAAGTCGGCGTACCCCGACACGTTCTGCTGGCCGCGCTGGCGCCACCCGCGCCAGCCACCTCGGCGACCACTAGAGTGACGGCCAGTCACGCCGAGGAGGACCCGATGCGCCGCCGCACGATGCTCAGCGCCACGGGCAGCAGCTGGACCGGCCACCCTGCTGCTGGGCCTGGACCAGGCTTTGGCTGACACTCCCCGGACGACCGACGCTGGCCCGCTGGACGCCCGACTGGTCGCCGCCCGCGCTCGGTACGACAGCGGAGCCCATGGGCAGCTCCTCGCGGCACTGCCCGGTCTCATCGCCGACGGCCACGCCGCTGCCACCTCCCGTCACGAACTCGATCAGGCCCGCCTCTCCTCCGTCTACAGCCTGGCCGCCGCGGTCCTGGTCAAGCTCGGATCGTACGACCGGGCCCGGCTTACCGCGGACCGCGCCCGGACCTGGGCGGAAGTGTCGGGCTCGCCGCTCGCGTCGGCCGCCGCCGCACGGGAGTTGGCCATCGTCCTGCGCCACCAGGACCGCACCGTGGAGGCACAGCGCCTGGTCTCCTCGGCGGCTGCCGACGTGGAGGCGACCGGGCTGCGGACCGAGGCGTCGGCCGCCGCGTACGCCCAACTGCTCTGCACCCTGTCCTACACCGCGGCCCGAGGGGGACAGCGCGACGAGGCACTGGCCATGACCGGTGAGGCCCGCCGGGCCGCCAGCGGGCTGCCAGGCGACGTGCCCCCGGGCCGCCTGTTCCCCGTCACCCCGGCCTCCGTCGAGCTGTACGCGGTCGGCGTGCACTGGGCCCTCGGGGACGCCGGTGCCGCGCTCGCGACCGGGGCCGGCCTGCGCCCCGAACAGTTTCCGACCGCCGAACGCAGGGCCCGCCTTGGCACCGACATGGCCCGGGCCTGGTGGGCCCGGCAACGCCCCGAGCAGACCGCCCACGCGTTGCTCGACGCCCACCGGGCCAGTCCCGGAGAGGTCCGCGACCGGCCCGCGATCCGTAACATCGTCACCGAGCTGGTTCGCCACCATCCACGCGCGCGCGGAGTGCGGGAACTGCACGTCGCCGTCGCGGGCGCTCGCTGACCCGGGGGCCGGTCACGGGGCTTGGTCAGGGGCCGAACTCGGTGGGGGAGACGTTGAGCAGTTCGCAGACCTCGTGGATGACCTGGCGTTCCGCGTGGGCGTAGTGGCCGTCGGCGCCGGCGACCACGACGCCGGTCCTGATCACCGCGCGGGCCAGCGCCGGCTGCTCCCTGACCTTGGCGATCTCCCGCAGCACCCCGACCCTGGCCCGCCGGAAGTCCGCGCCGAGCCGGTCGATGTGCCGGTTGAAGAGACGCAGTAACTGGTCCGGCGGGAAGTGCTTCAGCCGTTCGTGCCCGGCGATCAGCGACTCGACGCGCTTCCGCTCGGCCGGGTGGACGGAGCCGTCCGCCGTGGCCACCAGGGCGCACATCGCCATGCTGGCGTCCCGGTAGGGCGCGCCACGGAACGCCGCCTTGCGGTTGGCCAACCAGTCGTGCATTTCCTTGCCCACCTAGCCCCCCTCGTCTCGGCGGGCCGGCCGCCGACTCCCGAGCCCCCCCGGTGCCGCACCGCCGTTCCCGACCGTCCCTCGGGACTGATTATTCCGCCTGGCCGGCCGATGTCCATTCGGCGGCCCGAACGCCGACACGGACGAACCCCCCGGGGGGTCGTCGTCCACGGGGGGCTCGCGTGCGGTCGGGTGCGGTCAACGCCTGGCGAGACGCAGGAAGTTGGTCCAGGCCGCGGTGGAGATGGTGAGGACCGGGCCGCCGGTGAGCTTGCTGTCGCGGACGGGGACGGTGCCGGGGACGTCGTCCCGTACTTCGAGGCAGTCGCCGCCCTGGCTGCTGCTGTAGGAGGACTTCCGCCACCGGGTGTCAGTCTTCATCGTCTCTCCGCATTCCCTTTGCGATCTTCTTGAGAAGGCGGATGGATGTCTGCGGGCTCAGTGCCTCGGCCCGGAGCAGGTCGGCCGTCCTCGCGGTGAAGGCTACTCGGTCCGGGGACTCGCTCATCTGTCCGCCCATCACGGTGTCCGCGTACACGATTGCCCGCCGGTCGCGGAGTCGCAAGCGGATGAACGCGTCGGTGGCAGTCGGCGCACCTGCCGTGAAGGGGATCACCTGGATGGTCACCCGGGGCGTCTCGGCGGCGGTCACCAGGGAGAGCAACTGTTCGCACATCACCCGGCTGCCGCCGATGCGGGTGTGCAGGGCCGACTCCTGGATCACGGCTCAGAAGGTAGGCGCATCCTTCGTGGTGAGCGTCTCTTTTCTGGCCACTCGGGCCTTCGCCTGGTGGTTCACCCAGTCCTCAGGCTGGTCTGGATTGCCACCCTGAAAGATCGCCCGGGCGTACTCCTCGGTCTGAAGGAGCCCGGGCAGCAGCCAGGTCGAGTAGTAGAAGATCTCTACCGCCTGCTTCTCCAGCTTGGCGAACGGCGCGAACCAGCTGGGGTGGCCGCGTTCGACCACGCGGGCGCGCATCCGCTCGAAGAGCCCGTCCGTGGCCAGCACCAGATCGCACTTCCGCGCGAAGTCCTCCGAAGGGATGAGCGCTCCGTGTTCAACCTTGCTGATGGAGCTCTGGCTGAACCCCGTCCCGGCCGCGAACTGGCGCTGCGAGAGGCCGGCCCGGTCCCGCGCGCCCTTCACCTCGACCCCAAGATACTCAAGGTCGTTCATTCCCCCAGGACTTGCTACAACATTCAACGTCCCCACCAGTCCTTCTTCCTGCGACTGCCCCATTTCACGCCACTACGGGGATTCCCGAGCTCGCATCATGCACAGCATCGCGTCGCCGTGTGTGGTGTTCTCGTGACCCACCCCCGAAGGAGGTAAGCGCGTGATCACGTACCTTCGCAGCGACGAGATCGACCTGTCCTACGACGATGACGAACCGCTGGGCCTGGTAGCGGAGATGAGCAAGGCCCTGCGCCGGCACGGCCTCGTCCTGCCGTCGCTCGGCCTGGAGTCGACGTATGTGGACAACCCCGACCCGGACTCCTGCCTGGTGCAGCTGGGCGGAGCCCGCGGCGACATCGTGCGGCGGATCGTCGAGGCGCTGAACGCCGCCCCGGTCCGGCAGACGACGGGCTGAGAGCCCTCCACCTCCAGCTGCCACCCTCGCACCGGCCTGCCCAGCGCCGGTGCGGGGGTGGCTTCCGCGTCAACGCGACGCTGCGGCGGTCACCGGGCGGTGGGGACCTTCGGCGTTCGCCGCGTGCCGCTTTGCCGCCGGGCGGGCCGGTGACCCAGGCTGGCGTGGGGGACGCCGAGGAAAGTGAGCCGTTCATGGCGGGCCAGCCACGGAAGAAGCTGAACGTGAACCGGGCCAGCGTGGTGCACCGGGCGCGGTACGCCGCCCGGCACCCGGAGCGGGTGGTGCCGTATCTGCGGCGCACCGCCCGCGACCTGTGGCTGCGGGCCAGACACCGGGACCATGTCGGCTACTACCGCGCGGTGATGGCCTCGGACGCCGCCCGCGACCCGGCGGCCGCCGTCGGCAGCCGCAGCCACCAGCGGTGGCTGGCGCTGGGGTTGATGCAGTTCGACTACCTGCGCGAGCACGGACTGACGCCGGCGCACCGGATGTTGGACATCGGCTGCGGCAACCTGCGGGCCGGCTGGCGGTTCATCGACTACCTGGAGCCGGGGCACTACTACGGCATCGACATCTCCCCCGACATCCTGGTCAGCGCGAAGAAGACGCTGGTGACCTACGAGTTGCAGGCCAAGCTGCCGTACCTGACCATCAGCGGCGACCTGACCCTGGACTTCCTGCCGGACGGACACTTCGACGTGGTGCACGCGCACAGCGTGTTCTCGCACTCGCCGATCGAGGTGATCGACGAGTGCCTCGCCCATGTCGGCCGGGTGCTGGCCCCCGGTGGCTTCTTCGACTTCACCTTCGACCGCACCGAGGGCCGCGAACACCACGTGCTGCGCGAGGACTTCTACTACCGGACGGAGACGCTGGTGGGACTGGCCGAACGGCACGGGCTGAAGGCCCGCTTCATGGACGACTGGGAGCGGCTGCCGCACGGCCAGTCCAAGCTGCGGATCACGGCCGGCGGGGCCTGAGCCCGGCGGGGCCCGAGACGGCAAGTTTCCTGAGCCGGCTGGCGGCTTGGGCCGGTTCGTGGCCTGGGCCGGTTCGCGGCCTGGGCCGGCGGGGCCCAGGCCGGCTCGGGGCCTGAGGCGGCGGGCTTGCCGAGTCCGCGCGCCCCGACCTCGGGCGCTCGCGGGCGGCCCCTCGAAGGCCGAGCCGCGGCTCAGTCGTGGTCGCTGGGGGCGCCGGTGATGACGGCGGTGAGCCGGGTGCCGTGCGGGAAGTCGCCGCGCAGCGCGCGGTGGTAGAGGCAGCTCACCGCCTTGGCGACGTAGCGGCGTTCCAGCCGCAGCCCGTGCTCCGCCTCGAACCGGTCGGTGAACGCGGCCAGTTCGGCCGGTATCCGGCCGTAGCCGCCGCCGTGGTGCGCGTGGTCGACGGACCACCGGTCGAACGTCCGGCCGGGCCAGCCCGCCCGGTGCAGCGCGGTGATCTCGGCCTCCAGGTAGCCGGCGCCGCCGCGCAGCACCGCGACGCCCAGCGCCTGGGCGCCGGGCGGCAGCGCGGCGGCGATGCCGGCCAGCGTGCCGCCGCTGCCGACCGGGCAGCAGACCACGTCGCCCGGGCCGAGGTCGGGCAGCTGGCCGGCCAGCTCGGTGACCAGCTCGGCGGCGCCGCGCGCGGCCAGCGCGTTGGAGCCGCCCTCGGGCAGCAGGTAGGCCGGGCCGAATCGTTCCGTCAGCCGGCGCGTGGTGGCCGGCTCGGTCAACTCCCGCAGCGTCCGCCGGTAGTCGGCGCGGCTGAGGAAGGCCAGCGTCATGCCGTCCCGTTCGGCCCTGGCCAGCGCCGGGTTGCGGGGCGCGTCCGCCAGCTCGTCGCCGCGCACCAGGCCGACGCTGGCGAAGCCGGTGGCGGCCGCGGCGGCGGCCACCGCCGTCAGGTGGTGGGAGTAGGCGCCGCCGAAGGTCAGCAGCCGCCGCTGGCCGGCGGCGTGCGCGGCGCGCAGGTTGGGCAGCAGCTTGCGCCACTTGTTGCCGGAGACCACCGGGTGGATCAGGTCGTCCCGCTTGAGCCACAGGCTGACCCCGGCCCGGGCCAGCCGCGGGTCGGAGACCGGCTGGAGCGGCGCGGGCAGCGCGGCGGCCGCCGTCCAGGCGCGCCACTCGGGGGCGGGCGCGCCGGCCGGAACCGGGGTGGCCGCCGGCTCGGGCGGCAAGTTTGGCAGCATCAGGACAAGTGTATGAAGCACGGATATAGGTCCCGTGTGGACCGGGTAGAAGTGACTCAGTGGTAACACTCACCGGATCGTCCCCACCGATGCGGACCGAATCGCCCCCACCGATACGGAAGGCCACCAACGGCATGACCAGGAGATGGCAGTTCAGATGCCCGGGTCCGCATCCCCAGTGCCGGGGCTGCGGCGGTCAACGGGTGGACGTCATGGAGACGTTCTACCTCTCGAACAACGGCGAGGCGGAGGGCGTGGTCGCCCCGCACCGCTGCTGGCACTGCAAGGGCCGGGGGTACGCCTGTCAGTCCTCCGTCACGTGTTCCCCCCATCGCGGCTGACCCGGCGGGCCCGCGTTCACGCCCACTGACCGGCGGCGCCCGCTGACCCGTTCCGTCCCGCTCCACCCCCGCCCGCACTCGGCCGCCGTCCCGCCCCGTCCCGTCCGTCAGGGGCGGGGTGTGGATCGGCGGCCGGGGGGAACTCGGCGCTGGCACACGTCCAGCACGAGCGATCCCGGCCAGGGCGCTGGCCGGCCGACGGGTGGCAGCGATGACGAGTCCTTTGGGTCCTGACGACTTCGGCCGCGATCCGCTGGGGGAGTACCTGGCGCGGCTCTTCGGCGGCGCCGGCGCGCCCCTCGGCGGGGCCGGCCCCGACCGGGGGTACCACGACTACCTCCGGCTGATGAGCGAGCCGGCCTGGCAGCTGGTCTCCGGCGCCGCCTCCTACGCGGCCCGGCACGGCAGCGACGACCTGGACACCGAGCACCTGCTGCGGACCGCGCTGGTCACCGAGCCGACCCGGTCGATGGTGGCCAGGTCGGGGGCCGACCCGGACGCGCTGGCCCAGGCGATCGACGACCGGGCCGGCGAGCGGGAGGGGCCGGCCCGCGCCTCCATCTCGGTGAGCCCGGCGGCCAAGCGCGCGCTGCTGGACGCGCACCGGGTGGCGCTGGCCTCCGGCGCCAGCTACATCGGCCCGGAGCACCTGCTGCTGGCGCTGGCCGCCAACAAGGACTCGACGGCCGGCCGCACCCTGGACGCCGCCAGGTTCGACCCGTCCGCCTCCGCCGCCGGCCCGGCCGGCGGCCCGCTCGGCGCGGGCGCCGAACGCGGCGCCGGGCCGCGCCCGGCGGCCGGCGGCCGGGGGGACGGCGGACGCACCCCGAACCTCGACCGCTACGGCCGGGACCTGACCGAGCTGGCCAGGGCCGGGGAGATCGACCCGGTGATCGGCCGGGAGCGGGAGATCGAGCAGACCGTGGAGGTGCTGGCCCGGCGGGGCAAGAACAACCCGGTGCTGATCGGTGAGGCCGGCGTCGGCAAGACCGCGGTGGTCGAGGGACTGGCCCAGCGGATGGTCGAGGGGGACGTGCCGGACGTGCTGCTGGAGAGGCGGGTGGTGCAGCTCAACTTCTCGGCGCTGGTGGCCGGCACCCGCTACCGGGGCGACTTCGAGGAGCGGCTGACCGGGCTGATCGACGAGATCCGCGCCCAGTCCGACCAGGTGATCGTCTTCATCGACGAGCTGCACACCGTGGTCGGCGCCGGCGGCGGGGGCGGCGAGGGCGGCGCGATGGACGCCGCCAACATCCTCAAACCTGCGCTGGCCCGCGGCGAGTTGCACGTCATCGGCGCCACCACGCTGGAGGAGCACCGGCGGTACATCGAGCGGGACGCGGCGCTGGCCCGCCGCTTCCAGCCGATCCTGGTGCCCGAGCCGACCACCGAGGACGCGGTGACCATCCTGCGCGGGCTGCGGGACCGCTACGAGGCGCACCACCAGGTGCGATACGCCGACGACGCGCTGGTGGCCGCGGTGCGGCTGGCCGACCGCTACCTCACCGACCGGTTCCTGCCGGACAAGGCGATCGACCTGATCGACCAGGCTGGCGCGCGGGTGCGGATGCGCGCCTCGACCACCAGCGGGGACGTGCGGACGTTGCAACGGGACCTGGAGCAGACCGGCCGCGACAAGGACCAGGCGGTGGCCGCCGAGGACTACGAGCGGGCCAGCGAGCTGCGGGACCGGATCGCCGAGCTGGAGCGGCGGATCGAGGACGAGGGGCGGCGGCGTCCCGACCGGGACCGGATCGCCGAGGTCACCGTGGACGACATCGCCGACGTGGTCTCCCGGCAGACCGGCATCCCGGTGAGCAGCCTCACCGAGGAGGAGCGGGACCGGCTGCTCGGTCTGGCCGGGCGGTTGAAGGAGCGGGTGATCGGCCAGGACGAGGCGGTTGACGCGGTCGCCGACGCGGTGCTCCGCTCCCGCGCCGGGCTGGCCAGCGGGGACCGGCCGATCGGCAGCTTCCTCTTCCTCGGCCCGACCGGGGTGGGCAAGACCGAGCTGGCCAGGGCGCTGGCCGAGGCGCTCTTCGGCAGCGACGACCGGATGGTCCGGCTGGACATGAGCGAGTACCAGGAGCGGCACACGGTCAGCCGGCTGGTGGGCGCCCCGCCCGGCTACGTCGGCCACGAGGAGGCCGGCCAGCTGACCGAGACGGTGCGCCGGAACCCGTACTCGCTGCTGCTGCTGGACGAGGTGGAGAAGGCGCACCCGGACGTGTTCAACATCCTGCTCCAGGTGCTGGACGACGGGCGGCTGACCGACGCCCAGGGCCGGAAGGTCAACTTCAGCAACACGGTGATCGTGATGACCAGCAACCTGGGCTCCGAGGCGATCAGCGCGCGCGGCCCGCGGGCCGGCTTCGCCGGCGGCCAGGGCGACGACGCGGAGCGCCGGGAGCGGGTGGTGCGTCCGCTGCGGGAGCACTTCAGGCCCGAGTTCCTGAACCGGATCGACGAGATCGTGATCTTCCGCCAGCTGGCCCGCGAGCAGCTGCGCGAGGTCACCGACCTGCTGCTCAACGAGACCCGGCACCAGCTGCACGCCCAGGACGTGGCGGTGACGTTCACCCCGGCCGCGGTGGACTGGCTGGCGGAGCGCGGCTACCAGCCGGAGTACGGGGCCCGGCCGCTGCGCCGCACCATCCAGCGCGAGGTGACCAACGAGCTGTCCCGGCGGCTGCTGCGCGGCGAGCTGGCCCCGCACTCGACGCTGACCGTGGATGTCGCGGACGGCCGGCTGGACTTCCGGGCGCGGGAGCCGGCCGGGTCCGGCACCGGCGGGGGGTAGCGGGACCGGCCGCCCGCCCAGGGACCGGGAGGAGGAGCCGCCGGGCGGTGCGGGGCGTCCGGTCGTGCGGGTGTCCGGACGCGTGGGGGTGTCCGCTAGATCCGATCTCGCGGCCGTTCTGGCGCCCGTGGGGTGCGGGCGCCGGAGCGGCCGGCGCGGAGCCGGGGAGGTGGGCGGCGTGACACGGGATTCGGCCGGGAGGCGGACACCGCTGCGGTTGGCGGTGCTGGTCGGCAGCACCCGCGAGGGGCGGGTCGGCGAGGCGGTCGGGGCATGGGTCCTGGCGCGGGTCGAGGGCCGGGACGACCTGGTCGCCGAGGCGGTCGACCTGGCGGACTACGTGTTCCCGGCGCGGTTCCCCGAGGAGCCGACCGCCGAGATGTGCCGGTTCGCGCGGGCGATCGACGCGGCCGAGGGCTTCGTCGTGGTCACCCCCGAGTACAACGGCGGCTACCCGGCCTCGCTCAAGCAGGCCGTGGACTACGCCTACGACGAGTGGCACGCCAAGCCGGTGGGCTTCGTCTCGTACGGGCACGGCGGCTGCGGCCAGTTCGCGGTGGCCGGGCTGCGGCTGGTCTTCAACGAGCTGCGGACGGTGCCGGTGCGCGACTGCGTGGCGATCGACCTGGCGGCACCGCTGGGCGGCCCGGCGCACGCGGCCGCGGCCGACGCGATGCTGGCCGAGCTGCGGTGGTGGGGCCTGGCGCTGCGCGAGGCCAAGCTGCGGCGGCCCTACGTGGGCTGAGCCGCGCGCCGGGGCGTTGTCAGACCCCCGCGTTAGGCTACCCAGGAAAACGAACGGAAATTCGATTACGGGTGTGTCGGGGCGATGAGTTCTTCCCGCCGGGGCGGTCCACCCCGCAACACCCCTTGGAGAGGACTGGAATGAGTGAGCGCGGGGACGAGTGGGCGATCGAGACATCGGGGCTCGTCAAGACCTTCGGCGCGCAGCGCGCCGTCAACGGCGTCGACCTGGCCGTCCCGGCCGGCACGGTCTACGGCGTGCTGGGGCCGAACGGCGCCGGCAAGACCACGACGGTCCGGATGCTGGCCACGCTGCTGCGCCCGGACGGCGGCGAGGCCCGGGTGTTCGGGCACGACGTGGTCGCCGAGGCGGAGCTGGTCCGCTCCCGGGTGAGCCTGACCGGGCAGTACGCCTCGGTCGACGAGGACCTCACCGGCGCGGAGAACCTGATACTCCTGGCCCGCCTGCTGGGCCACCGCAAGCCGGCCGCCCGCCAGCGCGCCGAGCAGCTGCTGGCCGCCTTCGGGCTGACCGCCGCCGCCGACAAGCAGGTGAAGAACTACTCGGGCGGGATGCGCCGCCGGGTGGACATCGCCGCCAGCATCCTCAACACCCCGGATCTCCTCTTCCTCGACGAGCCCACCACCGGCCTCGACCCGCGCAGCAGGAACCAGGTCTGGGACATCGTGCGGGCCGTCGTCGCCCAGGGCACCACGGTGCTGCTCACCACCCAGTACCTCGACGAGGCCGACCAGTTGGCCGGCCGGATCGCCGTCATCGACGCCGGCCGGGTGATCGCCGAGGGCACGCCGGGCGAGCTGAAGTCCTCGGTCGGCGCTGGCTCCGTCCGGGTCCGGCTGCGCGCGGCCGACCAGCGTGAGGCGGCCCGCCGGGTGCTGGCCGCCCGGCTCGGCACGGAGGTCCAGCTGGACGCCGACCCGCTCTCGCTGACCGCCCGGCTGCCCGCCGACGACACCGCGCGCGGCCCCGCGGAGCGGGCCGCCGCCGCCCTCGGCGAGCTGGCCGCCGGCGGCGTCACGGTCGACGACTTCGCGCTCGGCCAGCCCAGCCTGGACGAGGTCTTCCTGGCCCTCACCGGCAGGCCGGCCGAGCCCGCGCGCCCCACCGGCCCCACCGACCCCGACCGCCCGCGGTCCGACAACGAGCAGAAGGAGGCCGTGGCATGAGCACCGCGGCGGACACCACCACCCCGAGCGCGGCCGAGGCCGCCACCCCGGCCGCGGCCGAGCCGGCGGACGGCTACGAGCCGGACCACGCGACGCTGGCCGCCGTGCTGGCGCCCGGCCAGCGGCCCCCGCGCCCCAGCCCGCTCTCCGCCTCCGTCACCTTCGGCTGGCGGGCGATGCTGAAGATCAAGCACGTCCCCGAGCAGCTCGCCGACGTCACCGTCTTCCCGGTGATGATGACGCTGATGTTCACCTACCTGTTCGGCGGCGCGCTGGCCGGCTCGACCAGCGAGTACCTCCAGTTCCTGCTGCCCGGGATCATGGTGATGAGCGTCGTGATGACCACGATGTACACCGGCGTCGCGGTCAACACCGACATCGCCAAGGGCGTCTTCGACCGCTTCCGCACCCTGCCGGTCTGGCGGCCGTCCGCGATGGTCGGCTACCTGCTGGGCGACATGCTGCGCTACAGCATCGCCTCGGTCGTCATCCTGGCGCTCGGCCTGGTCCTCGGCTACCGGCCGGCCGGCGGCCCGATAGGTGTGCTGCTGGCCATCGCCCTGCTGGTCGGCTTCTCCTTCGCCTTCTCCTGGGTGTGGACGATGTTCGGCCTGCTGCTGCGCTCGGAGAAGTCGGTGATGGGCGTCAGCATGATGGTGCTCTTCCCGGCCACCTTCCTGAGCAACATCATGGTCTCCCCCGACACCATGCCCGACTGGCTCCAGTCCCTGGTCGACGTCAACCCGGTGACCCGGCTGGTCGCCGCCGTCCGCGGCCTGATGGACGGGAACGTCGAGGCCGGCCAGCTGCTCTGGGTGTTCGTGGCGGCGGCGCTGCTGACCGCGGTCTTCGGCACCCTCACCATGCGCCTCTACAACCGCAAGTAGCCGCTACAGCCGCGAGTAGCCGCGCTACCCGGGGGTGGCGGCCCGGGCGGGGGCGCCGGTGGCTCAGAGCCGCCAGCGCACCCGCTCCTTCGGGTGGTAGCCGCACCGCGTCCCGGTGGTGACGGCGGCCCGCAGGTGGGCGGCCAGCTCCGGGTGCCGCTCGTCCAGCCGCCGCAGGGTGTCCCTGATCCGGGCGGTCACGGTCTTCCTGGCCCGTTCGGCCTCGTCGCCCAGCCGCCGGGCCCGCCCGCCGAGGCCGGCCGCCGCCCGCAGCTCGGCCAGCAGAGCCCGGCGTTCGCCGTCCAGCCGGCCGGCCCCGGCGGCGTCCCCCCGGGCGTCCGCCCGGTCGATCTCCGCGTCCAGCTCGGCCAGCCGCCGCCGGTAGGCAGCCCTGGCGGTGTCGTCCAACACCGGGTCACCGCCCAGCGAACGGGCCGCCGCCAGCTCCTCGCCGCCGGCCGGGTTCAGCAGCCGGGCCGCCGGCACGTCGGTGCCCGGCCTGGCCAGCAGCTCCCGCAGGTCGGTGAGCCCCTTCGCGGGCGGCAGCCGCACCGTGCGGCCCGCGAAGAACAGCGTCCACAGCGCGCCGTCGAAGCGGAACTCCGCCTCCTCCCCGTCCTGTCGCCCCAGCGACAGCCGGCCGTCCCTGACCTCCCGCACCCGCGCGCCGAGCCGCGCCAGCCCCAACTCCTCGGCCTCCCCGCCCGCCGCCCGCAACAGCGCCTCCGCCTCCTCGCCGGCGCCTGGCCCGCCGACGGTCAGCAGCACCTCAGCCTGCCGCACCCGCGCCCGCGCGGCCCACGGCCGGGCCCGCAGCAGATCGGCCGAGCGCGCCGCCGCGGCGAACCGCGCCGCCGCCGTCTCCCAGTCGCCCAGCGCCGCCGCCAACTCGCCGAGCCACAGCGCGAACGGGCCGCCGATGTCGGAGCCGTAGAGCGAGACCGCCCACTGGTCGGCGACCGGCGCCAGCGTCTCGGCCACCGCCAGGCAGCGCCGCCGGTCCCCCAGCAGCACCGCGGCCTGCGCCTGGAAACGCAGCCAGAGCGCTCGGACCGACCCCGGATAGCGCTGGTCCCCGTCGCCGGCCGCGGCCAGCGCCCAGCAGACCCGCTCGCCGTCGCCGCGCTCCGCCGCGGTGATGCCCTCCAGCAGCTCCGGATGGCGGTAGCCCACCGCCGGCAGTTCGGCCAGCAGCTCCTCGGCCTCCGCCAGCCGCCCCTGGAGCAGCAGCCGACTCCAGTCCATGTGCAGCACGTGCCGCTGGTAGATACGGTCCTGGCGGCGCTCGGTGACCAGCGACTCGGCCCGGTCCTGGAGCCGTTCGGACTCGGCGAAGTCGCCCTGGAGGGCGGCGACCACCGCCCGGTCGACCAGCGCCGACACCTCGAAGCTGGGCCGGGCCAGCCGGGCCACCGTCGTCTCGAACTCCCGCAGCTGCTTCCGGTAGTCCGGGTCGCCCAGCTCCAACAGCGCCACCCAGCGCAGCGAGGTCGCGAAGTGCTCCAGGTCGGCGTCCCCGGTGCGGCGCGCCAGGGCGGCCAACTCCTGGGTGAGCACCGCCCGTTCGTCCGCCGAGCCGGGGCCCCAGATCGCCGCGTGCCGGGACCAGAGGCCGGCGGCCAGCACGTCGTCGTTCCCCTCGCGCCGCCCCAACACCGCGACGCGCACGGCGAGTTCGCGGGCCAGCCGGTTCAGCGTCGGCTGGTCGTCGGGCGCCGGCACCGGCTGCTCGCCACCCCGGGGCACCAGCTGGCCGTGCGCCGCGGCCAGCAGCGCCGGCAGCGTCTCCCGCACCAGCCCGCGGCGCGCCGCCCGGGACCGGTGCAGGCGGAGGGCCACCCGGGCCGACAGCAGCGGGTCGGCCAGCCGCTCGGCCTCCGCCAACGCGCCCTGGACGTACGGCCACACGGCCTCCCACGCGCCGTCCGCCGCCAGGCTCTCGGCCAGTTCGAGACCGAGCAGCACCCGACGCCTGGGGTCCACGTCGGCGGCCAGCTCGTGGGCCCGCCGCAGGTGGCCGAGCTCCTCGTCGTACGCCATCCGGCTGCCCGCGTCGGCCGCCGCCGCCCGCAGCAGGGCCAGCGTGCTCGCCGCCGGCACCTGGTCGCCGGCCAGCAGCGCGTGCCGGGCCCGGTCGGCCGGCACCACCAGGTCGGCCAACTCCGGCTGCTGGTCCAGGCCCCGGACCACGGCCGCGTGCCGGCGCCGCGCCTCGGCCTCCGGCAGCTGCGCGTAGAGCGTCTCCCGCACCAGGTCGTGGACGAAGCCGAACCGGCCGGTGCCCCGCCGCACCACCAGCCGGGCGGTGAGCGCCGTCTCCAGCAGTCGGTCGGCGCGGGCCGGCGGCGTCGCCAGGCTGCCGGCCAGCACCCGCCGGTGGAACTCCCGGCCCAACACCGCGGCCTGCCGCAGCAGTTCGGTCACCTCACCGGGCAGCAGCGCCACCCGCCGGCGCACCGCGTCCGCCACCCCGGGCGGCACCGTGCCGCCACCGGCGTGCCAGAGCCGGGCGGTCTCCTCGACGAAGAACGGGTTGCCGCCGGTGCGCCGGTGCACCTCGGCCACCAGCGCGCCGTCCGGCTCCCGGCCCACCGTGCGGCCGATCAGCGCTCCCACCTCGGCCTCGTCCAGGCCGCCGAGCGAGAGCGTGGTGGCGCGGGCCAGCAGCGGCAGCACGGCCGCCAGCGGCGAACGGGGCTGCGGTGCCGCCGTTCCCCCGGCGCCCGCCTCCGTGGTCGCCGCCGGGTCGGTCGCCGAGGCCTGCGCCGGCCCGCCGTCGCCCGGCCCGCCGTCGGCCGCCGGGCCCAGCTCCGCGTCCCGGTAGGTGCCCACCAACAACACCCGCTCGAACCATGTGTGTTGGGCGACGAAGCGGAGCAGTCGCAGCGAGGCGGCGTCCGCCCAGTGCAGGTCGTCGATGACCACCAGCAGCGGCCGGCGCTGAGCGGCCGTCACCAGCGCCGTGGTCAGCGCGTCGAAGAGCGCGAAGTCGCCGCGCGCGCCGTCCTCGCCCGGCCCGCGCCCGGCCGGCTCGTCCGACCCACCCAGCAGCACGCCCAGCGCGTGGCCCGAGACACGCGCCAACTCCGCCCACTCCTCGGCGTCCAGCAGCCGGCGCAGCGCGCGCAGCACCTGCACCCACGGCCAGTGCCCCGGCGCGTTGTCCGCGTCCCAACAGGAACCCCCCAGCACCAGGAAGCCCTGCCGGCCGGCCTCCTGGGCGGCCCGGGTGACCAGCGCGGTCTTGCCGATGCCGGCCTCCCCGGCGACCAGCACCAGACCACCGTGGCTGGCGGCGGCCCTGGCGATCTCGGCGCCGAGCACCGACAGGGCGTGCTCCCGGCCGATCAGTGGATCGAACACGTGTGCCTTCCGTCGTGTCCTGTGCTGTATGAGGATGACACAATGCTGCCTTCCACCCCTCGGCTCATCGCTGACGCCCACGTAGAGACGCTGGCCGACCTCGACCCGTCCACGGGCCTCGCCCTCGGTATCCGCCCCGGCGTCTCGGCGCTCCCCGACTACTCGCCGGCGGGACAGGAGGAGATAGCCGAGGCGCGCCGCGCCACCCTGCGGGACCTGACCGCCGCCGAGGCCGCCGCCGACGACGGGCTACCGGCCGTGGAACGCCGCGCGGCCCGACTCCTCCGCGAACGCCTGACCACCGAGCTGGACAACCACGAGGCCGGCGAGGGGCTGCGCCAGGTGCGCAACCTGTTCTCCCCCTTCTTCCACCTCCGCGGCATGCTCATCCAGGCCCCCAAGGAGACCCCGGACGACTGGGCGGTCATCGCCGGCCAGCTGCGCAACACCCCCCGCGCGCTCGCCGGTTACACCGAGAGCCTGACCGTCGGCGTCGAGCGCGGGCTGCTGGCCGCACCCCGGCAGGTGCGCACCCTCGCCGAGCAGCTGCGCGAACTCCTCGCCGCCGACTGGTACACCACCCTCGTCGCCGGAGGACCCGCCGAGCTGCGCGCCGAACTCGACGAAGCCGCCCGGCAGGCCAGCGCCGCCGTGGCCGAGCTGCGCCGCTACCTGACCGACAGCTACCTGCCGGCCGCCGCCCACACCCCCGACGGCGTCGGCCGGGACCGCTACCTGCTCGGCGCCCGCGCCTGGAACGGCGCCCACCTGGACCTGGACGAGGCCTATGCCTACGGCTGGGCCGAGTACCGCCGGCTGACCGCGGAGATGCGCGCCGCCGCCGCCGAGGTGCTGCCGGGCGAGACCACCCTGGCCACCATGCGGCACCTGGAGGAGCACGGCACCGCCATCGAGGGGGAGGAGGCGGTCCGGAACTGGCTCCAGGAGCTGATGGACCGGGCCATCGACGCGCTGGACGGCGTCCACTTCGACCTGGCCGAACCGGTGCGCCGGGTGGAGGCGATGATCGCCCCGCCGGGCAGCGCCGCCGCGCCCTACTACACCCGGCCGTCCATGGACTTCAGCCGGCCAGGAAGGACCTGGCTGCCCACCCGGGGCGCGACCCGCTTCCCGACCTGGCAGCTCGTCTCCATCTGGTACCACGAGGGGGTGCCGGGCCACCACCTCCAGTTCGCCCAGTGGGTGCACGTCGCCGACCGGCTCTCCACCTACCAGGCCAGCCTCGGCTCGGTCAGCGCCATGACCGAGGGCTGGGCGCTGTACGCGGAACGGCTGATGGACGAGCTGGGCTACCTCACCGAGCCCGCCGAACGCCTCGGCTACCTCTCCGCCCAGATGATGCGTTCGGTGCGGGTGATCATCGACATCGGGCTGCACCTGGGGCTGCGTGTCCCCGCCGGGGAGGACTTCCACCCCGGCGAACGCTGGACCCCGGAGCTGGCCACCGCGTTCTTCCGGCAGAGCACCGGCTTCGACCAGTCGTTCACCGACTCGGAGATCGTCCGCTACCTGGGCATGCCCGGGCAGGCCGTCTCCTACAAGCTGGGGGAACGGGCCTGGCTCGCCGGCCGCGACGCGGCCCGCCGCCGGGCCGGCGCCACGTTCGACGCCCGCGCCTGGCACATGGCCGCGCTGTCCCTCGGCTCCCTCGGCCTGGACGACCTGACGGGCGAACTCGGCCAGCTCTAGCCACCGGGCCCGCCGCCCGACCCCGCGGTCGGCCCCCGTCGCCGGCCGGCCGCGCGGGGGCGGTGCAGCGCGGTGGTGCAGCGCGGTGGTTCAGCGCAGGTGGTCGGTGACGGCGGCCAACCAGGCCGTCGGCTGGTCGACATGCGCCATGTGGCCCGCCTCGTCCAGCAGGACGGCGCGGGCCGTGGGTATGCGGCGCGCGGCCCGCTCCGCCAGGGCGGCGGGGAAGACCATGTCCTGGCGGCCGTGCAGCAGCAGCGTCGGCAGGCCGAGCGCGGCCAGCCTGCCGGCGGCGTCCGTCGGCAGCGCGGGCGGCAGGGTGCCGGCCCGGAAGGGGCCCAGCCACTCGGCCGTGAAGCGCACCCGCGCCAGCCGCGCCAGATAGTCAGGCAGCGCCGCCGCCCGCCAGACGTTGGCCGGCGCCCCGGCCACCGCGGCGGCCCGGGTGAGGGCCGGGCCGTCCAGCGTCGGGTCGGCCCAGACCCTCGCCTCGGGGGCCCGCCGCTCGGCCCGTTCCGGCCAGTCGTCGTAGGCGTCGGCCGGCACCGGCAGCACCGTGCTGGAGGCGATCACCAGCCGGCGCACCCGCTCCGGCGCGGCCAGCGCCAACCGCTGGGCGAGCAGCCCGCCGTAGGAGAAGCCGAGCACGTCGACCCGGGCCACGTCGAGTGCGGCGAGCAGCGCCAGCAGGTCGCCCACGGCGGCGTCCGGGGTGTACCGCTCGGGCGCCAGGCCGCCGGGCGACCGGCCGCAGCCCCGCAGGTCGGGCAGCAGCACCCGGCGCCGGCCGGCGAGCCGCCGCAGCGGGTCCAGCAGGTAGCCGTGGTCCCAGTCGGGGCCGCCGTGGATCACCAGCAGCGTGCGCTCGGCCGGGCCGTCGATCCGGCCGACGTGCAGCCGCAGCGCGCTCACCCCCGGCTCACGCCCCCGGCGGAGGAGCCGCGCACCTCCAGGTGGGCCAGCAGATGCTCGGTGGCGGCGGTGATGTCGGCCACCGCCTGGTCGAAGACCGCCCGGTTGTGCGCGGCCGGGGCCCGGAAGCCGCTCACCTTGCGGACGTACTGGAGGGCCGCCGCCCGGATGTCGTCCGCGGAGACATCCGGCGTGGCCGGGGGACGGAGGGTCTTGATGCTGCGACACATGAGCCCAGTGTGCCCCCGCCCACTGACAATCCGCCGGACGAGCCGCCGCCGCCCGCCGGCCCCCGGCCGCCCACCAGCCGCTCGCCCCGCCCCAACTGGCCGCCCGCCACTGGCCGCCTCGCCCCTGCTCGCCCCGCCCGTCTCGCGCGGCCGCCCGCCCCGGCGCACGCCCAGCGCGATAGTCCACACACGCCCCGTCATCGTCCACAGCCCCCGCCCTAGCATCGAAGCGGATGCCAGGTCGCGCGGCACGGCTTCTCTCCCCCCAACACCCCCCACATACCGGACGGAGAGTCTCATGCGCAGGACGAGCGCACGATTCAAGCTGGCCAGCGCGGTCGCGGTGACCGCGGCCGTGGCGACCGTCGGTGGCCTGACCGCCGCGACCGGGTCGGCCTCGGAGCCGGCCGACATCGCCCCGCTGGCGGTCGGCAGCCCCACCGGCTTCGGCGCCGGCACCACCGGCGGAGCCGGCGGCGACGTCGTCACGGTCACCTCGGGCGACGAGCTGATCGAGGCCGCGGGCAGCGACGGGCCGCTCCAGATCGAGGTCGAGGGCACCGTCTCGGTGGACTCCATGGTCCGGGTCACCTCGGACAAGTCCATCGTCGGCGCCGGATCCGGCGCCACCATCGAGGGCAGCGGCCTCAACATCAGCGAGGCCGACAACGTCATCGTGCAGAACATCGTGTTCGCCGACTCGAACGACGACGGGATCAACGTCCAGTACAGCACCAACGTCTGGATCGACCACAACGACTTCACCAACCCCAACGACGGGGCGCTGGACATCAAGCGGGCGTCCACCGACATCACGGTGTCGTGGAACCACACCTACGACTCCGACAAGAACATGCTGCTGGGGCACGACGACGGCAACGGCTCCGAGGACATCGGCAAGCTGAACGTCACGTACCACCACAACTGGTTCGACGGGGTCAACCAGCGCAACCCGCGGGTCAGGTTCGGCGACCCGGTGCACGTCTACAACAACTACTACCAGGACATCGGCAGTTACGGCGTCGCCTCGACCGAGGACGCCGGGGTGCTGGTGGAGGCCAACTACTTCGAGAACACCGACGACCCGTTCCACCTCGGCGAGGGGGACTCGGGCGACGGCTCGATCGTGGCCAGGGACAACCACTTCGAGAACTCCGGCTCGGGCGAGACCGGCGGCTCGGTGGCCGGCATCCCCTACAGCTACTCGCCCGACGCGGCGGCCGACGTCAAGTCCATCGTGTCCGGCGGCGCCGGGGTCGGCCAGCTCTAGCGGGACTCCACCGGCGCGGCCGACCGACGTCGGACCGGCCGCCGGCGGGCCGGGCACGGCAGCGCCCGACTGACCGGGGCCAGCGGTACGGCACGTGAACGCCGTGCCGCTGGCCTTGTCGGCGTGGCCGGGCGGCGCTATCGTCCTCGCCACCTCGGCGGCGTCGCCGGGGCACCGCAGCGCGCCGCGCGGCGCGCGCCCAAGCGCTGCCGAGGAGCGAGGCTGCCGCATGGTGGAACACGCGCTCGGGGACCCCCCACCGACCGAGCCGCCGGCCGGACCCGCACCGGCCGGATCGTCGGACGTTCCCGTGCCCCCCGAAGTCCCCCGCCCGGCGCCCGCGCCGCTCGCCGTGCGCACCGCCGGACCCGCGCGCCCCGCCCCCGAAAGAACCAGCCCCGAAAGACCCACCCCCGCACGACCCCCCGCCGCAAGACCCCCCGCGGCCGGGCGAGTTCACCGTCCCGTGCTCGGCCTGCTGACGGCCAACATCCACCTGGGCGTCGGCGCCACCCTGTGGTCCGGGGTGCGCGAGGCCGTGGAACGCGGCGGCGCCAGCCTGGTCTGCTTCCCCGGGGACGCGGTCCGCGAGGGCGCGCCGCGCAACGCGCTCTACGAACTGCTCGACTCCGCCGGGCTGGACGGGGCCATCTGCTGGACCTCGACGCTCGGCCTGCCGGCCCCCGGGGACCGGGCCGCCCGGCTGGTCCGCACCCTCGGCGGGCTGCCGGTGGTCAGCCTCAACCGGGCGTTGGCGGACCACGAGACGCTGCTGCTGGACAGCTACGCGGGGATGCGGAAGGCCGTCGGCCACCTGGTGACCGGCCACGGCCGACGTCGACTGGCCTGCATCCGGGGCCCGTTGACCAACCCGGTAGCGCTGGACCGGGCCCGCGCCTACACCGAGGCGCTGCGCCGGCACCGGATACCGCAGGACCGCACGCTGACCGCCGCCTCGCTGGACTACGCCGCCGGCGCCGGCGCGGCGGCCATGCGGGTGCTGATCGACGTGCGGGGGCTGCGGCCCGGGCGGGACTTCGACGCGGTGGTGGCGTGCAGCGACGCGCTCGCCGCCGACGCGCTCCGCTTCCTCACCGCGCGCGGCGTGCGGGTTCCCGAGGAGGTGGCGCTGATCAGCTTCAACGACTCGGTGGAGGCCCGGGTCAGCGACCCGCCGCTCACCTCGGTCGCGCTGCCGTTCGGCGAGTTGGGGGCGCTCGCCGTGGACACCCTGCTGGCCAGGCTGCGGGGCACCGCCCCGCCGGCTCGCCGGGTGGTGGCCGGCACGCTGATCGTCCGCGGTTCCTGCGGCTGTCACTCGCCGCTGGTCGAGCAGCTGGCCGAGGAGCCGCCGGAGCCCGGCGTCGAACAGGCCCTGCTGGACGTCGAGTTGCGCGCCGGGCTGCCCGGCGGGTCGGACGAGACGGGCGTCGACTTCCTGCGCCGACTGGAGCGCCGACTCGGCGCCGGCGTGCGGAGCCTGGAGGACGCGACCGCCTGGGACCTGGCGCTGCACGGGCTGCGCGCCCGGCCGGCCGACGACCAGGCGCGGCTGGAACGGCTGGTCGGCCAGGCCAGGTTGCTGGTGGCCGACAAGGCCAGGCGGCTGCTGGAGTACGACCGCTGGACGGAGGAGCAACAGGCGAGGCGGCTGCGGGCGTTGGCGACCGTGTTGACCACGGTGACGGACACCGCCGGGCTGCGGCGGGCGCTGGAGCGGCACCTGCCGGGGCTGGGCGTGCCGCGCCACCGGCTGGCGCTGCGCGAGCCGGGCCGGGCCACGCCCCCGCCGGTGGGCGAACTGCTGCCCGCCGACGAGCGGTTCACCGTCGTGCTGGAGCCCCTGCACATCGGCGACGAGCAGTTGGGCTACGCCGTCTTCGAGACCGGCGGCCCCCGGCAGCGGTGGGACGGCAGCGGCTCCGGCGGCGGTCCGGGCGCGCTCTGCCGGGCGCTGGGGGACCAGATCAGCGCCGCGCTCAAGGGAGTTCGGCTCTTCACCGAGGTGCGGGGCGCGCGCGACGCGGCCGAGCGGGCCAGCCGGTTCAAGACCCGGCTGCTGGACAACACCACGGACGAACTGCGCAGCCCGGTCGAGGCGATCCTGCGGCACACCGCCGAGGGCGAGGTGGCCCACGAGCACGCGGGCCGGCTGCTGCGGCTGATCGACGACCTGCTGGACCTGTCGCGCTCCGAACTGGACGCCCTGGACCTGCACCGGCGACTCGTGGACCCACACGCGCTGTTGACTGAAACGTTTCGACGGGCCGGCGGCCAGCCCGCCGGGCTGCGGCTGCCACCCCGGCTGCCGGTGGTGCGGGCCGACGCCGGCCGGCTCACCCAGATCGTGCTCAACCTGCTGGTCGCCGCCGCCGGCCCGGGCCTCGCGCTGCGCGCGACCGCCGGCCCCCGACACCTCGAAGTGCTGGTCACCCGGCCCGACTTGGTAGTCGAGGAAGGCGAGGAGGAACGGCTCTTCGAGCCCTTCGCCAGCGGCACCAGGGGCAGCCGGCTCGGCCTGGCGATCGCCCGCCGGCTCGCGGTGACCCACGGCGGCGCGGTGGCCGTGCACCGCGCCCGTGGCCGCGCCGGCTTCCAGCTCACCCTGCCGCTGCCCACCCCGGCCGACGGCCCGGGCCGGCCCGCCGCGCCGCCGGGCGACGAGCTGCTGCTGCTCGCCATCGACCAGCAGGACCAACTCGCCTCCGAGACCAACGCGTTGGCCCGCCGGCACCGGCTGCGCCCACGCCGGCCGGGGCCGGACGAGGAGCTGGCCTCGCTGCTCGGACCGCCGGCCCCGGCCGCCGTGGTCTGGGACGCGGCGGCGCCCGGCGCCGCCCGGCTCTGGACCACCGTCCGCCGGCTGCACGACCACCCGGCGCTGCGGCACACCCCGTTCCTGCTCTACGGACCGCTCAGCGGCGACGACCTGCACCAGGCGCTGCACGCCCTGCGGCCCTCGGCGCTGGCCAAGTCGCTGCTGGTGGTGGACGCCTCGACGGCGCGCAGGGAACGCGTCCGGGCGCTGCTGACCGAGGCGCTGCCCGGCCACCAGGTGCGGGCCGCGGCCGACGGCACCACCGCGCTGGCGCTGCTCGCCGACGACCCGCCGGGGGTGCTGGTCGTGGACCGGACGCTGCCCGACATGGCCGGCCTCGACGTGGTCGAACGGCTGCCGGGGGTACCGGCGTTGCTGCTCAGCGACCGCGGCTTCACGGTCGCCGACGCGCGGCGCGCGGAGCCGCACCCGGCGCTGCTGTTGCTGGGCCGGGACATCCTCACCGACCAGGAGACGGTACGGCTGCTGGGCTCCCTGCTGGAGCGCGCCGACCCGGCCGCCCAGCGCGCGGCGGCGCCGGTGCGCTACGCGCTGGCCTACCTGGAACAGCACTACCGCCACCGGTTCTCCCGCTGGCAGGTGGCCCAGGTGGCGGGGGTGAGCGAGGACCACCTCGGGCGGCTCTTCCACCGCGAACTGGGGCTGACGCTCTGGGAGTACCTGACCAGGCTGCGCATCCAGCGGGCCAAGGAACGGCTGGCCACCAGCGACGACAGCGTGCAGACGGTGGCCAGGGCGGTGGGCTTCCACGACCGGGCCTACTTCAGCCGGGTCTTCCGCCGCCTGACCGGCGTGGCGCCGCACGCCTACCGCGAGACGGACGGGGCGGCCGCCCACTGACCTCACTTGAACATGTCGTTCACTCTGTTTCGTTGAGAACGCTCCGTTGACAATGGGTCGTTATCGGCGGCAGAGTGGTCGGCATGACCCAGGAGGACCCCTTCACCCCACCCGACCCGGCCGCGGCCGCCGCCCGCCGGGCGTACACCGCGCTCTTCCAGATCGCCGAGCGCCATGCCGCCACCCCCGAGCAACGCGCGCGGGGCGCGCACCCCGCGGTGCTCGCGCCCCACGAGGCGGTGCGGCTGGTGGCCTTCCTGCTCAGCGGCGCGGCCGAACGCGCGCCGGACGAGCCGGAGGTGGACCGCGCCGACATCACCGCCGCCCTCACCCTCGTCCCCCGCGCCCGCGCCGAGTTCGACGAACTGGAGCGCGGCCTGCTGGAGATGGCCAGGGGCCGCGGCCTGACCTGGCAGGACATCGCCTTCGGCCTCGGCCTCGCCACCCCCCAGGCCGCCCGCCAACGCCACGCCCGCCTCACCACCCGCACCCCGGGCACCCCGCCGGCCCCGGACCCCGAATGAACCGGATGAACCACCCCGCCCCCTGGGAAACGGGCCCCGGACCCACCCCACAACGACGCCCCGCCCCCGGCCTGGGGGCCGGGGGCGGGGCGTGCCGGGCGCGGAGCCCGAGGAGGCTGTGCGCGTGGGTGGCTCAGGCCAGGTCGAAGCGGTCCAGCTCCATCACCTTGTGCCAGGCCGCGACGAAGTCCGCGACGAACTTCTCCTTCGCGTCGTCGCTCGCGTAGACCTCGGCCAGCGCCCGCAGTTCGGAGTTGGAGCCGAAGACCAGGTCAGCGCGGCTGCCGGTCCACCGGACCTCACCGGTGGCGGCGTCGAGGGCCTCGTAGGCGTTCGCCTCGCCGGCCACGGCCTGCCAGGTGGTGCCCAGGTCGAGGAGGTTGACGAAGAAGTCGTTGGTCAGCGCGCCGGGGGTGTCGGTCAGCACCCCGGTCGAGGAACCGCCCTGGTTGGCGCCGAGCACCCGCAGCCCGCCGACCAGCACGGTCATCTCGGGCGCGCTCAGCGTCAGCAGGTTGGCCCGGTCCAGCAGCAGGTACTCGGCCGGCAGCCGGTTGCCCTTGCCCAGGTAGTTCCGGAAGCCGTCGGCGGACGGCTCCAGGGCGGCGAACGACTCCTCGTCGGTCTGCTCCTGCGTGGCGTCCACCCGGCCCGGGGTGAACGGCACCTCGACCTCGAAGCCGCCTTCCTTGGCGGCCCGCTCGACGGCCGCGCCGCCGCCCAGCACGATCAGGTCGGCCAGCGAGACCCGCTTGTCGCCGCTCTGCGCGGAGTTGAAGGTCTCCTGGACGCCCTCCAGGGCGCGCAGCACCGCAGCCAGCTGCTCCGGGTCGTTGACCTCCCAGTTCTTCTGCGGCTCCAGCCGGACCCGGGCGCCGTTGGCGCCACCACGGCGGTCGCTGCCGCGGAACGAGGCGGCCGACGCCCAGGCGGCGGAGACCAGCTGGGACACGGACAGCCCGGTGCCGAGGATCTGCTCCTTGAGCGAGGCTATGTCGGCCGCGTCGATCACCGGGTGCGTCAGCTCGGGCAGCGGGTCCTGCCAGAGGAGCACCTCGCTCGGCACCTCGGGGCCGAGGTACCGGGCCACCGGGCCCATGTCGCGGTGGGTCAGCTTGAACCAGGCGCGGGCGAAGGCGTCGGCGAACTCCTCCGGGTGCTCCAGGAAGCGGCGGGAGATCCGCTCGTAGGCCGGGTCGAAGCGCAGCGACAGGTCGGTGGTCAGCATCGTCGGCGCGTGGCTCTGCTCCGCGTCGTGGGCGTCCGGCACGGTGCCGGCGCCGGCACCGTCCTTCGGCCGCCACTGCTGCGCGCCGGCCGGGCTCTCGAACAGCTCCCACTCGTAGCCGAACAGGATCTCCAGGAAGGAGTTGTCCCAGGTGATCGGCGTGTTGGTCCAGATGCCCTCAAGGCCACTGGTGATGGTGTCGCCACCCTTGCCGGTGCCGTGGCTGTTGCGCCAGCCGAGGCCCTGCTCCTCGATGGACGCGCCCTCGGGGGCGGGGCCGACGGCGTCCGCCGGGCCGGCGCCGTGGGTCTTGCCGAAGGTGTGACCGCCGGCGATCAGCGCCACGGTCTCCTCGTCGTTCATCGCCATCCGGCGGAACGTCTCCCGGATGTCGCGGGCCGCGGCGACCGGGTCCGGATTGCCGTTGGGGCCCTCCGGGTTGACGTATATGAGGCCCATCTGGACCGCGCCCAGCGGGCTTTCCAGCTCGCGGTCACCGGTGTAGCGCTCGTCGCCGAGCCAGGTGGTCTCGGGGCCCCAGTAGACGTCCTCCTCGGACTCCCAGACGTCCTCCCGACCGCCGGCGAAGCCGAAGGTGGTGAAGCCCATCGACTCCAGGGCCACGTTGCCGGCGAGGATCATCAGGTCGGCCCAGGACAGGCTCTGGCCGTACTTCTTCTTGACCGGCCACAGCAGGCGGCGGGCCTTGTCGAGGTTGCCGTTGTCCGGCCAGCTGTTGAGCGGCGCGAACCGCTGCTGCCCGGCCCCGGCGCCGCCGCGACCGTCGCTGATCCGGTAGGTGCCCGCGCTGTGCCAGGCCATCCGGATGATGAACGGGCCGTAGTGCCCGAAGTCCGCCGGCCACCAGTCCTGGGAGGTGGTCAGCACCTCCTCGATGTCCCGCTTCACGGCCGGGAGGTCGAGGCCCTGGAACGCCTTGGCGTAGTCGAACTCCGCGCCGAGGGGGTTGGCCACGGCGGGGTTCTTGGCGAGGACCTTGAGGTTCAGCCGCTCCGGCCACCACTGGCGGTTGCCGCCACCCTGCGTCGGGTGCGGCGCCCGCCCGTGCGCGACCGGGCAGCGACCTTCGCCTTCCGTGTTCGCGTCGGGGACGATTGCGTCGGGATTCTCAGCCATGGAAAACCTTCCGGACTCGCGGGAGCACAGTGCTCGGGAACTGCTCGAAGCGCAGGGACTGCGGCGTGAGGCTGGGGGACTGCTCGGAACTGCTGCCGGGGCGCGCGGAACCGCCGCTGGGCGGCTCCGCACTGCCGGGGACCGCCCGGCGCCCACGGGCCGAGGGCGGCGCACCGCCCACGGGTCGGGGCGCCCCGCCCGCCGGCGGGCCTGGGCAGCCAGCCGCGGACGCGCACCATCGAGGCCGTGGCCTGCGGTGTGGCGCACCGGGGTTGGGACGCGGCCCGGGGTGCGGACCGGATCGTGGGGCGGGCGCGCGGGCGTCCGGGACGCGGACGCGCGGGAGACGGAAGCCACTCGGTGCCGGCCCGGGGCGAACCGGGGCGGGCCCGGCGGGCGCGCGGTGCGAGGTCACCGGATGGACGGCGCGCCGTGCGGCCTTCCCGACCCCGATCAGCCTCAGCAACCCGCTTGACCAGCGGCGGAGTTGCGCGGCATCGCGCCAAACCGTCACGTACGTCCCCGCCGTTGTCTCATCCCTTGGCTTTCACCGGCAGTGTGATCCTATAATGGACTGAGTCTAAGTCAATACGATACCCAATTCTTGACGTATGAGCCGGACTCGTACGAATCACCCTCGTATACATTCGTTCCGCAGGCGACGCACTATGAGGTTGGTGGCCATGAGTGACCTACTGGACCGACTCCGGGGACGTGGCTGGCGGATGACCGCCCAACGCCGGGTCGTCGCAGAGGTGCTCGACGGTGAGCACGTCCACCTCACCGCGGACGAGGTGTTGGAGCGCGCGACCGTCCGACTCCCGGAGATCTCCCGCGCGACCGTCTACAACACCCTGGGCGAACTCGTCACACTCGGCGAGGTGATCGAGGTCGCCACCGACGGGCGGGCCAAGCGCTACGACCCCAACGCGCACCGCCCCCACCACCACCTGGTCTGCTCGGGATGCGGCGCCATCCGCGACGTGCACCCCGTCGGCGACCCGCTCGCAGACCTCCCCGCCGCGGAGCGGTTCGGCTTCACCGTCGCCACGGTCGAGGTCACCTACCGCGGCCGCTGCCCGGACTGCGCCACGGCGGCCTGAACGGGCGGCCCACCGGCAGTGACCGTTCGCCCGGCGGCTGGTCGTCGGCGATCCCTGAGGGACCTGTTCCCTCCCTCTGTCCCGTCGCGTTGGTACCGCGCCGTGCGGCGCTCGTCGTGCCGCGCGCATGCGGACGCCTCTGAAGTCCACCACTTCGACGGCGGGTTGAGCCAGGTGTGACTGCCCTGCTCGGGCGACACGCGTGTGGTGTGGCCCGGTTCGGGAGGACCGAGTGGCGTGGCGGTGCCACGGGCGCCGTGCTCCCCACGGGGTGGGTATCCCCCTGCGTCAGCGCCGAGTTGTGGCGAGTCGATTCTCCGTTGCCCCCTGACGGGGGTCCCGTCGCCGTGTCGAGGCTCGAGCGGTGGCCATCCATGGTCCTTCCGAAACTCTCTTGCAGGTGCCTATAAGGGCACTTGTATGATGAGCTGCATGCAGAACGTGTCCTTCGTTATGGTCCATGTCGGCCAGAGCACCGAGGCGCAGCGGAACCTCCGCCATGGCCTCGAGACCCGATCCTGGGGTTTTCCCGACTGGAAGCCCGAGTTCCGTACCGCCCACCCGCGCTTCGCCGTCCTCGCCACCGGCCTCGCCCCGCGGGTCCCGTTCGCCCAGTGGAGCAGGGGGAAGATCACCCTCCACCTCTTCGAGGTCGTGCAGAACTTCCACCGGGGCAAGGCCCCCCACTGGCCCGACGAGGATGCTGAGAACACCGTCAAGTACCCGGTGCGCTTCGGCATCGAGCCGTTGGCGATGCTCCGCGACGTGCCGTTGGACGAGCACGGTCCGCTGGGCCTCGCCGGCAGCGACGCGGTCCGGCGCTCCGGCATCGAACGGGGCATCGGGAAGCTGGTCGACCTCGACCCGCGCCCTCTGCTCGTAGCGGCCGGGATAGGGGAACGCTGGGAGGAACACCAGGAGATACCGCTCAACCGCACCCCCGGCATCACCGTGGAGCAGCTCGAGGCCCCCAAGTCGCCGAAGCGGCGACGCCGGGGTGCCGGCTTCATCTCCGATCCCAAGAAGCGCAAGGCGATCGAGCTGCACGCCGAGGACATGGCCGTGGCGCACTACGAGCACGAGGGGTGGCGGGTCGAGCGCCTCGGCAAGCCCTACGACCTGCACTGCACCCAGGGCGATGAGGTGCGCTGCGTAGAGGTGAAAGGCACCACCGGAGCCGCCACCAGCGTCGATCTGACCATCAACGAGGTCGAGCACGCCCGGAATCCGCAGAACACCGTGGACCTCTACGTGGTGAGCGACATCAGCGTGAACGTACGGGTCGAACCGTACGCGACCAGCGGCGGTCGCGTCACCCACATCAGGGACTGGGAGCCGGCCGAAGAGGACCTGAGGCCGAGGAGCTTCGAGTACCGGCTGCCCCGCAGCTGAGGAAACGTTCAACCTCCGCCGGTTCGAGACGACCGGCCGCTCCGTCCCCGTATCGCCCGATCGAGACCTCCGGAGACCTCTCGTGGCCCTCCTTCGCATGTCCGCGCGCGCCCTCTACGACCACAGCCGGAACGGTGGCCTCGTGGCGCCGCTCGCGGAGAAACACCGATCCGCCTTCGGCCACTACCCATCAAAGGGTGAACGCCAGTCGTGGGCCAACAGCCTGCCGGCCCTGGGACGAGTGCTGTGTGACGCCCACCTCGACGAGGTGGAGGTGCTGATCGAACAGCGCCTGCCGCTGGCGAGCCTGCGGGCCGACGTCATCCTCGCCGGCTCGCACCCCACGACCGGCCGTAGGTCCTACGTCGTCGTCGAACTCAAGCAGTGGAGCAGCGCGACGGCCATCCCAGACGCCGCGGACCTCTTCCAGGTGCCGGGGAAGAGGAACCACGCCTCGCTGCACCCCGTCGTCCAGGTTCGCCGCTACTGCGACTACCTGCGCAACTTCACCAACCTGCTCAGCGACGAGCGGGACATGGTGACAGGCGTCGTGTACCTGCACAACGCGGCCGACCAGGACGTCGAGGACCTGTTCCCGCTCGCCGACGCCGAGGCGCCGCTCTACACCGAAACGACACGTGGCGCGCTCATCCAGCACCTGCAGACCCGCCTCGCGCCGCTGAACGGCGCACGCGAGGCGGACGAGCTGCTGGAGAGCCCGACCGCCCCGGGGCGTCAACTCATGCGGGCGGCGGCGGAGGAGATCATCGACGGGGACCAGTTCCTGCTGATGGACGAGCAACAGGTGGCGGTTTCCCTGGTGAACCGGGCCGTGGCCCGGGCACACCGCGCGGACCGAAAGGAGGTGATCGTGGTCACCGGAGGGCCCGGGTCGGGCAAGAGCCTCATAGCCCTCCACCTCATGGGGCACCTCGGACGCAACGGACGCGCAGCCGTCCACGCCACCGGTTCGCGGTCGTTCACCAGGACACTGCGGCACGTCGTCGAACGCAGGAACCGCGAGCTCGCCCACCTCTTCCGCTACTTCATCGACTTCTCGGCCGCCGAGCGCAACGGACTGGATGTCCTGATCTGCGACGAGGCCCACCGGATCCGGGATCGGCGCACGAACGGCAACGTGGCTTCCCAGCACGGCGGTCGCACCCAGGTGGAAGAACTCATCGACGCCGCCCGCGTTCCGGTGTTCCTGCTCGACGAGCACCAGGTGGTGCGCCCAGGAGAGACGGGCAACGTCGAGGACATCGATCGGACCGCGCACGCGCGTGGGTGCCTCGTCCGCCACGTCAACCTCAACAACCAGTTCCGCTGCGGTGGCAGCCGAGCCTACGAAGCGTGGGTGCTACGGCTCCTCGGACTCGCACCGGGAGGCCCGGTGCCCTGGCGGGACGAGGAGGGCTTCGAACTGCTGCTCGCCAACTCACCCCAGGAACTCGAGAGCCACCTTCGCCGACAGCACGAGGCCGGCCACACCGCCCGGATGACCGCGGGATTCTGCTGGCCCTGGAGCGCTCCACGCGCGGACGGCAGTCTGGTCGACGACGTGGTCATCGGTGACTGGCGGCGGCCCTGGAACTCCAAGAGTGACAGCAGCACGAGCAACGCGCCCGTGTCTGCCCTGTGGGCCACCGAACAGGGCGGCTTCGGTCAGATCGGCTGCATCTACACGGCGCAGGGCTTCGAGTACCCGTGGAACGGTACGATCCTCGGCCCCGACCTGGTATGGCGCGGCGACGGTTGGCGCGCGGTGCCCGAGGCGAGCCGCGACGGCAGTGTGGCGACGGCGGTGCCGGACGACTTCCACCGGCTGATCCGCAACACCTACAAGGTGCTGCTCACCCGCGGCCTGGCCGGCACGGTGCTCTACTCGACCGATGCCGAGACCCAGGCGAAACTCCGGACCCTGGTGCCTTCGGTCGTCCCCACCGGCGCCTCTAGCGCGGCCTGAACCAGCGGCTGACGTGAACGGCTCAGTTGTGTTTTCCGCGTTCTACTCTGGGCCGTTAGCCTTTTGACCCGGCGTGTACACCTGGTCCGGAGGCATGAAGAGTTTGGTGCCAGCACCGTGCATGCGCATCACCGTTTGGCTCAGCTGGGCGGCCAGCCGACCCGCACAACGACGTAGCCCCCGACCGCTGAACGGTCGGGGGCTACGTGACAGCCCGGTGAAGGCTGGGCGGAGGATACGAGATTCGCACTCGTGAGGTGTGCCCCCAGCACGCTTTCCGAATGTTCGTCTACGCATCCAGCAACAGCCTTGGGAGTCCTGACCCGCGGCGGAGCCTCTGGGGCGACCGTGCGGGGACGGGGCCGGACCGGGGTGAACGAGACCAGAACTGAGACCAGCGAGAGTCGTGTTGAGGAGGTGGTTTAGTCGCACCGACTCTCTTTACCTCCGCCTGCGCGGCTGTGCGCACCTCGGCCCGACCGGCGCCGGCGCGGATCAGGAGGTTTCGCAGGCCCCGGTCATTCGTCCCGGAGGCGGATAGCCAGAACTGTCCCGTCGGCTCGGATCGATACCGTGTTCCAGTACTTCGCTGTGCTGCGCGACGGCCACTGCCCTCGCCGGCCGTGCGTCTCGCGACGGTACTCGTTGACGTGCCCCTGGTGGAGATGAGTGTAGAGACTTCTCTCAAGCCCGGAGAACGCTTCTACCCGGGTGCCGTTGAGGCGGTAAATGTGATCGGTGCCGACGAAGTCGATGTCGTGGATGCGGTGCTCCGCGTCTCGCATCCCAGCCTTGCTGGCCTGGGCGTCGTGCTGGAAGTGGCGGCGTCCTTGCTCCTTGGTCAGGTACTGGGCGGTGGGTGTGCCACCTCCGGTGAAGGCGGTGAGTGCGGCTGCTTCCGTCCTGGCCAGCACGACGCTGAACCAGCCGAAGGAGCCGGGCAGTACCTGGAACCCGGGAATGACCGTCCTGTCGCCTTCCGTGGGCAGCACGACGTCGGACATGAGGTTTTCTTGGGGGAGTTCGACGTCGAGGTCGACTCCCTGAGTATCGCCGGGCGGCCGGAGCAGGGTCGTGCCTGGCGCTTCCAGAACATGCAGGGCGAGACTCTCCTTGGCTGGGATCTCGGTGCCTATGAGGAGGTAGGGGACAGTGCCATAGGGGCCGATGTGGACTGACTCCACGTGGGCACTGGCGGTGCTGAGCTGCTTGTACACCTGATGAACGCTGCTGTGGGTCCCCTTCGAGGTCATCAGGAAGACCTTGGACGGCTGTCCGGGTTGCCAGGCTTCGACAAAGAAGTGGGGGCGTCGCTGCAGCGGTTCCGGGCGAGCTCCGGTGCCGGAGCTGCGTAGGGTCCAGCCAGCTTTCAGAGCGATGTCCGCCGGGATCACGGAAACCGAATGGTCGGGGTACCGGGACCTGACTATGTGCTCGGCCAGCAGCGAAGCGAAGCCGGTGCCGATCTCTCCGGACTGCGTGGCCTTGTAAAAGCGGAGGAGATCGCGCCCCTCGGACGACAACCGCAGAAATTGACCCCGGTTCGCTTCCAGTGCCTGGCTGTAACGCAGGCTGCCCCAGTGCTCGGCGAGTCCTCGACCGGCGCCCTGACGAGCCGCCGCAGCGCCGAGACCGATGGCGTGCAGGACTTGCCAGGGGGTGAGTGACAGTGATCGGGGCGCTCTCCGAACGGCGCCGTAGTCGGTGCGCCTGCGCAGCGGGCCCCGCCCGTCCTCCACACGCTTCTTGTCTTCGTCTGCAGCCGCCTTGGTTACTTCGGCGGCGAGTTCATGAGACGAGCGGACCTGCACGTTGGAGGTGGTGCCCAGTTCGTCCAGGATCTCGGCGATGGCTTTGGTTCCGTCCTCGCGCACCGGCACCCCCTGTGTCGTTGCCGTCTGGTGTGAGCGACGGTAGAAACGTGCCGGGGGGCGCGTGCAAGTACACACACGGGGGCGCACGACTGGATCTGGTCACCTCTTACGTCCTTGACGCTCGGACCGACTATCTGCGACCAGAAGGCGAACCTAGCTTCTCTGCTCGCTGCGGGTGAGAGCCCCGTGCGCTGTCCTCCCGTGAGTGCGGCCACCGAGAGGCCAGGCTCACCGAGTCCCGAGTGAACCAGGCGAGCAATTGAGCCCGCTCCAATCGTCAGGAGCTGGACACCGTCGCGGCCGAGCCAACAGTCGTCCACGCATCACACTCGACTGGGAAATCCCTGCCGAGCGTCTCGCCAAGCTCCTGGCGACAGCCAGTTGATCACTGTGTCGCTACGCCCCCTGGAACCCGCCGGCGGACGGCCATGGGTCACGCGCGATGGAACGTGTTACCCATCCAACCGTCGGATGATCTCCAGGACGTAGGCGGTCCATCCGGTTCCACACGCGGGGCAGTGGGTGATGTGGTCGTGCTCCTGAAGTCGACGGGCGCGATCACGGGAGAAGCCGGGGAACTCGACCGCGTACAGGATGGAGAAGCGGGCGCCGCACCCACGACACCGGCGGACCAACGTCTGGCCCGCTACCGCGTCGTGGAAGTCCTCTTCCGTGGTCGTGCCCGCAGCGACTCGTGCGTCCAACTCGGTGAGCGAAGCCCTCCCACTCCAGTGGAGATACAGCGCGACAAGCGGGGACTTCGACAGCGGCCGGAAAACGATTCGGCGCACCCGGACATTTCCGGCCAGCAGTGCGTCTTCGTGAGGGTCGAGATACTGTACCGGCTCCTCGGCGTCCAGCGCCTCGCCACCAGAGAAGTACCTGACTGACACACCACCGATGATCAGGTTGTGGGCTCCCAAGGCGTTGCCTCGACTCCGTTTCTGATGAGAACTTCCGACTCTCCGGCGCCCTCAAGGCTCTGGAAGATGACGTCCCCCGGAGAAACCTGGGCGGTGTAGACCTGGCCCCCTTCGGCGAACTCTATCGCTTTGTCCATATCCGTGGTGAAGGAGATCATCGAGCGATCGCCCGATACTTCGGTGATCTCCTGGCCCCACTCGCCATGTGCCTGGGCATAGTCGGTCTCACTGCCCCAGGTGGATACCGCTGAGTCGTGCTGCGTCCGCGAGGTGCTGAGGGCATCGGTGAGATTCTCGCCATTCTCCATGTACGCGGTTCGCGCGGAGTCGCTCAGAAGCCAACCGGTGCTCTGGTGAATCATGTTCTCCAGGTAAAGCCTTGTGCCTCGATACACCGTCACCAGGAGAGCTTCCTCATCGCAGGCGGAGAGGCCAAGCGGGTCGGAGCCGATCGTCGGGTTTCGGACGAAGGAGTACGGGTTCGGATCGGGTGCCAAACCCAGCGGGTCCGAGGTAGCGTACCGGCCGATCTCAGGGTCGTAGTAACGGTGGACGTTGTAGTACCAGCCGGTCTCCGGGTCCGCGTACTGCCCAGGGGAGCGGAGCGGAGTGTCCGCCGCGTCCCTGCCCACCTGAGGTGGGGAGGCCGTCAGTCCCCACAGAGTCGAACGTGCTCGCCAGGCTATCGAGCCGTCGTCGGCCACGAGCTGGGTGGGCGTGCCGACGAGATCGGTGATGATCGCGTGGAAGCGGCGATCGACTTCCTCCTGGCTGACCGCATGAGTGCGGCGCTCCGTCTGGGCCAGCGGCGTGCGGCCGTTGTAGTCCCACGTCAGGGTGGTCTCTTCGGAGGACTCCGCGGTGCTTCTGACTTCCTCGGCGAGAAGGGAACCGTGCCAGGTGAAGTCGACACGCTCGACGACGCTCGTTCCGTCGGCGCTCAGCCGTTCCTTGCCGAGCCGGCGGCCGAACGGGTCGTAGTGGTAGCGCCACGTCGCTCCATCGGGGGTGACCGCCGTCGTCAAACGGTTCTCGGCGTCCCAGGAATAGCGCCAGGTGGCCTGCTCACCAGTGGAAGGCGCCTTTGTCTTGACACAGACCCGACCGGCCTTGTCGTACACATAGGTGGTGCTGCCGGCGCGGATCAGGGACTGTCCGTCGAAGTCGCGCGGACCGGCGGACTCCGCGGCGATGTCGAGGTCCCAGTGAGCCGAGGTCTGGTTGCCCCAGACATCGTAGGAGTAGGTTTCCTGGACGTCAGGACCGGTGACCTCGGTGACTCGGCCTGCGTCATCCAGTACGTAACGGGTGGTCCCCCCGGGACGGGAGACGGCGGCCAGCCGGGCGCCCGGACCATAGGCATACCGGTACTCATCAATGATCCCGACCGCGTCGGCGCCGCCGTTGTTCCGCAAAGTCTGACTGATCAGATGGCCCAGCGGGTCCCATGCCCGGTCGAGCACGACGGAATCGCCGATGATCCGGCGCACTTCCCGTCCCTCACGGTCGCGTTCGAAGTCGATGCCGCGGCCGGAGACATCCAGGTTAACCGGTGCGCCGGTGGCCGAGTAGGTCCAACGGCTCACATGGCCGGAAGGGGTAGTCCTGGCAGCGAGGCGTCCGGTGGTCTCGTAGGCGAGCCGCAACGTACGGCCGTTGACCGTCTCGGTGACCAGTCGGCCGCTGGGGTCGAACTCGCGCGCCAGATCCACCCCGTTTGCGGAGGCGTTTACCACACGCCCACGTAGGTCCCGCTCGAAATGGACGTTGCCGCCCTCCGAGGTGGTTTTACCCACCAGCTCGCCACGGGCACTGTAGCGATACTCGACGGACTGCCCGGCGGCGTTACGACGGCCCACCAACTGCCCCGCCGCGTCATAGTCATACACGGTGACGCGATTGTCGAAGTCCGACTCCCGCGTGAGTCGTCGCCGCACGTCGTGGGAGTAGTCCCAGCTACGGCCGTCAGGTCCGGTCACCCGCACCAGGTTGAGTTCGGTGTCGCGGGTAAAGACGTATGGCACTCCGTCCGGCCCGGTGCGGCGTGTCGGCTGTCCGAAGGGGCCGTATCGCAACCGTGTGATGCCGCCGGTCCGCTCGAAGTGCGCCAGGAGGTTGCCCTCTCCGTCCCATTCCCAACTCTCCCGCTCGCCGCCGGCGTTGACGCGCTCAAGCGGCTTTCCCTCGGTCGACCATCGGGTACTGCTCTCACCACCGATCGGATCGACGACCGTGGTGGGCCTGCCGAACGCGTCGCGGACACATCGTGCGACGCGCCCCTGCGGATCAGTGATCTCCGTCGGCAGCCCCTTCTCGTCAGACCCGATCCGGGTGACGTTGCCCTGTCCGTCGGTCACCGAGGCAAGGGCTCCGGAAGGGGCGTAGCCATAGCGGACTCGCTCTCCGGAGGCATCGACGGTCTCGACCCTGTTGCCACGCTCGTCATAGACATGGCGCCGGACCGAACCGTCCGGCGCGATCACGGCTGTGGGCAGACCTCGGCCATCGAACTCGGTGCGGATGCGGCTGCCGTCGGGGCGTTCGAACGCGGTGAGCCGTCCTTCCCCGTCGTACTCGCACCGCGAGGTGCGGCCCAACTCGTCGGTGACGGAACCCAGTCGCTGCTCGTCGGCCCACGTCAGGCGGAGCGTGTCACCGAAGGGGTTGGTCTCGGCCACCAGGCGGTAGCTGCTGTCGAACTCATAGACGGTCGCGTTCCCGAGCGAGTCTGTGAAGGTCGTCGTGCGTTGCTCTTCGTCGTAGGCGATCCGACAGGCCAGCACCCCGCCGCTGCCGTCGGTGCCCACACAACGGTCAGCGTCATCGTAGAGGTATTGATACCAGTGGCCGATACGATCTTCCCAACTGACCACCCTGTGCTGGGCGTCGTAGCGGAGGGAGAACGGCCGGTCGGCAGAGTCGCGCACCTCAGCGAGGTCGCCAGCTTCGTGGTAACGGAAGCTGACCAGCACCGGTTGGTCCTCGCCGCTCAACAGGCGCATCTCAGTGATACGCCCCCGATCGGTTGTCACGCCGACGCGGTAGCCTCCGGAATGAAGTACCTCGCTGGGCGCACCGGTCGCGTCGTATCGGATGGCGACACGATTCCCGTGCCGATCCGTGATGGCGGCCAGCGGCAGAACGCCGCCCGCGGAGCCAGCCACAGGTTCGAAGTGCAGGGTGCGGCCCGCATCCGACTGGTGGACGGTCATCTCACCGTCGGCCAGGCCGTCCCAGGCCAACGCCCACTGGGGCCCGTTCACGGGCTCGACCGCATCCTCCACGCCGGCCAACGGCACCGGATAGAGCAGGGACATGCCCTCTGCCGTGTGGAAACGAACGCCCGCGTCATCCAACTCAAGCCGCTGGTCGAGCGTCGATGACCAGGAGGGACCGAACCAACGGCCGTTCTTCACCCCGGTCCTGTGATGGCGTTCGAGCAGCAAAGGCAGGACGCCGGGCAACGCGATATCCGTGGCGGACAGGATCACCTGCCCAGTCGCCATGTCAACGGGGTCGTTACGGCAGAACGTCCGCTTGATGGACCGGTTCATCCGTTGAAGACCACCGCGCAGCCCATTGAGGCTCGCGCTCACCCCCCGCAGCCCGGACCGAGCCGCGCTGAGTCCTCCCCGCAGTCCGCGGGCCAGTCCGCCGAGGGTGGTGAGTCCCTTCATGCCTGGAATGCAGTCGAGGGCGGCGAAAGCGACATCGAGAAGTCCGGCTTCTCCTCTGGCGTATTTGATGAGGGTGTCGGCGAGGACGACGACGGCGGCGGCGAGGACGACCCAGGCCAGCGGGCCGCCGATGATCATGACGACGACGCCGAGGACGGCGACGACCAGTTTGCACGCTTCGACGAGGGTGTCCCAGTTGTCGGTGACCCAGTCGATGGCTTTCTCCCACCAACGCCGGTTCTGGATGCCGGCGTCGGAGGCCCCGTCGATGTCACGGGCGCACTCGCGCGCCGCCTCCTCGCGCATCTCCTGTGCGTCGAGGGCGAGTTGGCGGGCGGCGGAGAGGCGTTCCTCGGCGTCGTTGACGCGGGCCTGGGCGGCGCCGGCGGCGGCCTGGGCTGCCTGTTGTTCGCGGGCCGCGGCGCGGACGTCGGCCTCGTCGGGTGGTTCGACGTTCTCGCGTTCGCCTTCGCGTTGGAGGCGTTCGGCCTCGTCGCCGGCCCGGCCGACCCAGTCGGTGGCGTCGCCGAGCGCGGACTGGGCACTCGCCAGATCCGCCTGCGCGGTGACGGCCCGGTCCAGCGCGCGGTCGGCCATGCCCTGCGCGGCCTGGAGTTTGGGCCAGTAGGTGTGCAGGGCCTGGCTGCAGAGGGAGTAGGAGTCTTCGAGTTTGGTGAGGTTGTCCGGGACGCCGTCGAACTCTCGGCGGAAGGCGTCGGCCGATAGCCCCGCCCACTCCAGCATGGCGCGCTCGCCCGCCATGCCCCGGATCTTCCCCAGCGCCTCACCGACATCGTCGGCGAACTCCTGCAACTCCTCCGCCAACTCCCGGACCTCGTCCGGATCCCCCGGTGTCGGGTCCCGGTCCATGTCCACCGGAGACCAGTCAGACGGCCGCGCCACCAATCCCACCCCCCGTGAGCGTTTGGTCCCACGAGGTTACCTGAGGCTAAGGCGCTCTCGTCATGAGTAAGGCGGTGGAGGAAAGGGCCAGGACGCTGTCGTCGGCGTTGTGTGCGCTCGCCGACCCAGACGGTGGCGGTGGTGCGGGGCGGCGCTCGCTCTGGGGTGAGGGGCGTGTTGACGGGAATCTCGTTCGTCCCCCCGAGCGGTGGAGTGGAGCCGCGCCGGCCCCCGGCTCCCGCATGCCCCCAACACAGATCAGGCCCGGTACTGATCTCTCAGTACCGGGCCTGACCTGGTGTTTCACCGTCGGGGTGGCGGGATTTGAACCCACGACCTCTTCGTCCCGAACGAAGCGCGCTGCCAAGCTGCGCCACACCCCGGTGGAGCAGGCACTACTTTAGCTGACCAGCGGGCGTTCACGAAATCAGGTTGTGGTGGGGGTCAGGGTCAGCAGCGTCGCTTCCGGGGGGCAGGCCAGGCGGACGGGGGTGTAGCGGTTGGTTCCGCAGCCCGCGGAGACGTGGAGGTAGGAGCGGCGGTCGGCCGACTCGTGGTGGGAGAGGCCCTTGACCCGGTCGGTGTCCAGGTCGCAGTTGGTGACCAGCGCCCCGTAGAACGGCACGCACAGCTGTCCGCCGTGGGTGTGCCCCGCCAGGATCAGGGGGTAGCCGTCGGCCGTGAAGGCGTCGAGGACGCGGAGGTAGGGCGCGTGCACCACGGCGAGTGAGAGGTCGGCGTCGGGGTCAGGGCCGCCGGCGACCTCCGTGTAGCGGTCCCGCTTGATGTGTGGGTCGTCCAGCCCGGTCAAAGCGATCTCCACGCCGGCCGCCTTGAGTTGGCCGCGGGTGTTGGTGAGGTTGGCCCAGCCCGCCTCGTCGAAGGCGTCGCGCAGCAGCCACCACGGGTTGCGCGGCACGTTGCGCGCCGGCGCGTTCCCGTTCAGGCCGTGCCGTCCCGAGGCGCGTTCGAGCAGGTAGCGCGCCGGGTTGCGGAGGGCGGGCGCGTAGTAGTCGTTGGAGCCGAAGACGTACGCCCCCGGGAACTCCATCAGCGGCCCGAGGGCGTCCAGCACCTCGGGCACGGCCTCCGGGTCGGAGAGGTTGTCGCCGGTGTTGATCACCAGGTCAGGGCGGAGCCCGGCCAGCGACTGGAGCCAGCGGCGTTTCTTGTGCTGACCCGAGACCATGTGAATGTCCGAGACCTGGAGCACCCGCAGCGGGGGCGCTCCCGGCGGCAGGACGGGCACGCTCACCCGGCGCAGCCGAAAGGATCTTGCTTCGAAGCCCGCCGCGTAGGCGAGGGTGCCGGCGGCGACGGCGCTGACGGCGAGGGCTGCGTTCAGGGGGATGCGGTATCGCGCGCGCATGCGCCCATGGTCGCAGAGCCATCGAAGCCCTCGGGTACCGGCTGTCACAATGGTCGACATGACCACGTTCAAGTCCCGGCTGCAGGGCGATCTGACGGCAGCGATCAAGGAACGCGACGAGTTGCGCTCCGCCACCCTGCGGATGACGCTGGCCGCGATCACCACGGAGGAGGTGGCGGGCAAGACCGCCCGCGAGCTTTCCGATGACGAGGTGCAGAAGGTGATCGCCCGCGAGGCGAAGAAGCGCCGGGAGGCCGCCGAGGCGTTCGAGAAGGGCGGCCGGGCGGAGAGCGCCGAGCGGGAACGGGCGGAGGGCGAGGTGCTCGCGGGGTACCTGCCCCAGCCGTTGACCGACGAGGAGCTGGCCGCGCTGGTCGCGGACGCGGTGGCCGAGGCCCGCGGGCAGGGTGCCGAGGGTCCCCGGGCCATGGGCGCGGTGATGAAGCTGGTGAACCCGAGGATCGCCGGGCGGGCGGAGGGCGGCCGGGTGGCCGCCGCCGTCAAGCGGGCGCTGGCCGGCTAGTGGGCTGGGCGGCGAGCCGGGAGCCAAGAAGGCCGCGGGTCGGAAGGCTGAGGGTCACGGAGCCGGGAGCCGGAAGGCCGAGGGCCGAGGGCCGGATTTCCGGGAGCCGGAAGAGAGCCAGAAAGCCGGGAGTCGGGAAGCCGGGCGGGGAGCCGCCCGGTGGGCCGGCCCCGGCGGTCCGGGCTCTGGCGGGCCGGCAAGGTGGCCAGGCAGGCGACCGACCGGGAATTCGATGCGGCAGCCGGCCGGCATGGTGTGACGGCTTCGGCCCTGACCGGCCGGCCCGCTGTGGGGCCGGCCGGTCAGGGCCGCAGGGATGGGTCAGCCGCGTGGGCCGCCGGTGCCGTTGCGCGGCCCGTCGCCCGGACGCCACTCCCCGTCCCAGTCCTCCCAGTCGTCGGGCAGGCCCGGCAGGTTGGGGAGCGCCGGGTTGTTGCCGTCGTCAGGCGGGGCTTGATCGCCCTCCTCGTCGTCGTCCCGGTCACGGTCCCGATCGCGGTCCCTGTCCCGGTCACGGTCCCGGTCGCGGTCCCGCTCGTCCTCGGCGCGGGGCAGGTCGACCTGGGTGAAGTTGGTCGCCGGGACGCCCTGGAGCGCGCCCGTCATCGCCTGCCGCCAGATCGGGCCGGCCACTCCGGCGCCGCTGGCCCGCTCGTAGAACTGGCCGCCGATGGTGATGTTCTCCATCGGGGGCAGCGTCTGGTCGCCGCCGACCCGCACCGCGGTGGACAGCTGCGGGGTGTACCCCACGAACCAGACGTTCTTCCGCTCGTCGGTGGTACCCGTCTTGCCGGCGTTGTCCCGGTCGGTGAGGCCCACCGTCGCGCCGGTGCCGTCCTCGACCACGCCGCGCAGCATCATGTTGATGGTCCTGGCGGTGTTGGCCGACATCACCTGGCCGCACTCGGACGGCGGCACGCTCAGCTCCTCGCCGTCCGCGTTGGTCACCCCGGTGATGGCGACCGGCTCGCAGTAGACGCCCTCGTTGGCGAAGGCGGCGTAGGCGCTGGCCATCATCAGCGGCGTCGTCTCCTGGCCGCCGAGGGTGACCGAGGGGTTGGCGCCGAGCGGCTCGTCGCTGCCGCGCTCGACGCCGAGGGCGCCGGCCATGGTGATGGTCTCGCAGAGGCCGGCCTCGCGCTCCAGCTCGGCGAAGTAGGTGTTGATGGACTGACCGAGCGCGTCGGTCATGTCCCACTCACCCTCCTCGTCCTCCCGCTCGTTCTTCAGCGTCCACTCCCGCTCGTCGGCCGAACCGAGCGGCTGGCCCTCGCAGTTGCGGAAGTCGGCCATCGGGAGGGTGATCTCGTGTCCGGTCTCGTACGTCTGCGCCGGCGAGATGCCCTGCTCCAACGCGGCGGCGGCGGTGAACGGCTTGAAGGTGGAGCCCGGCTGGAAGCCGTAGGTGGTGCCGCCCATGTTGCTGGAGACGTTGAGGTTGATCGAGGTCTGGTTCTCGCCGTAGCCGTAGGGGCGGCTCTGCGCCATGGAGACGATGTGGCCGGTGCCCGGCTCGACCTGGACGACGGCCGCGGTGATCGGCTCGTCCTCCAGCGCGCCGTCCCTGGCGGCCTGCGCGGCGGCCTGCTGGGCCTGCGGGCGGAGCGTGGTCTGGATGGTCATGCCGCCGAGCGCCCACTGGGCGGCCCGCTCGTCGCGGGTCTCGCCGAAGACCGGGTTGGCGAGGAACTCCTGGTGGACGTACTCGCAGAAGAACGCCGCGTCGTTGGGCGCGGTGATGCAGCCGTTCCGCGGCTCGCTGATGGCCAGGCCCAGGTCGGCGGCCATCGCCTCCTCGGCCTCGGCCTCGGTGATGTCGCCGACCTCCAGCATCCGGCTGAGCACCGTGTTGCGGCGCTCGATCGCCACGTCCTCGTACATCACCGGGTCGTACTGGCTCGGCGACTGGACCAGGCCGGCCAGCAGCGCGGACTCGGGGAGGGAGAGGTCGGCGGCCGACTTGGAGAAGTACCGCCGGGCGGCGGCCTCCACCCCGTAGGCCTGCTGGCCGAAGTAGGTGATGTTGAGGTAGTTCTCCAGGATCTGGTCCTTGGACAGCTCCTGTTCGAGCTGGATGGCGTACTTCATCTCGCGGATCTTGCGGCCGAGGCCGGCCGCGCCGGACTGCTGCGTGGCCTCGGCCACCGCGTCCGCGTCGTCGCCGGCCGCCTCCACGAAGACGTTCTTCACGTACTGCTGGGTGAGGGTGGACGCGCCCTCGGCGACGCCCCCCGACTCCAGGTTGCGGTTGAGTGCGCGGAGGATGCCGCGCAGGTCGACGGCGCCGTGCTCGTAGAACCTGGCGTCCTCGATCGCGACGATCGCGTGCCGCAGGTCCTCGGACATCTCCTCCAGCGGCACCACGGTGCGGTCGCGGAAGTAGACGTCGGCGATCGTGTTGCCGTCGGCGTCGAGGATCGTCGTCTTCTGGCTGAGCGGCGGCCGCTTCATCATGGCCGGGATCTCGTCGAAGCCCTCGGCGGTGCCGCGGGCCGCGAGGCCGATGGCGCCGACGGCTGGCAGGGCGAGCCCCGCGAGCACCGCGCCGGAGAGCACGCTCACACCGAGGAACTTGGCCACCTGTTGGGCGCCGCTGAGGCCGCCTCCGGGACGCTTCCTACCCATGGGACCAGCCTACGTTCTCAAACGCCGGACAGGGGCCGTGGGGTTCGCCTAAGCTACTGGTGATTCACATATGGCGCGCTGAGTCAAGTTCGCACTCACCCGAAGGGGTGAGATCGCAAAGAGTCTGTAGCGCTGCCCCCAGAGATCTCCACAACCCGCACCGGCACTCTGGCCTGCGGCTCCGAACATTCACCCACTCGGGTTACTTCGCGCTTCCCATAGTCCGATCGGGCCATTCAAGATTAGACCCACTGGGGGTGTTGTGGTCTGGCTGCCTTCCGTAACGTCCTCAACTGGCAAGGGTGAATATGCCACTTGCCGCCGTGGGGGAGCCTCGATTCGGGAGAGGACGGCACCGGCATGAGCTGGGTTACCGACTGGAGTGCGCAGGCGGCCTGTCGCACGACAGATCCGGATGAGTTGTTCGTTCAGGGTGCGGCGCAGAACCGCGCCAAAGTGGTCTGCACCGGGTGTCCGGTGCGCACCGAGTGCCTGGCCGACGCGCTGGACAACCGCGTGGAGTTCGGCGTGTGGGGTGGGATGACGGAGCGCGAGCGGCGCGCGCTGCTGCGCCGGCGCCCCACGGTCACCTCCTGGCGCCGGTTGCTGGAGACGGCGCGCACGGAATACGAGCGCAGCGTGCGCTTCGGCGACGGCCGTTATCAGGATCCGGTGGACGAGTCCTTTGAGGAGTGGGCCAGGGTGGGATAAACCGATCGCCCGGGGGTGCCGCCCCCGGTCTCGTTCACGCGATCTCGTTCATGCTGCGTTCACGCCTGGCGCGGTACGGTGCACGCCGGCCGGCTATCGGCGTGTTCGGCGGTGGATTCCCCACGGTCGCTTGTCGATAACTGGTCGTTCCACGGCCGATCGGTGTCGTGTCACGTCGTTCCGTGTTGCTTTGTGGGTCGCCGAGCTGCGGCGAGATCTCCCCGCCGTCGCACGCCACGCACCGCACGCCACGCCCCTCGCACGCCGTGCTCGCCGAGCCGTGTGCCGCCGCCGGGCGGCGGCCCGGGGCGTCGGCGGTGCGTCAGCCGAGCAGCTCGCCGATGGCGCGCAGCCCGGCCAGGTCGTGCACGTCCCCGGGGAGGGCGGCCACCTCGGCCACCGGCACCTCCGGGTGCAGCGCGGTGAACCGCGCCCTGGTGCGGCGTTCCCGCGCCAACTGCCGCATGTGCTCGGCGTGGACCCGCAGCAGCTCGGCGGCGAGCCGCTCGGCCGCGTCGGCGGGCGGCGCCACCGGGTCGGTGGCCTCGGCTGTCGACTCGACCGTCGGGAGAAAGCCCGTGGGGGGAGTGGGCGTTTCGGGAGAGTGACGGTCGGCCGGTTGGTCCCGCGTGGAGTCTGCGGCGGTTGTGTGCCCGGTTTCTGTCTGCCCGGTCAGATCATCGGGCATGCTCGCCCGAGCAAGATTTTTTGTCGCCGGTCGTTCCCGCCCCGCTTCCAGGAACTCGGCGGCGGCCAGGGCCCGTTCGGCGGACAGCTCGGCCGCGTCCGAGCCGTGCACCCGGTTCAGGACCAGGCCGGCCAGCGGCATCCGGTCGGCCGCCAGCCGTTCCAGGAAGTAGGCCGCCTCCCGCAGCGCGTCCCGCTCCGGCGCCGCGACCACCAGGAACGCCGTGCCCGGGTCCTGGAGCAGCCGGTAGGTGGCGTCGGCCCGGCTGCGGAAGCCGCCGAACATGGTGTCCAGGGCGGCCACGAAGGTCTGCACGTCCCGCACCAGGCCGGCGCCCACCACCTTGTCGAGGGTGCCGGTGAACCGGGAGAGCCCGGCCAGTCCCAGGTCCATCACCTTGCGGCCGGCGCGCCCGCCGGCCTTCGCCGGGCCCATCAGCACCCGGATGAACCGGCCGTCGAGGAACGCCCCGAGCCGCTGCGGCGCGTCCAGGAAGTCCAGCGCTGACCGGCTCGGCGGGGTGTCGACGACGATCAGGTCCCACTCGTTCCGGGCGACCAGCTGGCCCAGCTTCTCCATCGCCATGTACTCCTGGGTGCCGGCGAAGCCGGTGGAGAGCGACTGGTAGAAGGGGTTCTCCAGGATGGCCCTGGCCCGGTCCGGGGCGGCGTGCTCCTCGACGGTCTCGTCGAAGGTCAGCTTCATGTCCAGCATCATGGCGAAGAGTTGGCCGCCGGCCGTCCCGTCCACCCCGGGCACCCGGCGCGGCACGTTGTCCAGTCCGGCCAGGCCCATCGACTGGGCCAGCCGGCGGGCCGGGTCGATGGTCAGCACCACCACCCGGCGGCCGCGTTCCGCGGCGCGCAGGCCGAGCGCCGCCGCGGTGGTGGTCTTGCCGACGCCGCCGGAGCCGCAGCAGACCACGACGCGGGTCTCCGGTCGGTCGAGCAGCGGGTCGAGGGCCAGGGGCGCCACCTCGGCGACCTCGGGCTCCTGGGCCGACGGGCTGGTCATCGCGGCTTCCCTTCCAGATCGGCGTCGGTCGTCGGGCGGGGCCCCGACGGGGTTCGTCGGCCTCCGTTGGTTGCCGTTGGTTGCCGTCGGTTCCGTCGGCGTCCGACAGTTCCGTTGGTTGCCGTCGGTTCCGTCCCCTGCCCGGTGGGGCCCGGGGCGGGCGGCGGGGCGCCGGGTGCCGGGGGCGGGGCCGGGATCACCACCGGTGGTCCCGCAGCCGGCGGGCCAGCCGGTAGATACCGGCCAGGTCCGCCCCGTCGGCGAGCAGCGGCAGCTCCCGGACTGGCAGCTCAAGCGCCGTCAACTCGGCGCGCTGCGCGGCCTCCAGGGACTGCCGTTCGGCGTAGTCGGCGTGCTGCGTCAGCAGCGGCCCGACCAGCCGCTCGGGCTGCCGGACGCCGGCCGAGCGGAGCGCCTCGGCCAGCGCCTCCGGTGCGACGTCGGCCGGCTCGGCGGCTGGCCCGTCGCTCGGCTCGCCGTTCGGCTCGGCCACCCGCGGACGGACCATGTTGACCACCACGGCGCCCACCGGGAGCCCGGCCGCGCGCAGTTCGGCGACGCCGTCCGCGGTCTCCTGGACCGGCATCTCCTCCAGCAGGGTCACCAGGTGGACGGCCGTCTCGGCCGACTTCAGCACCCCCATCACCGCCTGCGCCTGCTGGTGGATGGGCCCCATCCTGGCCAGCCCGGCGACCTCGTCGTTGACGCCGAGGAACCGGGTGACCCGGCCGGTCGGCGGGGCGTCCATCACCACCGCGTCGTAGACGAAGCGGCCGTCCGGCCGGCGCCGCCTGGTCGCCTCGCAGACCTTGCCGGTGAGCAGCACGTCGCGGAGACCGGGCGCGATGGTGGTGGCGAAGTCGATGGCGCCGAGCCGGCGCAGCGCCCGGCCGGCGCCGCCGAGCTTGTAGAACATCTGGAGGTAGTCGAGCAGCGCCTTCTCGGCGTCCACCGCGAGCGCGTACACCTCGCCGCCCCCGGGGCCGATGGCGATCCGGCGCTCCGCGTAGGGCAGCGCCTCGGTCTCGAAGAGCTGGGCGATGCCCTGCCGGCCCTCGACTTCGACCAGCAGGGTCCGCCGGCCCTCCTCGGCGAGCGCCAGGGCGAGCGCGGCGGCGATGGTGGTCTTGCCGGTGCCGCCCTTGCCGCTGACCACGTGCAGTCTGCGTTCCGGGGCCGTGCTTGGGGTCACGCTGGCGAGCCTAAGGGAACGGGGCGCGCGGCCGTCGGCGAGCCCGTCCGCACCCCGTGCCGGGCGGGGCCGTGGTGGTCGGTGGGGCTGGTGGGGCGGATGGGACGCCCGGCCGGGGCCTGGACCCGCCGGGTCGGCCGGGCCCAGGGCGGTGGCGGTGTCAGCGGCGGTGACTAGAGTGGCGGGCATGACGAAGTGGGAATACGCGACGGTGCCGCTCCTGGTGCACGCCACCAAGCAGATCCTGGACAACTGGGGCGAGGACGGCTGGGAGTTGGTGCAGGTCGTGCCGGGGCCCAACACGGAGCAGCTGGTGGCGTACCTCAAGCGTGAGAAGCCGCAGGAGTGAGTGCGGTGAGCGGGGTCGAGGAGCGGCTGGCGGAGCTGGGCCTGACGCTGCCGGACGTGGTGCCGCCGGTCGCCGCCTACGTGCCGGCCGTGGTGACCGGCCGCTATGTGTACACCTCGGGCCAGGTGCCGCTGGTTGCCGGTGAGCTGCCGGTGGCCGGCAAGGTCGGCGCCGAGGTCACCCCGGAGCAGGCCAAGGACCTGGCGCGGGTCTGCGCGCTCAACGCGCTGGCCGCGGTGAAGTCCGTGGTCGGCGATCTGGACCGGGTGGCGCGGGTGGTCAAGGTCCTGGGCTTCGTCGCCTCGGCGCCGGGGTTCACCGGCCAGCCCCAGGTGATCAACGGCGCCAGCGAGCTGCTGGGCGAGGTCTTCGGCGAGCGCGGCCGGCACGCCAGGAGCGCGGTCGGCGTGGCGGTGCTGCCGCTGGACGCGCCGGTCGAGGTCGAGATGCAGGTGGAGTTGGCCGACGGCTGACCCGCGCCCGGCCGGCCCGGCGGCCGGCCACGGGACGGCCGGTCGACGCCCGGTCGGCCGCCGGCTGGTCGGTCGCCGCCCGGTCGCCCGTTCCCCGGTCCTGGGGCGCACCACCGTGCCACAATGGCGCGCTGACAGGCCCCCAGCAGCCCGGGGACGGCACGGACGGAGACACAGGGGGTAGGGCGTGCAGGAGCTGAGGGCCGGCGATCCGCGGCAGATCGGCGGCTACCGCGTGCTGGGGCGCATCGGCGCCGGCGGGATGGGCGAGGTCTTCCTCGGCAGAAGCCGCGGCGGCCGGTCGGTGGCGGTCAAGGTGGTCTCCCGCGGGGCGGCGGACGACCCGGGGTTCCGGGCCAGGTTCGCCCGTGAGGTGCGGGCCGCCCGGCAGGTCTCGGGGCCGGGCACGGTCCCGGTGGTGGACGCCGATCCCGAGGCCGAACTGCCCTGGTACGCCTCCGACTACGTGCCGGGCCCCTCGCTGGCCGTCGCGGTGAGCCAGCACGGCGCGCTGCCGGTGGGCTCGGTGTGGCGGCTGGCGGCCGGGCTCGCCGAGACGCTCGCCCAGATCCACGGCCAGGGCCTGATCCACCGCGACGTCAAGCCGCACAACCTGCTGCTGTCCGCCTCCGGGCCCCGGCTGATCGACTTCGGGATCGCCCGCGCCTCGGCCACCGGCGGGCTCACCATGACCGGCGCCCGGCTGGGCACCGAGGGTTACATGTCGCCGGAGCAGTGGGCGGGCGAGCGGGTCACGCCGGCCACCGACGTCTACAGCTACGGCCTGCTGCTCGCCTTCGCCGCCACCGGGCAGAACCCGCGCCCCGGCGTCGCGCTGCGGCTGGACGAGCTGCCGATGGAGCTGGCCCAGCTGATCCGGGCCTGCCTCGCCGAGCGGCCCGAGGACCGTCCCGACGCCGCCGACCTGCACACCTGGGCCCGGCGGCTGGACCGCGACGGGGACGCCTGGCTGCCGGAGAGCGTGCTCACGGTGATCGCCCGCACCTCGGAGCAGCTGCTCAACCTGGCGGCCGAGGCGGACGACGAGGACCCGCGGGACTGGGCCGAGCCGCGGCCCGACCCCGACGGCCCGTGGGACCGGACCACGCGCGGCGCCCGCGGCCACGGACACCTGCCGACCAGCCCGGACACCCCGACCCCGCCGGGGCCGCCGGGCGGCTGGGGGGCCGCGTTCCACGCGGCGCCCACCGGGCGGGCGGCCGCGGGCGCCGGCCCGCACACGCCGCCGCCGAGCGCGCCGCCCGGGGGCGGGTATCCGGCGGTCGGGGCGCCGGCGGGGGGCTACGGCTACCCGCCTCCGGGGACGCCCTACCCGCCGCCGGGCGGGAGCGGCGGTTCGGTGCCGGCCGGCCCGACCGGCACCGGGCCCTGGCCCGGCGGGCCCGCGGGCGGCGCCGCCCCGATGGTCGCGCCCTGGGTCCGCGACGGCCTGCCGGGCAAACCGGTCATCGCCGTCATCCCGCTGCTGTTCATCCTGTTGGAGCTTTCGGCCGCGCTGGGGGACCGGTCCTTCTGGGTCGGCGTCGTGCTCGCCGGCGCGCTGAACGTGGTGCTGTTCGGCTGGGCGCTGGGGCTGCACTTCGCGGGCCGCCGGCTGACCTTCGCGCCCGCGGTTCCCGCGGTGCTCTCCTGGTGCGGGCAGGTGCTGTCGTTCTGGGTGCTGATGACGCTGGGGATGCTCCTCAGCGGGCTGGTGCTCAGCACGGTCGGGACGGAGGGGAGATTCGGGCTGGTCCTGTCCTGGCTCACGCTGCTGGCGATGATCTACGTGCTGCCGGCGAGCTTCGCCAGACGCCGCCGCTGGCGCACCGAGCCGGTGGTCTGGGGCGGCTGACCGGCCGCCCGCGGCGGTCACCTGGGGTGACGCGGCCGGCGCGGCGCGTTGTCAGTGGCTTCGGGTACAACTGACCGCATGACTGATTCCGCGTCGCAGGAGCCGAAGAACGTGCCGGCGGACGGTGCCGCCGCCGAAGTGCCCGACTGGGAGCTGCGGTTCCGGGCGCCGCGGGTGAGCCTGCCGCGCTGGGCCCGCGAGGCGCCCGATCGTGCCCTGTTCATCTCCAACGCCACCGGCACCTTCGAGTTGTACGCCTGGGACCGCGGCACGGGCCAGCGGCGGCAGGCCACCGACCGGCCCAACGGGACAGTCTCCGGCCGGCTTTCGCCGGACGGCGAGTGGATCTGGTGGTTCGACGACACGGACGGCGACGAGTTCGGCGTCTGGCGGCGGCAGCCGTTCCACGGCGGGCCGGACGAGCCGGCGGTGCCCGGGTTGGCGGCCGGCTATCCCAGCGGCCTGGCCCTGGGCCGGGACGGCACGGTGGTGGTCGGCCGGGACACCGAGGAGCACGGCACCACGCTGCACGTCCGGCGCCCCGGCGAGGAGGGGCCGACGGAGGTCTACCGCCACCGGCAGTCCGCCGGGGTGGGCGATCTCTCGCACGACGCCTCGCTGTTGGCGATCGAGCACACCGAGCACGGCGACGCGATGCACTCCGCGATCCGGGTCACACGGCTGGACGGCTCGCCCGTCGCCGAGTTGGACGACACGGCGGGTGGCACGGTCGAGTTGGGCCTGTCCGTGCTCGGGTTCGCCCCGCTGCCGGGCGACAGCCGGCTGCTCGTCGGCCACCAGCGGCACGGCCGTTGGGAGCCGCTGCTGTGGGAGCCGCTGACCGGCGAGGTGCGGGAGCTGTCCCTCGGCCTGCCAGGCGAGGTGCACGCGGACTGGTTCCCCGACGGCTCGGCGCTGTTGGTGGCGCACAGCTACCAGGCGCGGGACGAGCTGTACCGCTACACCCTGGCCGACGGCGAGTTGACCCGGCTGGAGACGCCGCCAGGCAGCGTCTCCGGGGCGACCGCCAGGCCGGACGGCGAGGTCGAGTTCCTCTGGTCGTCGGCGGCCGAGCCGCCGCAGGTCAGGTCGGTGTCGGGGCGGACGGTGCTGGAGCCGCCCGGGCTGACCGCGCCGCGCTCCGTGCCGGTGACGGACGCCTGGGTCGAGGGGCCCGGCGGCCTGGTGCACGCTCTGGTGCAACGGCCGGCGGGCGACGGCCCGTTCCCGACGGTCTTCGACATCCACGGCGGGCCGACGGCGCACGACGACGACTCCTTCGCCGCGGGCCCGGCGGCCTGGGTGGACCACGGCTTCGCCGTGGTCCGGGTCAACTACCGCGGCTCCACGGGCTACGGCCGGGCGTGGACGGACGCGCTGAAGCACCGCGTCGGACTGATCGAGCTGGAGGACATCGCGGCGGTCCGGGAGTGGGCGGTCGCCTCCGGGCTGGCCGACCCGGAGCGGCTGGTGCTGACGGGCGGTTCCTGGGGCGGCTATCTCACCCTGCTGGGGGTCGGTGTGCAGCCGGACGCCTGGGCGGTGGGGGTGGCCGCCGTGCCGGTCGCCGACTACGTCGCCGCCTACGAGGACGAGATGGAGGCGCTCAAGGCGATGGACCGCACGCTCTTCGGCGGCGCCCCGGAAGAGGAGCCCGAGCGGTGGGCCGCCTCGTCGCCGATCAGCTATGTGGAGCGGGTGAAGGCACCGGTCTACATCTCGGCCGGGGCGAACGACCCGCGCTGCCCGATCCGGCAGATCGAGAACTACGTCGCGCGGCTGGCGGAGCGGGGCCACCCGCACGAGGTGTACCGGTACGACGCCGGCCACGGCTCGCTCGTGGTGGAGGAGCGGATCAAGCAGGTGGCGATGGAGATCAGCTTCGCGCGAGCCCAGCTGCCGGCTGGTCCGACGGCTCGCTAGCCGCCGCGTCCCCCGCCGGCTCCCGGCCGGTCCCGCCCTTCGGGGCGGGGCCCGCCGGCTCGTCCAGCAGGCCGAGCTCCAGGTCGCGCTGCTGCTCCACCTCCCGGCGGAACAGCCGGAACCACATGAAGACGGCGAAGGCGGCGAAGACGAACCACTCGGCGGTGTAGCCCAGGTTCTGGAAGGCGTCCAGGTCGAGGCCGGTGCCGGTGGGCGCGGTGACGGGGACGGCGGCCATCGGCGCCGCCGGCTCCCGCACGGTGATCCAGGCGTCCTCGATCTCGTACGGCAGCACGTTGATCAGCGAGGCGGCACCGATCACCCCCAGCTCGCCGGGGGCCAGCCCCTCGGTCCTGCCGCTGACCTTGCTGGGCGACTCGGCCGCCTGGAGCGCCCCGACCACGGTCACCTCGCCGGTCGGCGGCTCCGGCGCCGTCGCCGGGTCGGCCGCGCCCGGCAGCCAGCCGCGCACCACGGGGATCGCCGGCGAGCCGTCCGCCGGCCACAGCGGCGTCAGCACGTAGAAGCCGCGCTCGCCCTCCAGCATCCGCTCCGGGACGAGGAGTTGGTGCTCGGGGTCGTAGCTGCCGGTGACCTCGGCCTGCTGGCCGACGGTCTCCGTGGTCAGCGGCAGCAGGTCGGCGAGCGGCCGGACCTCGCCGGTGCCCTCGGCCAGCTCCTCGTGGGCGCGGTGCGAGTCCACCTGGTCCTCGAACCGGCTCAGCTGCCAGGTGCCGGCGGCCAGGCAGATCGGCACGGCCAGCACCACGAAGACGTTGATCGCCCACCAGCGCGGGGTCAGCAGAAACCGGTACACGGGACAACGGTACTTGCGATGCCCGGGCCCGCGGCGCGCGGGGCGGCGGGCGTCGTCCCGCGCGCCGGCCGTGGGCCGGGGGTGGTGCGGCGGGATCGCCGTCGCCGCGGGTCAGCCGGCGGCGGCCGTCAGCACACCCGTGCGGTAGATCGTGCCCGAGCAGGTGCCGTCGAGCAGTATGCGGGCCGCGGCCGGCTCGCCGGCCGACGGGGTGTACCGCAGCACCACGTCCGAGTCGTCGCTGCCGCCCTCGACCGGCGGGGTGCCGCCGTTCGAGCCGTCCGCGCCGCCGCTGTCGCCCGGGCTGCCGCCCGGCTCGCCGGCGTCGCCGCCGCCCGGGTCCTCGCCGGTGCCGCCGGCGTCGTCGCCGCCCGGGCCCTCGACATCGCCGGTGCCGCCCGCGTCCTGGGAGCCGCCGTCGCTGTCGGAGCCGCCGGCGCCGCCGGCACCACCCGCGCCGCCGGCACCGCCCGCCCCACCGGCACCACCCGCGCCGCCCGCACCTCCGGCGCCGCCAGCTCCGCTCTCGGAGCCGTTCGCCCCGGACGAGTCGGACCCGGAGGAGCCCGCGGCCCCCGAGGCGCCGGTGGAGTCGGAGCCGGTGGTGCCACCGCCGGTGGTCTCCTCCGGATCGACCGGGTTCAGCTGCGGGCTGTGCGAGGCCTCCGCGCCGGGGGTCGGCGAGGCGGCGACCGCGCAGCCGCTGAGCGCGACCGCGTCGGGCACCCACGCGAACCGCACCTCGAAGGCCTCGCCCGGCGGCAGGATCAGCTCCTCGTGCGCCTCGTCCGGGGCGGGCAGTCCGGTGGCCCGGTCCCCCTCGGTGCGGTCGACGACCCGCACCGGCGTCGAGCCCGCGTGGTTGGAGAGCACGGCCAACTCCCCCTCGCCAGTGACCCGGCAGGGCTCGGCCGACACGTTGGTCATCCGGATCAGACCGTAGATCCGGCCCTGCTGGTCCGCCGGCTCGGTCCTGGTGGTCACCCGGCCCAGCTGTTCGCGCAGGCAGATCGGCGAGGTCACGCCGAGCGTCTCGCGGGAGTCGGAGATATCGCTCTCGCCGGTCTCGCCCGAGGGGAACGGGGTGTTCAGGCCGTCGCCCCGGCCGGTGTCACCCCGCTCGCCCAGCCCGCCGTCCTCGGACGGGAAGGACAGGCCGGTGTCGCCCTGGCCGCCGCCCTCCTGCCAGTCGCCGGGCGAGCCGGCGCCGTTGGCGGTGTCGACGGCCGACCCCTGGCCGCCGCCGGCGGAGCCGGCCACGTTGACCATCAGCGGGGCGCCGAGGCCGAACAGCGCGACCGAGGCGGCCGTGCCGAGCAGCAGGTGCCGCCGTCGGCGGCGGCGCAGCGGCACCGCCTCCTGCAGGTGTTCCAACGAGTGCGGGTTCGGCTCCAGGTCGCGGACCGCGGCGCGGAGCAGCCGTCGCAGCTCCTCGGTCTCGCCCTCGCCGCCGGCTGCCGTCCCGGCCGTGGCGTCCCGCGCCGGTCCGGTGTTCCGCGCGGTCTCGGTGTCCCGCGCCGACGCGGCGCGCTCGGCGGCGTCCGGCGGCTGGCCGGGACCGGCCGGCGGCTCGCCGTCCGGTCGCCGGGCATTCGTCGGCGCCCCGTCCGGCCCGTGGCGGGGGCCGGGGCGGTCTTCGGTCATCTGGCCGCCTCCATGGCGACCCGCAGTGCCGCGATGCCGCGCGATCCGTAGGCCTTGACCGAGCCGGCCGAGATGCCGAGCGCCTTGGCCACCTCGGCCTCGGTCATGTCGGCGAAGTACCGCAGCACCAGCACCTCGCGCTGGCGGCGTTGCAGGCCGCGCATCGCCTTGATCAGGTCGGCGCGCTCCAACTGCTCGTAGGCGCCCTCCTCGGCGCTGGCCATGTGTGGCAGCGGCTTGTTGAGGAGCTTGAGGCCGATGATCCGGCGGCGCAGGGTGGACCGGGAGAGGTTGACCACGGTCTGCCGCAGGTAGGCGAGCGTCTTCTCCGGGTCGCGCACCCGGCCGCGCGCCGAGTGCACCCGGATGAACGCCTCCTGTACGACGTCCTCGCAGGAGGCGGTGTCGTCGAGCAACAGCGCGGCCAGGCCGAGCAGGGAGCGGTAGTGCGCCCGGTAGGTCTCGGTCAGGAAGTCAACGGTGGTGCCCTCAGCCATCGTGTTGTCCACGCCCTCGCCGGCGGCGGGGAGAGGACTCGGACGCGCGGCCGGTAGCGGCGCGGTCACGGCCCCGCTCCCGGCTCCCGTCGAACCGGGGAGCGAAAAGGGTCGGGCCGGCGCCGCCATGAATCCGAGGACTTCTGCCACGCCTGTTGGACACGTTCTCCCCCGCGAAGGTTGTACGGCACGGGGGAGCTTTCGCCTATCGGGTGTTCTGCCCTCATGTGTCCCGCCTGCCGCCGATGTCCTGGTCTGGTCGATGCCTGGCGCCGCTGTGAGGACGCTGATGACGCTCCCCGTGCCGCTGTTGCATGGGGCGCGGCGCGAAGAGAGGAAATCGTCTCTCGGGTGCTCGGTCCCTAGCAAGCCGTGCCGGCCTACGAGTTGGTCACGGGGGACGTACAACGAGCCATCCGTGGGCGAGAGGGATAGCAAATGAGTCAGCGAACGCTCAGCGAACGTCAACAGCGTGGCTTTTGGCCAGAAACCGAATCGACGTGCTAGTTGGCCGCGCGGACCTGCCCGGCGACCGGCACACCCCGGCCGGGGCCTCCGTCACGGAGACCCCGGCCGGGGTGTCGTGGGCGTCAGCGCCCGGTGCCGCCGTAGACCACGGCCTCTTCGCTGTCACTGTCCAGCCCGAACGCGGTGTGCACCGCCTGGACGGCCGAGTTGGCGTCGTCCTCGCGGGTGACCACCGAGATCCGGATCTCCGAGGTGGAGATCAGCTCGATGTTCACCCCCGCGTTGGAGAGCGCCTCGAAGAACGTGGCGGTGACCCCGGGGTTGGTCTTCATCCCCGCGCCCACCAGCGAGATCTTGGCGATCTGGTCGTCGTAGCGGAGCGCGTCGAAGCCGATCAGGGCGCGCCGCTTCTCCAGCGCCTCGATGGCCCTGCGGCCCTCGGACTTGGGCAGCGTGAACGAGATGTCGGTCAGCCCGGTCGAGGCCGCGGAGACGTTCTGCACCACCATGTCGATGTTGATGGTGGCGTCGGCGATGGTCCGGAAGATCTTCGCCGCCTCACCCGGCTTGTCCGGCACCCCCACGACCGTGACCTTGGCCTCCGAGGTGTCGTGGGCCACCCCCGAGATGATTGCCTGCTCCACCGGTTCCCCTTCCTGCTGACGGCTCCCGACCCAGGTCCCTGGCTTGCCGGAGAACGACGAGCGGACGTGGATCGGGATGTTGTAACGGCGGGCGTACTCCACACACCGGTGGAGCAGCACCTTGGAGCCGGAACTGGCCAGTTCCAGCATGTCCTCGAAGGAGATCCAGTCGATCTTCCTGGCCTTCCGCACCACCCGGGGGTCGGCGGTGAAGACGCCATCGACGTCGGTGTAGATCTCACAGACCTCGGCGTCCAGCGCCGCGGCCAGCGCGACCGCCGTGGTGTCCGAGCCACCCCGGCCGAGGGTGGTGATGTCCTTGCTGCCCTGGGACACCCCCTGGAAGCCCGCGACGATCGCGATGTTCCCCTGGTCAACGGAGCTCTTGATGCGCCCCGGGGTGACATCGATGATGCGGGCCTTGTTGTGGACGGCGTCCGTGATGACGCCGGCCTGGCTCCCCGTGAACGACTGCGCCTGGTGGCCCAACGAGGTGATCGCCATGGCCAGCAGGGCCATGGAGATCCGTTCCCCGGCGGTCAACAGCATGTCCAGTTCCCGCCCCGAGGCGACGGGGGACACCTCAGCGGCGAGATCCATCAGCTCATCCGTCGTGTCGCCCATCGCGGAGACCACGACCACCACCTGGTGCCCGTTCTTCTTGGCCTCGACGATTCGCTTGGCGACCCGCTTGATACCTTCGGCATCGGCAACGGAGGAGCCGCCGTACTTCTGCACGACAAGGCCCACGTGTGCTCGCTCCTCGTGTGAGTCACTCTCCGCAGTCGCTTTGGGGACTGCGGCCGGCTGAATACTACCGAGCGGAGCGATGGCCCCGCCCGTCCAGCGACGAGCCCTGCCCGCTGGATGGGGGAACACACCGAAACAAGCACGAAACGTAACCGACCTCACATCGGCAACGGAATGCTGAAATCGATCATGGGCGGTGGGTCGGTGCCGTCGATCGCGGCTTGGGCCCGGCACCTGACCGAGGCTTAGGCCCGGCACAAAGAAGGCACATACATGAACATGCGCGGCCTGGAAGAACTCACCGAGGTGCCCGAACCCGCCTGGCCGGAACTGGTACACCTGCTCTCGACGGCCGCTGTCCCCGTCGAGATCGTGCCCGTCGACCCGGCCCTGGGCCGCGCGACGCTGCTCCAGCTCCAGGTCACCGCCCGGTCCTACCTCGGCGCCTTCGCGCTGCACTGCGGCGGGCTGCTGCTGGACGGCGGCTGGCTGCGGGTGTTCGGCAGCGCCACCGCGCGCAACCGTGCGGCGCTGCCCGGCCTGGCGGCGGTCAACGGCTTTCCCGCCGTCCCCGACGCCGCCTGGCGGCCGGGCCCCGGGCTGGTGCTGGCTCAGGACGTGCTCGGCGGCGTCTTCGTGCTGAACGGGCCGGACCCGGCCGGCTTCGGCCGCCCGGGGCGGCCGGGCGAGATGGTCTACTTCGCACCCGACACCCTCGGCTGGCAGGCGCTCGAGGTCGGGCACTCGGCCTGGTTCGACTGGTTGCTGTCGGACGGCCCGGCCACCTTCTACCAGGACCTGCGCTGGCCCGAATGGCGCACCGAGGTCCGGGCGCTGGGCGCGGCGACCGAGGGGCTGGCGGTGGCGCCGCCGCTGTGGTCGGGGGAGGCCAGGGCCGACCTGGCGGGGACCGCCAGGCGCCCCGTCCCGATGACCGAGCTGCTCGCGGTGCACCAGCGGTACGCCCGCCAGCTGACCGGCGCCGATCCCGGCTTCCTCGGGGCGCCGGCGGGGCCCCGCTGAGCCGTCCCGGGCGAGGGTGGGCACGCCCTTACTTCCGGCATATCGTGTGTTTATGGGTGTTTCTCGGCGCGGGACCGGACTCGCCTCGCTGGACGCACCGCTGACGGAGGCCCTGGCCAGGACCGGCGCCTACGGTGGGCTGGTCTACCTGCGGGGGCCCGGCTCCCGATTCCTGCGACTGGCCGTGATCAGCGGCGTGCCGCCCGGCCTCGCCTGGCAGTGGAACCGGGTCCGGCTCGACGCGCCGCTCCCGATGGCCGAGGCGGCCCGCCAGGGGCGGCTGATCTGGCGCGACGTGCAGGGGCAGGACCGGGTGACCCCCGACGAGAAGCAGGCCGCCATGGCCATGCCCTACGCGTTCGCGCTCGGCGCGGCGCCGATCCAGGACCCGCGCGACGGGCCGGACGGCTGCCGGGGCGTGGCGACCCTGCTGTGGGCCGCGTCCCATCCGCCCGGTCCCACCGAGCTTGAGGTGGCCGAACTACAGCGGGTCTGCCGCCGCCTGGCCGAGGTGTTGCGGCTGGCCGAGGAGGCCGGCGAGCCCCAGGCGCCGCCCGAGCGGCCCCGGGTACTGCTCCAGCCCAGGGGCCGCACGCCCGGTCCCGAGGAGACGCTGGCCGCGTCCGACCTGCTGGAGGGGCTGCCCGACGGCTGGTGCGCGGTGAACCTCACCGGCGAGGTCGCCTACGCCAACGGCCGGGCCGCCGAGCTGCTTGGTACCGAGGTCGAGGCGCTGATCGGCCGGCTGCCACACGAGGCCGTCCCCTGGCTGGGCGATCCGCTGATCGAGGACCGCTACCGGACGGCGATCTTCAGCCGTGAGCCGCTCTCGTTCTCCATGGCCAAGCCGTCCCGCGAGTGGCTCACCTTCCGGATCTACCCGGGGCCGCGCGGGCTCGGCATCCGGATCAGCCCGGCGCGTGAGCCGACGTCGGGCGCCGCCTCCGAGGAGCGCGCGCTGCCCACCGCTCCCGCCGAGGGCGGCGCGCTCTACCAACTGCTCCAGCTCGGCGCGGCCCTGACCCAGGCGGTCGGTGTCCACGATGTGGTGGAAACGGTCATGCAGCAGCTGCTCCCGGCCTTCGACGCCCAGGGGATGATCATCTTCGTGGCAGAAGGCGACCGACTGCGATCGGTCGGGTACCGGGGCTTCGAGCCGGACGTGGTCGAGCTGTACAACAACGCGCCCCTCCACCCGCCGCCGTCACCCGCCGCCAAGTCCCTGGTCAACCGGTCCCCCGCGTTCTACCGCTCGCGCGCGGAACTGCTCCGCGCCCACCCGGGGGTGCGCCCCTCGGCCGGCTTCCACGCCTGGGGCTTCCTGCCCCTGATCACATCCGGTCGCTCGGTGGGCTGCTTCGTGATCGCCTACAACCGGGAACATCCGTTCTCGGCCGAGGAACGCGCACTCCTGGTCTCGCTGGCCAGCCTGGTCTCCCAGGCCCTGGACCGGGCCCGGCTCTACGACGCCAAGCACCAGCTGGTGCTCAGCCTCCAGGCCGGGCTGCTGCCGCACCGGCTCCCCGAACTGCCCGGGCTCTCGGTGGCCGCCCGCTACCTCCCGGCCACCGAGGGCATCGAGATCGGCGGCGACTTCTACGACCTGATCCCGCTCGACGAGCACCGCACCGTGGCCGCCATCGGCGACGTCCAGGGGCACAACGTGACGGCGGCCGCGCTGATGGGGCAGGTGCGTACCGCCGTGCACGCCAACGCGGGGGCAGGCGCCGCGCCGGGCGAGGTGCTCCGCCGGACCAACCGGCTGCTCACCGATCTCGACCCCGGCCTCTTCACCAGCTGCCTCTACGCGCTCTACGACCGCTCGACCCACCGGCTGCGGCTGGCCAGCGCCGGCCACCCGCCGCCGCTGCTGCGCCACCCCGACGGGCGCGCCGACCTGCTGCCGGTGCCGCCCGGCCTGCTGCTGGGCATCGACCCGGCGGCCGAGTACCCGGAGACCGAGGTCCAGCTGCCGCCCGGCGCGATGCTCGTGATGTACACCGACGGGCTGATCGAGACGCCGGGCGAGGACCTGGAGGACTCGGCGCTGCGGCTGGCCGGGCACCTGGTGCACGCCGGCGACGAAGGGACGGACCAGCTCGCCGACTCCCTGCTGCACAGCACCCACCACGCGGAGACCAGGAACGACGACATCGCGCTGCTCATGCTGCGGGTCCTGGACTGAGCCGCGGGGCGCGGGCCGCGGTTTCGCCCGGCGGGGCGTGGCCGGGCTGCTGTGGGGCGCGTCCGCCGGACGCGCGCCGGTCGGTGCCGCTCAGCGCGGTGGCGACGGGGGGCGACAGCGGGGTCGTCGCGATGCTGGCCGCCGCGCCGGCCAGCACCGCGCGGCCGCTGCGCTGCTCGGCGCGGTGGCGCCCGGGTGCCGTGCCCGGCGGGTGTGCGGGCGGCGCGCGCCGCCCGGAGCGCCGACGCTCAGCGCGCGTCGCGGGTGGTGAGCCCCAGGGGCGCGCCGATCTCGGCCGCCATCACCCGGCCGGCCTGCCGCTCCAGATCGCCGTCCTCCGCCGCGCTGTCGGTGTCCAGCCCGTGCAGGTCGGCCAGCGGGGTGTTCAACCGCACGTGCGCCACCAGCGACTGGAGGGCGCGCAGCGCCGCGCTGGCGGTCGGACCCCAGTTGGTCAGGTACGAGAACTGCCACCACCACAGCGCCTCGCTGACCCGGCCCTCCCGGTAGTGGGCCATGCCGTGCCGCAGGTCGCTGACGATGTTCGCCAGATCGTCCGATATCCGCGCCGCGACCGGGGTGGCGTGCGGCACATACGGGTCGAAGACCTCGGAGTACACGTCCACCGGGGACAGCAGCACGGCCAGCCCCTCGCGCAGCGAGTCCATGTCCGGGTCGGGACCGGTGTCCGGCTCGTACCGCTCGTCCGGCACGATGTCCTCGTGCGCGCCCAACCGGCCGCCCGCCAGCAGCAGTTGCGAGACCTGCAACAGCAGGTAGGGCACCGCGCTGTCCGGGTCGTCGCCCTTGGCCACCTCGGCCACCGCGACCACGAAGCTCTCGATCTGGTCCGCGACCTGCACCGAGAAGCTGTCCGGCCCGGCGGCGCCGGCCAGCCCGTCCGTACGCGCCGCGCCGGCCCCCCGCGCCAACAGGCCGGCCTGTTCGATCTGGTCCATGGGCGTCTGATCGATCTCCGGCTCCGTCGTCGCATCGGACATCAGGCGGTCGCCTCCCCAACGGTCGCTACGTCTGCCCGGGCGGCGGCCGGGCCGGCTGCCGCCGACACCGCCGCCGTCCCGGCGTCACACCGCACCGCGTCGCACCGCGACGCGCTACACATCAAGCAGCCGCCTGCCCTCGAAGGCGCGGCCCAGGGTGACCTCGTCGGCATACTCCAAGTCTCCCCCCACCGGCAGGCCGCTGGCTAGCCGGGTGACCCGAAGGCCCAGGGGGCTTACCATCCGCGCCAGGTAGGTCGCCGTCGCCTCCCCCTCCAGGTTGGGGTCGGTGGCCAGGATCAACTCCGTGACGGAGCCGTCGGCGAGCCGGGCCAGCAGCTCCCTGATCCGCAGGTCGTCCGGGCCCACCCCGTCGATCGGGCTGATCGCGCCCCCCAACACGTGGTAGCGGCCCCGGAACTCCCGGGTCCGCTCGATGGCCACCACGTCCTTGGGCTCCTCGACCACGCAGAGCACCGTGGGGTCCCGGCGCGGGTCAGCGCAGACCCGGCACCGCTCCTCCTGCGCGACGTTGCCGCACAGCGTGCAGAACCTGACCCGCTCCTTGACCTCGGTGAGGGCGTGCGCGAGCCGGCGCACGTCGGCCGGCTCGGACTGGAGGATGTGGAAGGCGATCCGCTGGGCGCTCTTCGGGCCGACGCCCGGCAGCCGCCCCAGCTCGTCGATGAGTTCCTGGACTACGCCCTCGTACACGGGATGCCTCTTCCACTTCCACCTGCGCCGTCCACGCGGTCACCCCACGTGACCGCCGGGTCGGTGGCCGCTCCCACCGGGGGAGCCGCCACCACGGACCGAACCCCCGCCGGGGGGCGGGCCACCGTCGACCGAACCCCGGCCGGGGGCCGGACCGCCGCGGGCCAGGCCGCCCCCGGGGTCCGACGGGCCTGCCGCACCGTCGCCATGGCAACAGCCGGCCTGCTCAGAGCGGCAGCCCGGGGAAGCCGCCGCCGCCCAGCCCCTGGGCGAGCGGGCCGAGCTTCGTCTTGGCCAACTCCTGCGCCGCGTTGTTGGCGTCGCGAACGGCGGCGATCACCAGGTCGGCCAGGGTCTCGGTGTCCTCGGGGTCCACGGCGGCGGGGGAGATCACCAGCGCGGTCAGCTCACCGGAACCGGTGACCGTGGCCTTGACCAGACCACCGCCCGCGCTGCCCTCGACCGGGGTCTCGGCCAGCTCCTGCTGCGCCGTGGCGAGATCCTGCTGCATCTTCTGGGCCTGCTGCAGCAACTGCTGCATATCGACCCCACCGCCACCAGGGAACACGGGCTTCACTCCTGGGCTATCGACAACAAATGCGTACCCCTGAGCGTACGGGCTCCACCCGCATCGGTCTCACTCGTGGTGAATCTCCTCCAGAACCGTCGCTCCCAGCTCGCGGACGATCAACTCGTAACCGCTGAGCGCCGTCTCGTCGAGGTCCGCGTCGTCCTCGGCCGGCATGTCGTCCTCGGCGGCCACCCGGGGGCGGGGCGGCGAGGGCGCCTCGGCCACCGGCGGCTGCGGCGGCGGAGCCGCGGCGGGCGCCGGCGCCGGCGGGGCGGCGGACGCCTGCGGCGCGGCGGCCGCGGGCCGGGGCGGGGCCGGCGGGGCGGCGGGCGGCGCGGCCGGACCAGGGCCGCCGGGACGGAGACCGCCGCCGCCCCCGCCGCCGCCCTGGTCCACCACGGCCTCGATCCGCCAGGAGACGCCCATCCGGTCGTTGAGCGCCTGGCGCAGCACGTCCTCGCTGCCGCTGTTGACGAAGTTGTCCTTGGCGCCGGCGGAGGCGAAGCCGAGCCGGAGCGTGCTGCTGGCGCTGTCGAAGCCGACGACCTGGGCGTTCTGGCTGAGCAGAATCCAGCTGTAGCGGCGGCGCTGCTTGACCGCGTCCAGGATGTCCGGCCACAGCTGGCGGACCTGGGCCGGGTCGCCGCCGGCCGGGGCGCCGACCGGCGGCCGGGCCGCCGGGGGCGCCGCGGGGGCGGGCGCGGGCGCCGCCGCCGGGGCCGGGGCGGCGGCGGGCGGCGTGGCCGCGCCCGGCCAGGCGCCGGGGCGGGGGGCGGCGGCCGGCGCGGCGCCGGTGGGCCAGGCCCCGGGGGGCGCGGCGGGCGGCGCCGCCGGGGGCTGGGCCGGCGCGGCCGGGGGTTGGGCGGCCTGGGGTGGCGCGGCCGGCTGGCCGGCGCCGGGAGCCGCGGCCGGCCTCTGGTGCTGCGGCTGTCCCGGAGCCGGAGCCGGAGCCGGGGCGGGCGGTTGCGGTGGGGCCTGGGCCGGTGGCGGGGACTGCGGCTGGGGCTGAGTCTGTGGCTGGGCCTGTGGCTGCGGCTGGACGCCGGGGCCCGCCAGCACCACGCCCCGCTCCAGCCGCTCCAGCCGGCTCTGCAGGGAGCGCTCGTCCCCGTAGGCGGCGGGCAGCAGCACCCGCGCGCAGATCAGTTCGAGCTGCAGGCGGGGCGAGGTGGCGCCGCGCATCTCCGTCAGCCCGGTGTTGACCAGGTCGGCGGCCCGGCTCAGCTCGGCCGCGCCCATCCGGGTCGCCTGCTCCCGCATCCGGTCCAGCACGTCGACGGGGGCGTCGATCAGGCCCTTCTCCGCCGCGTCCGGGACCGCCGCCAGGATCAGCAGGTCACGCAGCCGCTCCAGCAGGTCCATCACGAAGCGGCGCGGGTCGTGACCGCCCTCGATCACCCGGTCCACCACCCCGAAGGCGGCCGAGCCGTCCCCCGCGGCGAAGGCGTCGACCACGCTGTCCAGCAGGGCGCCGTCCGTGTAGCCCAGCAGCGCGGTGGCCATCTCGTAGGTGACGCCGGCCTCGGTCGCGCCGGCCAGGAGCTGGTCCATCACCGACATCGAGTCCCGCACCGAGCCGGCGCCGGCCCGCACCACCAGCGGCAGCACCGGCTCCGCGACCGGGATGCTCTCGCTGGCGCAGACCTCGGCCAGGTACTCCCGAAGAGTGCCGGGGGGCACCAGCCGGAACGGATAGTGGTGGGTCCGCGACCTGATGGTGCCGATGACCTTCTCCGGCTCCGTGGTCGCGAAGATGAACTTCAGGTGCTCGGGAGGCTCCTCCACCACCTTCAGCAGGGCGTTGAAGCCCGCCGAGGTGACCATGTGCGCCTCGTCGATGATGTAGATCTTGTACCGGCTCGCGGCCGGCCCGAAGAAGGCCTTCTCCCGCAGGTCCCTGGCGTCGTCCACGCCGCCGTGCGAGGCCGCGTCGATCTCGATCACATCGATCGAGCCGGGGCCGTTCCTGGCCAGGTCACGGCAGGACTGGCAGGTGCCGCACGGGGTGGGCGTGGGGCCCTGCTCACAGTTGAGACAGCGGGCGAGGATGCGCGCGCTGGTGGTCTTGCCACAGCCTCGCGGCCCGCTGAACAGATACGCGTGGTTGACCCGGTTGTTCCGCAGGGCCTGCTGCAACGGGTCGGTGACATGCTCCTGCCCGATGACCTCGGCGAAGGTCTCGGGTCGGTAGCGGCGGTACAGCGCGAGGGAGGACACAACACCGACGATATAGGCCCCCACTGACAACGCGAGGGCCCCTCACGCACCCACCAGAGCTCGCCTACCCTTGCTGCCTTCCGGCCCTGGGGGAGTTCAACGAGATAGCGCCGCGTGAGGGGCTACCGCCAACCCTACCGGATGCCGCCCGCTCCCCTCACACCCCCGGCCCAACCGGGGCACGGTTCGCGACCACACTCCCCGGTCTTGTATCGTGTCCGGCGGAGGATTCGCCTAGAGGCCTAGGGCGCACGCTTGGAAAGCGTGTTGGGTTCACACCCTCACGAGTTCGAATCTCGTATCCTCCGCCCAGCCTTCACCGGGCTGTCACGTAGCCCCCGACCGTTCAGCGGTCGGGGGCTACGTCGTTGTGCGGGGGTGTGGGGACCACGAGGGAGGGTCGGCGGTGCGGGAGTGGGAGATCGTCGGGCGGTTCGACGGCTCGCCTCGGGTGGAGTTCCCGGTGCGGCTTGAGCTGGGGAACGTCGTCGCGATCGGTTACGAGTTCGGCTATGTGGTGGACGAGGTCAGGACCACCAGCCAGCAGGTGCCCTACCGGTTGGTGTTCCGGCGGGACGACAGCGAGGCGGCGCGGCGGCGGGCCGCCTGGACGTGGCGGTCCTATCGGGCGACCGGGGTCTGGTGGGCGGGGTGTTGGCCGCCACACCTGCATGACGTGCCGGGGACGGTGCATCCGGTCAGGGCCGGCGAGGCCCGGCTGGCCCTGCATCGGCTGGCGTACGAGGGGCGGACGCGGCTGGTCGTCGTGCTGGTGGTCGGCGGGGTGTTGGCCCTGTTCCTGGCGTGGTCGACGCGGCAGACCGGCTGGCCCGGCGCCCTGTTGGCCGTGCTGGGGGTGGCCCTGCTGGGCGGCACGCTGTTGACCGGCCGCCTGGTGGGGTGGGCGCGGGCGCGTCATCGTGCGCTGTTGGCGCGCTTCGAGCGCCAGCGGCACGCACCACGCTCCTGATGCCGAGCCCGCCCTCAGGCGTCCAGCAGGAACGGGAAGTGGTGGGCCAGTTCGGTCGGGGTGAGGGTGGTGGGGAGGAGGGCGAACTCCTCGTCGAGGGGGATGACGAGGAAGTCCGCGGGGACGTCGCCGGCGGTGACGAGGGCGGCGCGGGCTCGGACGCAGGCGCGGGAGGTGTGGTGGAGGTAGCGGTCGTGCACCTCGTCCCAGTGCGCGCCGTGGGCGGCGCACGCGTGGGCCGCCACGGGGGCGACCCAGGCGGTGCCGGTGGCGGTCGGGTCGAGTTGCCGGGGCCAGTCGGCCGCGCTCCAGCGCAGGTCGGCCGCGTCGGCCGGGGTTCGGGCGGCTTGGGCGAGCCACTCCTCGCTGGCGACGCCGACGAGGGGGGAGAGTATCTGGCCGCCCGTCTCGGCGTAGAACGCGTGGAGGGCGGCGGCGTACAGGCGCTCGTCCGGGTGCGCGGCGCGGGTGGCGCGTACGAAGTCCACGACCTGCCGGGTGATCTCGCTCTTCAGACCGACCCAGTCGAAGCTCATGCCGGGACCTTAGCCGAGTCGGCGCCGGGCACCGGCGGGTGCCCGGCGGCTGTGCTGGAGCGGGCTCCACCTGGCATCCTCGGGGGTCCCCGCCCACGACGGGCCGCTGCCCGGCGCCGTGTGCCGGCCTGGTCGTCCGCGGGGGAGCGCGCGCCGCGACGGGGGCGGCGGGCGGGGAGTAACCGGGGGAACGGGGAACGCTGATGGAGTTCGTGGTGCTGGGCCCGCTGGAGGTCCGGCGGGACGGCCGGGCGCAGGTGGTGACCGGCCGGCTGCGGGGCACGCTGCTGGGGGTGTTGCTGTCCCGGGCCAACCGGTCGGTGTCCGTCGACTTTCTGGTGGACGCGCTGTGGGGCGAGCACTCCGACCCCCGGGCAGTCCAGAAGCTGCACCTTCATGTGCACCGGCTGCGGTCCGTGTTGGGCGAGCCCGACCGGCTCCGCTGGGAGCAGAGCGGTTACCGGCTGGTGGTGCGGCCGGCGGAGCTGGACGCCGAACGGTTCGAGTCGCTGGTCGACGAGGCCACGGTGCTGGCCACCACTGATCCCCGGCGGGCCGCCGCCCTGCTGCGTTCCGCGCTCGACCTGTGGCGTGGTGATCCGTTCAGCTCACTGGCCACGCCCGAGTTGGACGACTGGGCGCGGCGGCTCGCCGAGCGCCGGTTGGTCGCGCGGGAGGCGCTCTACCAGGCGGAGTTGGCGGACGGCGCCGGCGAGTCGGTGATCCCCGAGCTGGACGAGCTGGCCCGCGCCCACCCGCTGCGGGAGGGTCCGCAGGCGCTGTTGATGACGGCCCTCTACCAGGCGGGACGCCGCGAGGAGGCGTTGGCCGCCTACCGGCGGGCGCGGCGCCAGGTGGCTGAGGAGCTGGGCCTGGAACCGGGCCCCGAGCTGCGGGAGTTGGAGCGGCTGATCCTGGCCGGTGGCCCGCTGCGGGCGCCCGGTCCGCGCCCCGTCCCTGGCCGGTCGGCGGCGCCGGCACAACTACCGGCCGGCGTGGTCGGGTTCGCCGGCCGGGAGGCCGAACTGGCCGAGTTGCACGCTCTGGTGTCGGGCTCGGCGCCGCTGTTGATCTCCGCGTTGGCCGGCACCGCGGGGGTGGGCAAGACGGCGCTGGCCGTGCACTGGGCGCACCGGGTGCGGGACCGGTTCCCCGACGGCCAGCTCTATGTCGACCTGCGCGGCTACGGCCCCGACCAGCCGCTGGCCCCGGCCGACGCGCTGGCCGGGTTCCTGCGGGCGTTGGGCCTGGCGGGGCCGGCGATCCCGACCGACCTGGCCGAACGGGCGGCCAGGTTCCGGACGTTGGTGGACCGCCGCCGGATGCTGGTGGTGTTGGACAACGCCAACAGCGTGGCGCAGGTGCGGCCGCTGCTGCCGGGCAGTCCGACCTGCGCCACGGTGATCACCAGCCGGGACACGCTGTCCGGCCTGGTGGTGCGGGAGGGCGCGCACCGGATCAGCCTGGACCGGCTGCCGGCCGCGGACGCCAGGGCGCTGCTGGGCCGGCTGCTCGGCGAGCGCGGGGCGGCCGAGCCGGCGGCGGTGGCCGCGCTGGTGGAACGCTGCGCCCGGCTGCCGCTCGCCCTGCGCATCGCCGCCGACCTGGTCAGCTCCCGGCCGGGGCAGTCGATCGAGGCGCTGGCCACGGAGCTGGCGGGGCGTCAGGAGGCCCTGCACGTACTGGACCTGGACGATCCGTACACCGCGATGCGGGCGGTGTTCTCCTGGTCCTACCGGCGGCTCGGGTCGCCCGCGGCACGGCTGTTCCGGCTGCTCGGGCTGCACCCAGGGCCGGATCTGGACTGCCACGCGGCCGCCGCCCTGGCCGGTCTCGATCTGGCCGCCGCGCGGGCCGCGCTGGCTGAGCTGACGCGTAGCCACCTGGTGGAGCGGCCGCACGGTGGCCGGTACCAACTGCACGACCTGCTGCGGGCCTACGCCGCCGAGCTGGCGGGCGGGGCTGGACGGCACCTCGGCCGAGCGCCGGGATCCGGGGTCGAGTTCGGGGTCGAGTTCGGGGTCGGGTTCGGGGACGAGTTCGGGGACGGGGTAGCGGCTGGCGGCGAGGTCGGGGCCGGCACCACGGGCGGGTCGGAGGTGGCCGGCGAGGACGAACGCACCGCCGCGCTTGGCCGGTTGCGGGACTACTACCTGGCCACCGCCGCCGCGGCGATGGACGTGGTGGTACCGCACGAGGCGTTCCGCCGCCCCACGCCGCCGGTCTGGACCGGCGCCGCGCCCCGGTTCACCTCGAACGACCAGGCCCGGCGCTGGCTGGACGCCGAGCGGACCAACCTGCTCGACCTCACCAGGGACGGGGCGCCGCGGTTCACCGTCGACATCGCGGAGACCCTCTGGCGGCACCTCTACATAGCCGGCTACCCGGACGAGGCGATCCAGCTGTACAGCCGGGAGTTGGCCGCGGCGCGTGCCCTCGGCGACCCGCTCGCCGAGGCGCACGCCAGGAACCACCTGGGCAAGACCCTGGACCAGATGGGCCGGGACGGCGAGGAGGCACTGGCCCACCTGGGCGCGGCGCTGGCCGCCTACCAGCGGGCCGGCAGCCCGGACTGGCAGTCCGCCGCGCACAACAACCTGGGCATCGCCTACGGCCGTCGGGGCGAGTTCGCCGCGGCGGTGCGGGAGTTCGAGCAGGCGCTCCGGCTGGCCGACCCCTCGGTGCCCTGGCCGCTGCGCCGCGCGCCCCTGGTGAACCTCGCCCGCTGCCTCAGGGAACTCGGGCGGTACGAGGAGGCGGTGGGCCAGCTGCGGATCGTCCTGGCCCGCTGCGAGGAGGACGGTGACCAGACCAGCGTGTCCAACGCGCTCGCCGGGCTGGCCGACCTCTGCCTGCTGATGGACCGGGACGCCGAGGCCGGCGACCACGCCCGGCGCGGTCTGGCCGCGGCCAGGGAGAACGGCTTCCGGGCCGTGGAGCTGGACTGCCTCCGGGTGCTGGGTGTGGTCGCGCGGCGCGCCGGCCGGCACGCGCGGGCGCTGGGCTGCCACGAGGACGCGCTGGCGCTGGCCCGGGCGATCGGCGCCCGGCACACGCTGGTGGAGTCGCTCAACGAGCTGGCCGCGACCCAGGCCGCCGCCGGCCGGCCGGCGGCGGCGGTGCGCCGGTGCCGGGAGGCGCTGGCGGTGGCCACCGAGGCCGACGACCGCCGGGCGTTGGCCAGGACGCACGCGGCGCTCGCCGAACTCCTGGTCGGTAACGGAGACTTCGAGGATGCCGGCGGGCACTGGCGGTCGGCACTCGAACACTACGAGGCGCTCGGCGATCCGGCGGCCGCCGAGATCCGGGGCCGCCTCGACGACCTGGACCGGGGCGTTCCGGCCGGTCGCTGAGTTGGCGCCGACCGACCGGCCGGCCGGCCCCGTCCCGTCCCGTCCCGCCGCGTCCCGTTCCGCCGCGTTCCGCGGGTGCCGGCGGGACACGGCACGCCCTCGGGGAAGCGGGCGAAGCGGTCGAAAGCTGGATACGTTGCCCGGGGTCGCCGGTGCCTGGGCCGGTGGCTGGTGGACCGGTGGCGGACGCGGGAGGCGGAGCGCGATGTCGATGACCGATCGGGAGATCGCCGAGGAGCTGCGGGAGCGGCTCCGGGCCGGCGACTGGGCGGCCGGCCAGCCGCTGCCCCCGGAGCACGAGCTGGCCGGCGGGGACGGGGCGGCCGGGCGGCTGGCGCTGGCCGCGCTGGCCGCCGAGGGGCTGGTCGAACGGCGGCCGGACGGCCGGTTCGTGGCCCGCTCGCCGCGCCGCCGGGTGCTGCGCTCCAACGAGCGCCACCAGTGGGAGAAGGACCGCGCCCGGCAGAGCCACCAGGTCCGGGCCGGCACCGGGGTGACCGAGCGGGACACCGGGCTGACCATGGACGACCTGGTCTTCAGCGCCAGCTACCACGAGGCGGTGGCCGACCGGGCGCTGGCCGAGGCGTTCGGCGTCCCGGAGGGAACGGCGCTGGTGGAGCGGGTGTACCGGACCCGCTACGGGCGTGAGTCGGCGCCGTTCAACCTCACCAGCTCCTTTCTGGTGCGGGCCAGGGTGGCGGGCAATCCGGCGCTGCTGGACGAGACGAGGGAGCCGTGGCCCGGCGGCACACACCACCAACTGCGCACGGTCGGCATCGAGTTGGCGCGCATCGAGGAGGAGGTCACCGAGGTGGGGCCGGCGTTGGGCGCCGAGGCCGAGGCGCTCGGGGTGTCGCCCGGGGCACCGGTGATCCGGCTCAGCCAGCGCTCGGTGGCCACCGACGGCAGCACCGTCGAGCTGTCCCGGATCACCCTCCCGGCCGACCGCACCCGGCTCCGTTTCGTGACCCGGCTGGACCCGTGGTGAGCCCGTCGAGTCCTCGGTGGCGGATCGGGCGGATCTGGGGGATCTGGCGGACCGGGCCTGAGGTGCCGGGTCAGCGGCCCAGGTGCAGGTAGGGGGACCAGAGCCAGGGGCGGTCGGGGTAGTGGCGGCGGATGGTCCCGGCGGTGCGGTGCAGCGCCAACGCCGGCGGGGCGCCCCGGTCGAGGTGGGTGTGCAGGAGGCGGGCGAAGACGGCGGCCTGGGGGGTGGTGATGGGCCAGAGCGTGGCGATCACCTGCCGGTAGCCGGCGAGTTGGCAGGCGGTGGCGAGGTGTTGGGCCTCGTCCTGGAGGTCCAGCGAGCCCGCCGCCGAGGCACAGGCCGCCAGTACGGCCAACTCCGCCCGGGGGAGTTCGAGTTCGGCCAGGTCGTGCGGCGCGAGGGTGCCGTCGGCCAGCACCAGCCGGCCGGTCAGCCGCCGCACCGGGTCCACGGTGGCGTGGCAGGCGAAGTGCACCCGGTCGTGGTCGGGCAGGGCGGCGCGCACCGCCGCCCGGGTGGCGGCCGGCCCGGCGAGCACGGTCGCGGTGGGGAACAGCGCGGTCAGCGCCCGCACCTCGTCGGTGGCGTGCGCGGCGTCCACCACCAGCAGTCGGCCGGCGGCGGGCGGCGGCGTCTTCGGAGGCGGCGGCTCGGCCGGGCCCAGTGCGGCCAGGGTGGCGGTGTAGGAGGAGACGACGTGGTCCGGCACGGCGTCCCGGCCGTCGCCCGCCGCGTGGAACGGCAGCCCGGTGAGCGGACCCGTGGGGCACCACCAGAGCCGGGGCGGCCGGTCGGTGCGCGGCAACTCCAGGGCGGTGAGCACCGGTTCGGCGACGGTCGTCCACAGCCAGCCGAGGGTGGCACGCACCACCTCGCCGGCCGCCCGGCGCTGCTCGGCGGTGCGCGCCTGGTCGCCGACGGTGGCCGCCGCGGTCAGGAAGTCGACACAGCGGCGCACCGCGTCCCGCGGGTCGAGCCGGGGCAGCGGCAGTACCTCCCGCCGGCCGTCGGCCAACAGCAGGGCGTGCGCCCCGAGTCGGCTGAGGTTGACGACCACGGTCGGCCCCGGGAGGGCCAACCTGGCCGGGTCGGGGCCGGCCGGGGCGAGGAAGCCGGCGAGGCCGGGGCGGGCCCTGATCCGGGTCAGCAGCTCGGCCAGCCGGGTCGCGGCGCCCGGCCGCTCGGCGGCCGAATCGGCGGCCAGGTCGGCCAGTTCGACCGCCAGCGCCGGGTGCCCGGCACGCAGCCCGGCCAGCTCCCTACGGGTGGTCAGCGCCTGCCCCAGCAGCACCCCACGGCCACGCTCCAACAACCGTAGGGCGCGGTCGGGTTGGCCCAGACGCAGCGCACAGCTGGCGCCCTCGGCCGCCAGCGGCGGGTAGGCGCCGAGCGCGGCCTCCGCCGCCGCGGCGCGCCGCCCGGCCGGGTCGCCGGCCAGCCAGCCGCCGACCAGCTCGGGCAGGAGCGCGACGGCCGTCTCGTAGGCGCCGGTGGCCGCCTCGAAGTCGCCGCGCTCGACGGCGACACGGGCCGCGTCGCCGGCGGCGGAGAGCCGGTCGGGGAGCGACGCCCCGGCCGTGTCGGCCGCGGCCTGCAGCCCGGCCTGGGCCGCCGCGCCGTCCGCCGGGTCGCCCAGGGCCCGGTACCGGTCGGCCAGCGCGGCGGCCCGGGCGGCGGCCGCCCGCAGCCGCTCCGGCTGGCCGGGGCGGGTGCCGGCCAGGGCCTCGTCGGCCCGGACCAGCGACTCGGCCAGCAGCGCCTGGTTGCCGGTCCCGGCGTACCGAAGACGCAGCGCCACCGACAGGTTGACCAGCCAACCGGCTTGGGGCGTGGCCGCGTTGGCCGGGTCGTCGATCGCCGACCGGAGCAGCGCGACGGCCTCAGCCAGGTCCGGGTCCGGCTCGCCGAACTCGGCCCTGGCCAGCAGGGCGAGGGCCAGGTCGACGCGCGCCTCCCCCCGCTCCCGGCCCGGCTCGGGGTGCGTGGCCACGGCGGCCCGGCCGAGCCGCACCACCTCGTCCAGTTCCCGCAGGTGCGTCGTGACCAGCTCGGCGAAGAGGTCGGAGCCGGTGGCCAGGGCGGCCCGGGCCGCCGGGGCCAGCCGGGCGGCGGCCAGCCGCCTGGCGTGGGTGGCCGGGGCCAGCGCGGCCCGGGCGACGGCCGGGTCGCCGTCCCCGTTGGCGAGCCCGGTCAGCAGGGCGGCGCCCTCGGTCAGCGCGGCTGGGTCCAGGTGGGCCTCGTACCGCCAGACCAGGGCCCGCCCGAGCAGCAGCCGCGCGGGCGCGTGCCTGGGGGCGCCGGGGCCGGCGGCCTCGGCGTCCCGCCGGGCCAGCGGCACCAGCTCCGCCAACAGCACTGGCTCCGGACGCAGTTGGTAGAGAGCGGCCAGCTCGGCGGTCCAGTCGGGGTCGGCGGCGCCGACGGCGTCCGGGGCCGGCGGGCCGGCCGGCAGCGCCAACGCCAGCGCCTCGTCGAGCGACTCCGGGGAGTCCGCGCCCCGCCGCTGGTGGCGCAGCCGCAGCGCGCGCAGCAGCAGCGGTCCGGCCGCCGGGGCCCGGGGTGCTGGCAGACCGCGCAGCAGGCCGAGCGCCTCGGTCAACGCGGCCTCGCTCGGGTCCAGTTCGTCGCGGTCCAGCAGCAGGGCGGCCAACTCCAGGTCCACGGCGCCGCGATGCGGGTGATCGGCGGGGAGTGCGGTCCTGGCGGCGCGGAGTTCGGCGACGGCCCGGTCCAGCGGCTCGGTCGTGCGGTCCAGCCGGCCGAGCCAGGCGCGGGCGCGGGCGGTGTTCAACAGGCTGTGGACGGCGGCCGGGTGCCCGTCGGGCAGCAGCTCGGTCGCGCGGGCGTGCAGCTCGACGGCCCGGGTGACGGCGGCCGGGTCGCTGCGCCGCTCCGGGTGTCGGGTCAGCGCGTTGGCCAGCGCGGAGAGCGCCTCCGGGGCCTCCGGGGCCAGGGCCAGGGCCCGCTCGGCGGCCTCGACGGCCTCCCCGGGGTCGCCGGCCGGCAGCCCCGCTGCGGCGGCGGTGGACAGGGCGTTGGCCAGCGCGGCCCATCCGGCAGCGGTCGGCTCGGCGTCCACCGCGGCGCGCAGCACGCCGATCGCCTCGGCCAGCGCCGCCGCATCGCCGGTCTCGGCGTGCCGGGCGCGCAACTCGCGGCCCAGCTGGCGCAGTTGTGGCGCGGCGGGCGGGTGGGTCAGGGCCCGGAGCAGGCCGATCCGCAGGGTGCGGGCGGCCCCCTCGCCGTCCCCGGCGTGGCGGAGCAGCTCCTCGAACTCGGCCCGGTGCGCCGGCTGGACCGGCCTGGCCCGGCTCAGCAGCTCCGCGACCCGGTCCGCGGTGTGACTGGTGCGCGCCGTATCACCCGTCCGGCCCAGCTGGCGGAGCAGCGCCCCGGTGAGCCGGACCAGGGTCGCCAGCCGCTCGGCCGTCGGGGGTGGCGGCGTTGTCCCCAGGCTGTGGACAAGGGCCTCGACGCCCAGCTCGAACGGCTGTTGTGCGCCGTCCTGTTGGTGCAGGTCCAACAGCTGGTGCCCGAGCGAGGCCGGCAGTTGGCCGGACGGCAGCGACAACATCCCGCGCACCGCGCGCAGGCCCACCGGCAGCGCGTCGCGCCACCGCAGATACTGATAGGCCGTCAGAAACACGTGCGCCCGGCCGGAATCCACAACAGGACTCAGCCGGTGGGTCGTTGGCAGCTCGGTCAGTGCCCGGTCGAACACCGCCCGCGCCGGCAGCAGTTGCTCCGGATCGCGGGTCGCCAGGAAGTGGCTCAGCAGCGCGCCGCCGCGCCGGGTGGCGCGGCCGGCGATCTCCTCCGGAGCCGCGCCGGCCGGGCCCGGCTCGGGGTCTTCGACCAACCGCCCCAGCCACAGCGGCTCGTAGGCCAGCGCCGCCGCCCGGTACTCGGCCGGCTCCCCGGTCTCCCGGAACCTCGTCAGTCGGACGCGGCCCAGCGTCACCAGCGAACGCGGCGGGTAGCCGTGCCGCTCGCCGTGCTCCGTGACCTGCCGCAACTCTGCCTCGGCGGCCGCCCCGAGCACCGCGGACCGGTCGCCCGCCGCGTGCCTGGCCAGCCGTGCCAACAGCGCGGCCACGGCCGCTGGTTCCCCGGCTCCCCCCGCGTCGGCCGTCATCCTGGCTCCGTTCCCGCGGGTACCGCGCCGTCGGTCGCCGACCGCCGCGCCCCCCGGACCGGTCCACCGTAGCGCGGAAGGACGGCCCGTCGGCGGGCCCGGGGCGGGCCGGCCCACCCGGGGCCGGCGCGGTCAGGACGCCTCGGTCAGCTCCCGGGCCGCGTGGCCGACGAGACCGTCGATCAACTCCCGGGTGCTGTGCCGCAGTTCGTCCAGCCGTTCCGGGTCGTCCCCAGCGTCGTGGATCTCGGCCACCCGCGCCATCACCTCCTGGGCCCGCGCGATCAGCTTGGGGCAGTCATGGAAGAGCAGTTGGCAGCGGAAGAGCGCGTGCCGCGCCTCGTTCAACCGCTCGTAGCTCGCCATCCGCGCCTCGGTGGGGTCGCCGGGCGGCCGCTCGTCGTGGAGACAGCACCAGCGGTGGATGAGCGCCCTGCGGTAGTCGGTCAGGGAGCTGGCGTAGCCGGCGAGCGCGTCCAGCCGCTCGGCCCGCAACCGCTCCTGGCGGGCCAGGAGTTGGGCCCGTTCGGTGTTCCGCCACTGGAAGAGGTGGTTCACCGTGGCCCCCAGCAGGGTGCCGAGTACCGCTATCGCGCTCGCCGCCAACGCCTCCATGGGAGCAGTCGATCACGCCCCGTCGCGCGGCGTCCAGGACGGGGAACGGCCGGCCAGCGCGATGACCCGGGTCAACGGCGTCGCCCCCGCCGGCACCGGCAGAGCCGGCCCGAACGGGTCGCCCTGCCGGGCCTCGGGGTCGTCCGCGTCGGCGGCGAGCAGCGCGGTGGCGACCTCGGCGGCGGCCGGGTCCACGTCGTAGGGCTGCCCGGTGGCACGGGCCAGGTCCCAGCCGTGCACCAGTACTTCGTTGAGCGCCACCGCGCCGGCTACCTCACCCGGCAGGTCGATCCCGCCGGCCCTGGTCTGCCCCCGCCAGGCGGCCGGGTCCTGCCAGGCGGTGGCCAACTCGGCGAGCTGGTCGGCGAGCCGGCCGCGCCAGTCGCCGTCGAGGGACGGGGGCGGGGCGTCCGGGGAGTTGGGGTCGGTGTCGGTGAGCGGCCCGAACTCCTTGCGGGCGGCGGCCCGGAAGGCGAGCGTGAGGCCGAGCAGGTGGCCGAGCAGGTCACGCACCGGCATGCCGGGGCAGGGCGTCGGGCCGTCGAGGTGCCCGTCGGCGACCCCGGGCAGCAGCTCCGCCACCCGCCGGGTGACCGGGCCGAGGTCGGGCTGGGCCGGCTCGGGCGACGGGGACGACGGGGACGACGAGGACGGCCGGGGCGCGTCGGCGCCGGGGGAGTCGGGGGATTCGGTCGGATCGATGGTTGGTGTCATACCGGGTGGACCCGGCGGCCGGCCCGAACTCATCGCCGCCGCCCGCCGAGCCCGCCGCCCCCCGCCCCGTCGCCCCCGGCCCTGCCGCTCCGCGGCCCCCCCGCCACCCCGCCGAGCGCCCGGGTGCGCCGCCTCCGGGTGCGCCGCCTCGCGTCGGGTCAGGCCGCGAGTTGGGTGGCCAGTTCCTTGCCCAGGTCGCGCGCCGCCTCGTGCGCCTGGGCGCGGGAGGCGTCGGCCTGGTCGACCAGCTCGGCCATCGCGGGTACCACCCGGGCCAGGGTCAGCTCGGCGAGGATGAACCGCACGTCGGTCTGGAGCGCGGTGCCCAGCAACTGCCTCAGGTAGGGGGTGCTGAAGTCCTGCCCCGCGCGCGGGGTGCCGGGCGCGTAGGAGCCGCCGTGGCTGGTGACCACGGTGACCGGCTTGCCGGAGACGCTCGACGTCTCGCCGGCGGTGCGGCCGATCAGCACGATCTGGTGCAGGTAGGTCAACAGCGGGGTGGGCACGCCCCAGTTGTAGAGCGGGGCGCCGATCACCACGGCGTCGGCCGACTCGAACTCGGCGATCAGCTCCTCGCGCACGGCCAGCGCCGCCCGCTGCTCGGCGGTCCGCTGCTCGGCCGGCACGGTGGGCGCGTAGTGCCCGGCGGCGTCGAGGTGCGGCAGCGGGTCGACGGTCAGGTCGCGGTAGATCACCGTGCCTTCCGGGTGCTGGGCCTCCCAGGACTCCCGGAAGGTCCTGGTCACCTCGCGGGAGACCGAGTTGTCGCCGTTCAGCGAGGAGTCGAGGTGCAGCAGCGTGGCCATGGGCGGTGCCTCCTGGGCGGGAAGGACAAGCGGCGTCATTCGAGTAAGTAGGTGTACAAAAAGCGGCAGCTTCGGCTAGCGAAGCTGCTTACTTTTCTACAGTAGCTCTCTTCCGGTGAGACGCAAGTACGCTGGCACCATGAGGGCTGCCAGGGATCAGGGACGGGGTGGTGACGGCGCCGCCGAAGGTGGCTGTCGCAACCCGAGCGACGCCGTACACCACGTCTTCGGGGTGCTCGGCAAGCGCTGGACCGGCCTGCTGCTGGCCTCCCTGATGGCCGGCCCCGGCCACTTCGCCGAGCTGCGGCGGGCCGTTCCCGGCATCAGCGAGCGGATGCTCTCCGAGCGGCTCAGCGAGCTGGTCGAGGCGGGCCTGGTCCGCCGGGAGGTGCACGAGGGGCCGCCGCTGCGGGTCAGCTACGCGCTCACCGACGCCGGGCTGGCGCTGCGGCCGGCCCTCGCCGAGCTGACCCGCTGGGCGGAGACCCACCTGGCCGGCCCCGGCCAGTGCCCCGGGCTGGCCGACGGCTGACCGCCGGCCAGCGGCGGCCCCGCCGGGGTCCGCCGGCCCCGGGGGGCGGTGCGCGTCGGGGTTCCCGGCGACGGCATAGGCTGAGCCGGTGAGTGACGAGGCGAGGGACGAGACGACGACCGGAGCCGGGCCCGAGGACGCGGGCACGGAACGACTCGCCCGGGCCGTGCGGGCGGCCGAGGACGCGCTGATCGAGTTCGAGATCGCGGTGGAGACCTACCGGATCGAGGTGGAGAACTTCTCCCGGCTGCACGAGCAGCGCCTCGGCCCGCTCTACGCCCGGATCGAGGAGCTGGACGCCGGCATCGCCGAGGCGATCGCCGCCCGCACCAAGGACCCCGAGGACGAGCGCCGGGCCCGCGAGGCCAGGGCGGCGGTGACGCCGATGCCGCTGGTCTCGGAGCTGTTCCACGGCTGGCTGGACGGCGAGGGCTTCACCCCCGAGGGGTACGCGATGCTGACGGACCAGTCCGTCCAGCCGCCGCCCCGGGTCCGCCCCGGTGAGGAGGCCCGCAAGCTCTACCGCGAACTGGCCCGCCGCTGCCACCCCGACCTGGTGACCGACCCGACGGAACGGGAACGCCGGGACGCCTTTCTCTCCCGGGTCAACCAGGCGTACGCCCGGGGGGACGAGGAGGCGCTGCGCGAGCTGACCGAGGAGTGGGAGACCGGCGGCGATCAGCGACCCGAGCCGGCGGTCCCGGCCGGCGACGAGCTGTACGCCCGGCTGGAGTGGCTGGCCTCCCGGAAGGAGCTGCTGGCCGACGCGGCCGCCGCGCTGGAGGACAGCGCCATCGGCTCGATGCTGCGGATGGCCGAGGACGACCCGGACCGGCTGCTGGACGAGGTAGCCGATGGGCTGCGCCGGCAGATCGCCACCAAGGAGGCCGAGTTGGCCCGGCTCTCCGCCGCCCAGGAGTGACCGGGCGCTGTCGGTGGCGTGTGGCAGGGTTGGACCCATGAGTTTTGGGGTTCCCGCGGTCGACGCGGGTGAGGTTCCGGAGAACGCCGCGCTGCTGGACGTGCGGGAGCCGGCGGAGTGGGCCGCCGGGCACGCGGCGGGCGCGGTGCACATCCCGATGGGGCAGGTCGTCGAGCGGGTCGCGGAGATCCGCGCGTTGGCCAGCGACGGCCCGGTCCATGTGATCTGCAAGGCCGGCGGCCGGTCGGCGCAGGTCACGGCCTTCCTGGCGCAGCAGGGCGTGGCCGCGCTCAACGTGGACGGCGGGATGCACGCCTGGGAGGCCGTCGGCCGCCCGCTGGTCAGCGACCAGGACGCGCCCCCGACGGTGCTCTGAGCCGGGCGCGGCCCGGCGAAGATCCCAACGACGGGGCCTAGGCGGGCCCCCGCCCCGGGGCGTCGGCGAGCGCGGCCAGCCGGTCGGCGGCCTCCGCGAGCACCTCGTGCCGGCGGCAGAAGGAGAACCGCACCAGCCAGGGCGCCGCGTCCGCGCCCCGCTGGAACGCGCTGGTCGGGATCGCCACCACGCCGGCCAGCTCGGGCAGTTGGCGGCACAGCCGGAGCCCGTCCCCGAAGCCCCACGGGCGGACGTCGGCCTGGAGGAAGTAGCCGGCGTCCGCGCGGTAGGGCGTCAGCCCGGCCGCGCCGAGGCCGGCGGCCAGCAGGTCGCGGCCGGCGGTGAGGGTGGCCCGCAGCTCAGCGGCCCAGGCGTCCACCGTGCCCAGGGCGCGGGCGATCGCCTCCTGGTACGGGGCGCCCGACGCGTAGGTGAGCCACTGCTTGACCGAGGCGACGGCGGCGACCAGCTCGGCCGGTCCGGAGACCCAGCCGACCTTCCAGCCGGTCACGCTGAAGGTCTTGCCCGCCGACGAGATGGTGAGGGTGCGCTCCCGCATCCCCGGCAGGGTGGCGATGGGCAGGTGCCGGGCGCCGTCGTAGACCAGGTGCTCGTAGACCTCGTCGGTGACCACGGTCAGCCCGTGTGCCACGCACAGCTCGGCGATGGCGGCCAGCTCGTCCGGCATGAAGACCTTGCCGGTCGGGTTGTGCGGGGAGTTGAGCAGCAGCAGCCGGCTGCGCGGGGTGAGCGCCGCGCGCAGCGCGTCGAGGTCCAGCGCGAAGCCGTCGCCGGCCACCGCCAGCGGCACGGCCACCAGGCTGGCGCCGCTGAGCCCGGCGTCCGCCGGGTAGGCGTCGTAGCACGGGTCGAAGGCGAGGATCTCGTCGCCCGGACCGGTCAGCGCGAGGCAGGCCGCGGCCAGCGCCTCGGTCGCGCCGGTCGTCACCAGCACCTCGGTGGCCGGGTCGAGCGCGAGGCCGTAGTGGGTGCGCTGGTGCTCGGCGACGGCGGCGCGCAGCGCCGGGTGGCCGGCCGCCGGCGGGTACTGGTTCCGGCCGGCCAGCACGGCGTCCGCGACGTCGGCCAGCAGTTGGGGTGGCGCGGCCAGGTCGGGCACGCCCTGACCGAGGTTGACCGCGCCGGTGCGGTGGGCCAGTTCGGTCATCTCGGTGAAGATCGAGGTCTCGTTGGCGCGAGGCATGGGTCCCACGATAGGGACCGCGCCGGGCGGTTGCGGCCGCGCGCCGGGGGCGCGCGCCGGCGCCGGGGGGCGTTGCGTCGGTCCGGTGCCGCGAGCCGGGCGGGACGGGATACGGTGCTGGGGTCATAGCGGGTTGAGTGGTCGCTGCCATTGGCAGCGTTGGGGGAGCGGGTCGAGATGCTGCCATCCGACACCGCCGCCGGGTCAGCTGACGAGGCCGGCGGCGCGCAGAGAAGCGACGAAGGTCCACCACCGGAGGGCTCGCTCGAGTCCGTCCGGCTGGGCGCGCTGTCGCTGCCGGCCCGGGCGGTGCTCGGGGTGGCCGGGGTGGGGCTCGCCGGCTACCTCTGCTGGCACCTGGCGATGGTGTTCCTCTTCGTCGCGCCGTCCAACACGGTCCGCGAGGAGAACTGGGACACCGTGCGGGGGTACATGTACCCCGAGTTCGAGCAGAACTGGAAGCTGTTCGCGCCCAACCCGCTCCAGCGCAACACGGCGGTGCACGTCCGCGCCGAGATACGCGAGGGCGTCGGCCAGAGCGGCACCGTCACCGAGTGGATCGACCTCACCGCCTGGGAGGTCGACCAGATCCGGTACAACCTGCTGCCCAGCCACTCCAACCAGAACATGCTGCGCCGCGGTTGGGACTTCTACGACAAGTCCCACAACGAGGAGGGGGAGCCGGTGGGGCTGCGCGGCGAGGTCTCCGCGAGCTACCTGCACCGGATCGCGCTGGAGCGGCTCGGTGACCGGCTGGACCTGGGCACCGTGGAGCGCATCCAGCTGCGGGCGTCGCACACCCGCGTCCCGGCGCCCGACTGGCGCGCCGAGGAGTACGACACCGACCCCACCTACCAGGAGCTGGACTGGTGGACGGTGACCTCCGACGACCTGCCGCACGACGCGCCCCCGCGGCGCGGCGCGACGCAGGAAAGCGCCGAGGGCGGCGGCGGGGCCGGTAGCGAGGAGAACGCCGAGTCGGCGGGGAACGAGGCCAGGCCGTGAGCGTCCCCACCCCCCGTTCCGCGCCCGACGAACGGCCGCCGGCCGAGTCGCGGCCCGAGCCGCGGGAGTCGGCGTCGGCCGGCTACCCGCCGTCGCCGTTCGCCGGCCTCGGCCGCGGCTTCGACGCGGCGCTGCTGCGCGGCGTCAACAACATCACCCGGCGGGCGCTCGGCCCGTACCAGACGGCCATCGTGCGGATCGGCTTCGCCTTCACGATGCTGCTGTACCTGGTGCGCGAGTGGCCCAACCGGGGGCTGCTCTACGGCCCGGACAGCCCCTGGAGCTACGACCTGGCCAGCCGGTTCGTCGAGGACACCGGCGCGTTCACCCCGCTGCTGTGGTCCGACTCGGCGCTCTGGTTCGAGTTCGTCTACCACCTGGCGATCCTCGCCTGTGTGGCGCTGCTCGTCGGCTGGCGCACCCGGGCCAGCTCGATGCTGTTCATGATCGGCGTGCTCGCGGTGCAGAACCGCAGCGTCTTCATGGGCGACGGCGGCGACAACGTGATCCACCTGATGGCGATGTACCTGGTGCTGACCCGCTGCGGGCAGGTCTGGTCGCTGGACGCCAGGCGCCGCGCGCGGCGGGCCGCGGCCGGGGTGCCGGCGACGCGCGACCCGGTGGGCGTCGCGATCTGGGCGGTGCTGGGCGCCGCGCTGCTGCTGGCGATCGTCACCGGCAGCCTGGACAGCCTGGTCTGGTCGCTGTTCTTCGGCGGCATGTGGCTGGTGCACGCCTTCTGGTGGCTCATCCGCCGGTACGCGAACGGCGAGCCGCGGATCGTCTCCGAGATGATCGGCAACCTGGTCCACAACGCGGCCCTGTTGGTGATCATGTTCGAGGTCTGCATCATCTACGCCACCGCCGGCTGGTACAAGATCCAGGGCTCGCGCTGGCAGGACGGCACCGCGGTCTTCTACCCGCTCAACCTGGACTACTTCAACGCCTGGCCGGAGCTGAGCGAGTTGATCGCCGGCAGCGGGCTACTGGTGCTGGCGCTCTCCTACGGCACGGTGTTCGCGCAGGTGGTGTTCCCGTTCGCGCTGCTCAACCGGCGGGCCAAGAACGTGCTGTTGGTCATCCTGGTCGGCGAACACCTGGGCATCGCCCTGCTGTTGGGACTGCCGTTTTTCTCGCTGGCGATGATCGCGATGGACGCGGTCTTCCTGCCCACCGCCTTCCTGCTCTGGCTCGGCGGCCGGGTCAGCTGGGCGACGGCCCCGCTGACCCGGCTCGCCGGGCGGCGCCGGCCGGCGAGCCAGGCGGCTCAGCCGGTGGGGGCGGCGACCGAGCCGGCCCAGCACGAGGCCCAGCGGGAGGCGCGGCAGGCGGCCGAGCCGGCCCCGCCGGCCGGGGCCGAGCGGCCGTGACGGAGCCGGCGCCGGCCGCCGAGCGGTGGCGGCTACTCGCCGAGCGGCACGTGCTGCTGGACGGGTTCCACGCGCTGAAGCACGCGCTGCGGTTCGGCGCCGAGGTGCCGCTGGCGCTGGCCGCCAGCCGGGCCACCGCCCTGGAGTTGGCCGAGCGGCTGGCCCCCGACCTGGTGGACCGGCTGGCCGGCTCGCTCGTCGAGGTCACCCCGCAGGCGCTGCGCGGCCTGGTCGGCCGGCCGCACCCGACCGGCGTCGCGGCGCTGGCGGTGCCGGCCCCGGCCAGGCCGGCCGGGCTGCCGCCGGCCGCCGAACGCCCCGCGCCGCTGGTGGTGTTGGACGAGCCACGGCAACTGGGCAACGTGGGCGCCGTGGTGCGGCTGGCCGCCGGCGTCGGCGCGGCCGGGGTGCTCACCACCGGCACGGTGGACCCCTGGCACCCGGCGGTGCTGCGCGCCTCGGCCGGGCTGCACTACGCGCTGCCGGTGGGGCGGGTCACCGTGCCGGAGCTGCCGGCCGGGCCGCTGTTCGCGCTCGACCCGGCGGGCGACGACCTGCGCGGACTGAGCCTGCCGCCCGGCTCGTTGCTCGCCTTCGGCTCCGAACGCGCCGGCCTCACCGACGCGTTGCGCGCCCAGGCCGACGCGCTGGTGGCCCTGCCGATGCGCCCCGCGGTCTCCAGCTACAACCTGGCGACCAGCGTGGCGATGGCCCTCTACCACTGGCTGGCCGCCCAACCCCCGGGCGCGGCACCGGAGTAGCCGTGCCCGCCGGGCCGTGGCGGGCCGCGGGCCCCGCCGCGCCGGCTCAGGCCCGGCTGGCCAGGCTCTCGTTGAAGGCGGCGACGCGTTCCGGGATCTCGCGGAGCCCGTCGATCCGCAGGGTCGGCAGCCGCTCCGCGTCCGGGTGGTCGCGCTGCACCATCGCCCACGGCCCGCGTCGGATCAGCGCGGTGCGCAGCCCGACCTCGGCCGCCGGCCGGATGTCGTGGTCCAGCCGGTCGCCGACGTAGAGGATCTCCTCGGGCGCCACCTCCAGCTCCTCCACCAGCAGTTCGAAGAAGCGCGGGTCCGGCTTGGCCACGCCCAGGTCGCTCGAGGTGGCGACCAGCCCGGCGTAGCCGGAGAAGAGGGTGCGCAGCACCTGGGTGGTGGCGGGGCTCTGGTTGGCGGCGATGCCCAGCCACATGCCGGCCTGCCGCATCACCCGGATGGTGATCCGCACGTCCGGATAGAGGTCGTTCTCACCGAACCACTCCGGCTCGCCGGCGGCCGTCCGTTTCTCCCGCTCCAGGGCCAGGTCGAAGCCCGGCCGGAAGACCTCGAAGGCCTCCCGGTAGTCCAGGCCCCGAGCGATGGCCGCTCCGAACTGCGCGGAGAACGTATGCCGGGGGACGCCGAGCCAGGCGGCCCAACCGGCCCACTCCCGACTCTCGTCCACCAGGCACTCACCCACGTCGAACAGCACCGCTCGAATCATGGCCGGCAGCGTATAGACCCGTGGCCCGGCCCGGAACGGGGCCGTCCCCGAAACGGGGGGCTTCCCGGCGAAAGCCGTACGCGGCGCGCGGGGATGCGGCATCCTACGCCCAGCCATCCGCAGGACCCGGCTCCGGTTCCGGCCCGGGGCGGGGCGGCGGCCGCCCCGCGCGGTTCGAACGGCCGCGCCGACTCACTCGGGCACCGTCCCCCGAAGGGGTCGAACGTTGCGCAATGCGGTGGAACCTCGCGCCTTCCACCCTTGCGCAGCCCGCAGAGTGGGTACCTGAGGACACTCAGCGCACGACGAGTGCACCGTGTTGGAACGGCTACTGACAGCGAGGGAGCGTTTCGATGGCCTGGACCGACGGCGCCTGCGTGGTGGACACCAGGACCGGCAGGGTCGGCCGGGTGGCGGGGCGGATCGGCCCTCGGCTGCGGCTGCGGCCGCTGACCCGGGGCCGCACCTGGCACTGCCCGGCCGAGCTGGTCCGCGCGGCCACCGAGTGGGAGCAGCGCAACGCGGACGTGCTGGACGAGAACTGGCGCTTCTGGCGCCCGGCCTGACGCGGGTGACCCCAGCGGAAACGATCCGGCCCCCGTCGGGGTCCGCGGTACGGCCACCGCGGACCCCGGCCCGGGCTCAGACCGACCGGCGGGTCTGCGCCCAGTGGAACCTGCTGGCCACGAACGCGCCGTCCACCAGCGCCGCGTTGCCCGCCGGGTTGCCGCCGGTGCCGTGGTAGTCGGCGAAGGCCGCCGTCTGGTTGACGTACGTCCCGCCGGTCAGGTTGAGCGACAGCTGGGCCCGCTCGTCGAGGCAGACGCCGACCAGCGCCTCCTCGACCGGCGCCGCCGTGGTGTGGCCGAGCACCGTGAGGGCGCCGCGCTCCCGGAGCGTGCGGCGCAGCAACACCAGCGCGTCCGCCGTGGAGTCCACCGCGACGGCGAAGCCCACCGGGCCGAACCACTCGGCCAGCAGCGTCCGTTCCACGCCGGGCGTGCGGGCGTCCAGCCGCACCAGCAGCGGGGTGACCACCCGCCCGTCCGGGTGCTCGGGGTGGGCGAACTCACGTGACGCCAGCGCCACTTCGCCGGTCTCGGCGGCGGCGGCCAGCCGGGAGAGCACGCCTGGCTCGGCCACCGCGCCGAGCAGCCCGGCGGCCCGCCGGTCGTCGCCGAGCAGCTTGTCGACGGCGGCGGCGAGGTCGGCCACCACCTCGTCGAAGCCCTTGGGCCCCTCGTCGGTGCCGATGCCGGCGCGGGGGATGAGCAGGTTCTGCGGGGTGGTGCACATCTGGCCGCTGTAGAGGGAGAGGGAGAACGCCAGGTTGGCCAGCAGGCCCCGGTAGTCGTCGGTGGAGTCCAACAGGACGGTGTTCACCCCGGACTTCTCGGTGAACACCCGCGCCTGGCGGGCGTTCTCCTCCAGCCAGTCGCCGAACGCCGACGAGCCGGTGTAGTCGACGATCCGGACCTCGTCGCGGGTGGCCAGCGTCCGGGCGGCGTACTCGTCGTCACGCTCGGCGGCCAGCGACACCAGCTGCGGGTCGAAGCCGGCCTCGGCCAGCACCTGGCGCGCGGTCGCGACGGTCAGCGCCAGTGGCAGCACCGCGCGCGGGTGCGGCTTGACCAGCACCGGGTTGCCGGTGGCCAGGGAGGCGAACAGCCCGGGGTAGCCGTTCCAGGTGGGGAAGGTGCGGCAGCCGACCAGCAGCGCCACGCCCCGCGGCACCGGGGTGAACGTCGAGGCCAGCCGCAGCGGTTCGTGCCGGCCGCGGGGCTTGGTCCACTCGGTACGCGCCGGGTGCCTGGACTGTTCGGCGAGCGCGGTGGCCACCGCCTCCAGGCCGCGGTCCAGCGCGTGCGGGCCGCCGGCCTGCAACGCCATCGGGTAGCCCTGCCCGGTGGTGTGCATCACCGCGTGCGCCAACTCGGCGGTGCGCTCGCCCAGTCGGGCGAGGATCTCGACGCAGACCAGGGCCCGCAGCTCGGGCCCGGCGTCCCGCCAGGCGGGCAGCGCGGCACGCATCGCCGGCACCAGCACGTCCGCGTTCTGGTGTGGGTAACGGATGCCCAACGGGAAGCCGTAGGGCGAGACTTCGTCGCCCACCCAGCCGTCGGCACCTGGCTGGTCCAGCTCGAACCTGGTGCCGCGCAGCGCGGCGAAGGCGGCGGCACCGGCCGCCTGGTCGTAGTCGCGGGGGCTTTCGGAGTACGCCGACCAGTGACCGCGGTCCCGCAGCGCGCTGGTGGCGCGCTCCAGGGTGGGGCGGTGACGTTCGGTCAGCAGGGAGCGGGTGAGCGAAGGGGTCATCGACGGCCAACTCCTCGCGGGTCTCGGTGGCCACGATTGTGCGGCCCGCCGCTCGTTTGTGGCTAGGGTGCGTCCACGAAGTCCCGGCGTGGGCCCGGTGGGACCGCCCCGACGTGCCCTGGCGCGCCGCGGCGTTCGGCCGGGGTCGGCGCGCGCCCCTGGCCGGGGCCCTTCCGGAGTGGTATGGGACACATCGAGGCGACGGTCCCGGAGGGTGGCCGCGTTCTCCGCCAAGGCGGCGAACCGGGGCAACTGGCTTGGTCGGGGCGGGTGTTTCGGGGGTTTCCTGGGCTTTTCCCGGGGCGCGGTCCGGCGGCCGGCGCCGCGGCGGCCGGGCCGGCAGGGCCGCCCGTCGGCCGCTTTCGGCCGGGCCCGGCCGCCGACCGGCGGGCGACGCGTGTCCCGTCGGTGCCCGGTCAACTAACCTGGGCGCGCACGGGAGGACGCAGAAGTCGCAGGCGACCCGGGGAGCCCATGAACCACGATCGCGCCAGTCGCCCGCCGCTGCCCCGACGCGTGCCGGCGTCGGCGCCGGCCGCCACCTCCGGCTGGCAGGCGCCCAGTTGGGACGAGGCCGAGGACTTCCTGCGCCGCTTCCACGCCGAGGAGCCGGCCCAACCGGTGCCGCTGCCGCAGCGGTTGCGGCAGGTGCGGGAGCAGATCGAGTTCACCGGGACCTACCAGCACACCCGCGCCGAACTGGAGTTCGGCGTCCGGATCGCCTGGCGCAACTCCTCCCGGTGCATCGGCCGGCTCTACTGGAAGAGCCTGAAGCTGCTGGACTGCCGCGCGGCCCGCACCCCGGAGGAGATCAGCGAACGGCTCCAGGAGCACCTGCGGCAGGCCACCAACAACGGGCGCATCCGCCCGGTGATCTCGGTCTTCGCCCAGGAGACGCCGGACCGGCCGGCCCCCAGGGTGTGGAACAGCCAGCTGATCAGGTACGCCGGCTACCGCTCCACCACCGGCCAGCTCTTCGGCGACCCGGGCCAGTTGGACTTCACCGACGCGGTGCGCCGGATGGGCTGGCAGCCGCCGGGCGGCTGGTTCGACGTGCTGCCCTGGGTGATCGAGGTGCCGGGCGAGCAGCCGCGGCTCTTCGACGTGCCGCCCGAGCTGGTGCTCGAGGTCCCGCTGACCCACCCGCAGGTGCCGGCCTTCGGCGAGCTGGGGCTGCGCTGGCACGCGGTGCCGGCCATCTCCCACATGCGGCTCTCCGTCGGCGGCGTGGACTACCCGCTGGCCCCGTTCAACGGCTGGTACCTGGGCACCGAGATAGGCGCCCGGAACCTGGTCGACGCCGACCGGTACAACCTGCTGCCGCTGATGGCGCAGCTGCTCAACCTGGACACCAGCAGCGAGTCCACGCTCTGGCGGGACCGGGCGCTGGTCGAGCTGAACGTCGCGGTGCTGTACTCCTTCGAGCAGGCCGGGGTGAAGATCAGCGACCACCACACGGAGTCCCGCCGCTTCCTGACCCACCTGGCGCGCGAGGAGGGGCACGGCCGGATCACCCCGGCCGACTGGAGCTGGATCGTGCCACCGGTCTCCGGCGGCATCACCCCGGTCTTCCACCGCTACTACGAGGAGGCCGACCTCAAGCCGCACTTCGTCCTCGACGACGAGGCCCGCGAGCGCGCGGCCGGCCGCTGCCCGGTCGCCCACCACACCCCCGGCACCGCCCCGGCCTACGGCCCCTGAGGCCGCCCGGGCCCGCCTCTCCCGACCACCGCCGCCCGGCCGGTCAGGGCTCGGGCAGCAGGTCGGTCTCCTCGAAGACCAGCAGGGTGCGGGTGCTCAGCACCTCGGGGATGGCCTGGATGCGGGTGAGGACCAGCTCCCGCAACTGCCGGTTGTCCGTGGTGTGCACCAGCAGCAGCACGTCGAAGTCCCCGCTGACCAGGGCGATGTGGGCGGCCCCCGGCAGCCGGGACAGCTGCTCCCGCACGGTCCGCCAGCTGTCCTGGACGATCTTCAGCGTGATGTAGGCGCAGGCGCCCTGCCCGGCCCGCTCGTGGTCGATCCTGGCCGAGAAGCCCCGGATGACCTGGCTCTCCACCAGGCGGTTGATCCGCGCGTAGGCGTTGGCGCGCGAGATGTGCACCCGCTCGGCGACCGAACGGACCGAGGCCCGCCCGTCGTTGCGCAGCAGGCGGAGTATCGCCTCGTCGATGGTGTCGAGTTGCCGTTCGCCCTCCGTGGGCAACTGGTCGTGCGGCATCCCTCCAAGCCTCCCCTCCCTGGACGTCCTGCCCCCATATCACGGTATGCCCGGCCGACTGTCCACAGGGCGTCTGGGTGGCTAGCCAGACCGCCCGATCGCTCGAACAATCGGTGGGTAACGCGCCACGGAACGTCGTCGGCGAGCTTGACCCGAACCTGGTTGGCGCACGGCGGCCCCGGGCCGTCGCGCCGACCTTCCGCCCACAGCGTGGCCGGTCCCCACCCCGCCCGCCAGGTCCCAGGCGGGCCGGCGGCCCCTGTGGCCGGGCCCGCGCCGGGCGCCCGGCCACCGGCCGGGCCCCGCGCGGGTCCCCGGGACGCGGCCGGGCGCCGGCCCGGGAGTACGGTGACGCCCATGAGCGGCTCGACGGACCGGGGTCCCGAGGTGGTGGTGCTCGCCGGCGGCGCCGCCCGCCGGCTCGGCGGCGTGGACAAGCCCGCCGTGCGGATCGGCGGCCGCCCCCTGCTCGACCGGGTGCTGGCCGCCTGCCCGGCCATCCCGCCGCCGGTCGTCGTCGGCCCGCCAAGGCCGACCGCCCGGCAGGTCCGCTGGACCCGCGAACAGCCGCCCGGCGGCGGCCCGTTGCCCGCGCTGGCCGCCGGCCTCGCGCTGACCGGACGGCCGCTGGTCGCGGTGCTCGCCGCCGACCTGCCGTTCCTCGACCCCGACACGCTGCCCCGGCTGGTCGCCGCCCTGCCGCCGGAGGCGGACGGCGCGCTGCTGGTCGACGGCGAGGGCCGGGACCAGCCGCTGACCGCCGTCTACCGGGCCGCGCCGCTGCGCCGCGCGCTGGCCGCGCTCGGCCCCGACCCGGCGGCGCTCGCCGGCCGCCCGCTGCGCGGCCTGCTCGGCCGGCTCAGGCTCCGGCGGCTGGCCGGCCCGGCCACCCTGGACTGCGACACCTGGCCGGACATCGCCGCCGCCCGGGCCCGGATCGGCGACCATGGGGAGGTGCTTGAGGAATGGATCACCGCGGTCAAGGCCGAACTCGGCGTGGAACTCGACGTGGACACCACCGCGCTGCTGAACGCGGCGCGGGACGCCGCACACGGCGTCGCCCGCCCGGCGGCCCCGCTGACCACCTTTCTCCTCGGCTACGCGGCCGGGCGCACCGGCCTGCCGCCGGCCGAGGCCGCCGCCCGGATCTCGGCGCTGGCCGCCGACTGGGAGCGGCGCCGGGCGGTGCCGAGCCAGGCGCCGGCCGCGGCGCCCGAGGAGCAGCCGTGAGCGACGCCTTCGACGACGCGCTCGCCCTGGCCAACGGCCCCACCACGACCGCCGCTGCCCCGCCCCGGCCGGCCGCCCCGGCCGACGGCCGCCCACCGCTCGCGCCCGAGCTGGACGACCCGCCGGCCGCCGGCGCCGACCACCCGGCGTGGCCGCGCGCCCGGGCGCTGGCCTGGCGGGCGGCCCGCCCGCTGCCGCCGCGCCGGCTGCCGCTTGAGCACACCGTCGGACACGCCCTGGCCGCCCCGCTGACCGCCCTCACCGACCTGCCGGCCTTCGACACCTCGGCCATGGACGGCTGGGCCGTCGCCGGCCCCGGGCCCTGGCGGCCGGCCGACGGCCCGCCGGCGCTGGCCGGCGGCCCGCTGGCCGCGCCCCTCGCCGACGGCCGGGCCGTCCCGGTCGCCACCGGCGCCCGGGTCCCGGAGGGCACCACCGGGGTGCTGCGCGCCGAGCACGGCCGGCTGGTCGGCGGCCAGCTCACCGGCCCGACGCCCGGCCCAGGGCAGGACATCAGGCCGCGCGGCCAGGAGTGCCGCAGCGGCACGGAGCTGCTGCCGGCCGGCGCCGTGCTCACCCCGGCCGCCCTGGGCCTGGCCGCCGCCGCCGGCTATGACCAGCTCGCGGTCCGCCCCCGGCCGCGCGTCGAAGTGCTGGTGCTCGGCGACGAGTTGCTCTTCCGTGGGCTGCCGCACGACGGTCGGGTGCGGGACGCGCTCGGCCCGATGATCGGGCCCTGGCTGGCCGCGCTCGGCGGCCAGCTGCTGGTCACCCGGCGGCTGGGCGACGACGCCGAGGCGCTCCGCGAGGCGGTCACCACCACCGGCGCCGACCTGGTCGTCAGCACCGGCTCCACCGCCGCCGGGCCGGTCGACCTGCTGCGCGGGACGCTCGCCGACCTCGGCGCCCGGCCGCTGGTCAGCGGCGTCGCGGTGCGCCCAGGACACCCCATGCTGCTCGCCGAACTCCCCGGCGGCACCCCGCTGGTCGGCCTGCCGGGCAACCCGCTGGCCGCGGTCTCCGGCCTGCTGACGCTGGCCGCGCCGCTGCTGTGCGCGCTGACCGGCCGGCCGCTCCCCGAGCCGCGCACCGCCCGGCTGACCGAGCGGGTCACCGGCCACCCGGCGGACACCAGGCTGGTCCCCGTCGCCTGGTCCGCCCCCGCCGAGGTCAGCCCGTTGAGCTACGCTGGCCCGGCCATGCTGCGCGGCATCGCCGCCGCGACCGCACTGGCGGTGATTCCGCCCGGAGGCGCCCCGGCCCACGCCGAGGTGGCCCTCCTCGACCTACCACCGGCCTGAACGCCACCCGGCGTGACCCGCCTGACGGCCCCCGGCTCGCCCCATCCCTCGGCATGAGACACCCCCCACGGTCATGAGACTCCCCAGCTCGTCCACGGCCGACCGGCCCACCTTCGAGGACCGGTCCCCCGGGATCTCGCTACCCCGCTACGTCGCCGGCCCCCTGGTCCAGGTGGCCCGCCGGCTGCTGCTGGCCACCGGGGTGATGGCGCTGGCCGTGGTGCTGGTCTACCTCGACCGTCGCGGCTACCACGACAACCACGACTCCGAGGTCAGCTTCACCGACGTCCTCTACTACGTCACCGTCTCGCTCTCCACCACCGGCTACGGCGACATCGTGCCGGCCTCGGACGGGGCGCGGCTGCTGACCACCTTCTGCATCACCCCGCTGCGGGTGGCGTTCCTGATCATCCTGGTCGGCACCACCCTCGAGGTGCTCACCGAACGCACCCGCGATCAGTGGCGGCTCGCCTACTGGAGGAAGCACTTGCGCGATCACACCGTCATCGTGGGCTTCGGCACCAAGGGCCGCTCCGCCGCCGAGACGCTGATCAGCGGCGGCCTCAACCAGGACCAGATCGTGGTCGTCGACCCGGACGCGCAGGTGGTGGAGTCGGCCAACGCCCTCGGCTTCGCCGGCGTGGTCGGCGACGCCACCCGCAGCGACGTGCTGGTCCGGGCCAGGGCCGACCGCGCCCGGCAGGTGGTGATCGCCACCCAGCGGGACGACACCGCGGTGCTGGTCGCGCTGACCGCCCGCCAGCTCAGCAAGCACATCAGGATCGTGGCCTCGGTCCGCGAGCAGGAGAACGTGCCGCTGCTCCGGCAGTCCGGCGCCGACGCCGTGATCACCAGCGCCAGCGCCGTCGGCCGGCTGCTCGGCCTCTCCATGATGAGCCCCAGCTCGGGCGCCGTGATGGAGGACCTGATCCAGCACGGCAAGGGCCTCTCCCTCAAGGAGCGCCCGGTCACCAACGAGGAGGCGGGCGGCTCCCCCCGGGACTGCGCCGACCTGGTCGTCTCGGTGATAAGGGGCCACCGGCTGCTGCCCTACGACGACCCGGACGTGGCCACCCTGGAACTCACCGACCGGCTGGTGGTGATCCACCGGGTCACCCCCGAGGAGGAACACCAGATCGCCCGCCGCGCCCAGGACCGCGGCCCCGGCTCCTGGCGCATCCCGCGCCGCTGACCCGGCCACCGGGCCCGGCTCACTCCTTGACGGAGCCGAGCCACAGCGTGTCCCTGGCCCGGGTCATCGCGACGAACAGCTGGCCGCGCGCCAGCTCCGCCTGCTCCAGGTCGGCGTCGGACGGCTCGCCGTCCCCGCCGGGGGCCAGCCCCTCGTCGTGCCGCGGCAGATACACCCGCTTGAACTCCAGCCCCTTGGCCCGCCGGTAGCTGCCCAGCTTCACCCCGGGCACCGCGCTGCCGGCGTAGTTCTCCAGCGGGCAGACCGGGACGCCGGCCCGGGTCAGCAGCCGCTGGTAGTGGCCGATGGCCCGCATCGAGGGGCAGAGCAGCGCCGCGTCCGCCAGCGCCTCGGGCGCCAGCGCGCGCAGCGCGGCCAGCAGCTCCTCGTCGTGCTCCGCGGCGCTCGGCGCCACCACGCGCACCACCTCGCCCGCCCGGTACGCCACGTCCACCTCGCGCCGGCCGGGGGTGCGCTCCCCGTCGATGTCCTCGAAGGTGTCGTCGGCGACCACCGCCATGGCGGTCCGCAGGATCTCCTGGCTGTTGCGGTAGTTGCGGCGCAGCACCTGCGCCCGGTCGCCCCGGATGTCCACACCGGCCTCGGCCAGCCGGAACCCGCCCGGGTAGACCGCCTGCTGCCCGTCGCCCACCAGCAGCAGCCCGTTGGGGGCCTCGCCCGCCAGGGCGTGCAGCAGCCGCACCCCGACCAGGGTCAGGTCCTGCACCTCGTCCACGATCACCGCCCGGTAGGGGCGGTCCGACGGGTCCCGCGCGCCGGCCGCGCGCACCCGCTCCCACGCGAGCGACAGCACGTCGTCGAAGTCGTGCACCCCGCGCTCGATACGGCGCCGCTCGTACGCCTCGTACAGCGCCCAGACCGCCGCCCGGTCCTGGCCGCGCAGCGCCGTCCGGCGGCGCCGCCGCCGAACGGTGGCGTACTCCTCGAAGGTGGTGATGCCGCGGCCCTTGATCACGTACTGGATCTCGTCCCGCCAGTACTGGTGCCCCGGGGCGATCTCGGCCAGCCGGCTGTCCCGGCCCACCTCCATCCAGGCCCGGGCGAACGCGGTGTCCGCCTGCTCACCGCGGAGCTGGACGGGGACGCCCGCCCGTTGCAGGTACTCGATGGCCCAGGCGTGCAGGCTGCTGAACTCCACCCGGTCGGCCACCTCGGGCGCCATGGCGCGCAGGAACGCGCGCTGCACCCGCGGCAGGTTCTTGGCGAAGGTGACGTAGAGCAGCCGGCCCGAGGTGTGCCGGGCCAGCCGCGCCGCCCGGTGCAGCGCCACCACCGTCTTCCCGGTGCCGGCCGCGCCGCTGATCCGGGCCGGGCCCGACCAGTCCCGGCGCACCAGGGCCGCCTGGTCCGGGTGGAGGAACGTCATCCACCGCTCGATCGGGGCGGCCAGCGCGTCGGCCAGCGCGGCGTCCCGCACCGCCGCCACGTCGAAGAGCCCGGGCCCGGGCTCCGCCGCCGGCGGCTCCGGCCGGTCGCCGGCCGCCCGGCGCCGCGCCGGCTCGGAGACCACGGCCGGCTGGTAGGCCGGGAACACGCCGGCCAGCCGCTCGGCGACCTCCCGCACCCGGGCCGGCGACAGGCGACGGCCCCGCCGCCACAGGTAGGGGGCCAGCTCGGCCTCGCCCAGCAGGTCGATCGGGCCCAGCCGGGCCGCCAGCCGGTGCCCGGCGAAGACCATCAACGGCCGCACCGCGACCGGGGACAGCCCCAGCGCCACCAGCGCGCCCTCCGCCACCCCGGTCACCCGGGCCAGCTTCCTGGCGTGCTCGTCCCTGGGCTGGCCGCCGGCCCACAGCGCGTCCCCGCGCACCTCGGGCGCCGCCCGCCAGTTCTTCACGTCCAGCACGAACACGCCGCCCTGGCCCACCAGCAGCATGTCCACGTTGGCCGCCCTGGTCCCCGGCCAGCGCCGGTCGACCAGCAGCCGCCAGCCGCGCTCGGTGAACGCCAACAGCTGGGCGGCGACCCGCTGTTCGCCCTCGCTGGCCGCCTCCCAGCGGCGCGCCTCGGCACCGGCCGCCCGCAGCTGCTCGCGCAGCAGCCGCTCCTGACGCCTGGCCCGCTGCGCGCGGCGGGCGGCCGACTCCCCTGCGGCCATCGCCGAATCCCCCCTCGGTGTCGCGGAGTTGATCGTACGACGCTGAGCGACCGGTTGGCAGCCCTCGGTGGCGTCGCGCCCCGGCTCAGACCTCGGGGCCGCCGACCGGACCGCTCTCCGCCGCGCCGCCGGCCGCCCGGCCCGGGCCCGTCGGGCCGCGGTTCGCCGCGCCGCTGTTTGCCGCGCCGCTGTCCACCGCGCCGTTGTTCGCCACCCTGCCGTCCGCCGGGGCGCCGTCCGCCGGTTCGGGATCGAGGTCGGCGAGCAGCGCGGCCACCCGGGCGGCCGTGCCGTGCTCGTCGGTGGCCAACACGGTGGTCATGCCGAGTGCCTCGGCCGGCGGCAGGTTCCTGGCCTGGTCGTCCACGAACACACACGCCGACCCCGGCAGGCCGAGCCGCGCCAGCACCCGCCGGTAGATCTCCGACTCGGGCTTGGCCAGCCCCTCCCGCTCCGACAGCACCGACACGTCGAACAGCTCCCACACCCCGAGCCGGCCGTACGGGTCGTAGGGGTCGAGCCCGAAGCTGTTGGAGAGCATCGCCACCGCGTACCCCGCGGCGCGCGCCCGACGGGCCAGCGCCACCATCCGGGCCGCCGGCCGCACCCCGGCCCAGGCCCGGCCCATCAGGTCATCGCCGGCCACCCCGAGCAGCGGGCCCATCGCCGCGTTCCACTCGTGCTGCGAGCACTGCCCCAACTCCAGCCGCTGGTAGAGCGCCCGCCCCTCCGGATGCTCGCCGAGCGCCGCGCCCCAGGCGCCGGCGGCCAGCCCCTCGGCCGTGCACCAGGACGCGATCGACTCCTCAAGACCCGCGGTCAACACCCCGCCGAAGTCCAGCACCAGCGCCTCGTACCGCCGCCCGGCCATGGCCGCTCCCTCCCGCCGGGGCCGCCGTGCCCCGGGCCGTTCGCCCTCTCCATCTCTACCCGTCCAACGCGTAGCATCCCGTTATGGGATCGACCAGCGGCGGCGCGCCCGCCCCCCGCACCGGCTCCCCCGGGGGCCAGTGGTTCCCCGCTGAGTGGCCCGACCGGATCCGCGCGTTGGCCAACGGCACGTTGACGCCGGTCCTGGCCCGGCCGGCCGCCACCGTGCTGCTGCTGCGGGACGGCCCCGACGGGCTTGAGGTGTTCCTGCTGCGCCGACGCCTCTCGATGGCCTTCGCCGCCGGCGCCTACGCCTACCCGGGTGGCTCCGTCGACCCCAGGGACACCGACGCCCGGGCCGCCGGCCCGACGCACGACGCCGTCCCACCGGCCGTCGTGCTCGCCGCCCTCCGCGAACTCTTCGAGGAGGCCGGCGTGTTGCTGGCCGGTCCCGGGCCGGACGCGCTGGTCGCCGACGTGACCGGCCAGGACTGGGAGGCCGACCGGCGCGCGCTGGTCGCCCGCGAGCTGTCGTTCAGCGCCTTCCTCGCCGGCCGCGGCCTGCTGCCGCGCGGTGGCCTGCTGCGGCCCTGGGCGCGCTGGATCACCCCCGAGTTCGAGAGCCGGCGCTACGACACCTGGTTCTTCGCCGCCGCCCTGCCCCCGGGCCAGCGCACCAGGAACGCCTCCACCGAGGCCGACCACGCGGCCTGGCTGCGGCCGGCCGAGGCCGTCGCCGGCTTCGACCGGGGTGAGCTGCTGATGATGCCGCCCACCGCCGCCACCCTGCGCCAGCTGCTGCCGCACGCCACCGCCGCCCAGGCGCTCGCCGCGGCCGCCGCGCACGACCTGACCCCGGTGCTCGCCCGCGCCCGGCTGGACGGCGACGAGGTGGTGCTGAGCTGGCCGGGCCACGAGGAGTTCGAGAAACGGGTCCCCGGCACCCCGCCGCCGGGACCCGCGCCAACCGGCCCGCCCCGGCGGGCCGCTGAGGGAGCGTGACGCCGTGACCCACTCCGCCGCGCCTCCCGGGCGCCCCAGCGGGACGCCCCCCAGGGGGCGGATCACCGAACGCGCCAGCTGTGTGCTGGCGCCCAACCCCTCCCCGATGACCCTGGACGGCACCAACACCTGGCTGCTCGCCGAGCCGGACGCCGAGCTGGCCGTCGTCGTCGACCCAGGACCGCTCGACGAGGGACACCTGCGCGCGGTCACCGAGACCGTCGCCGAACGTGGCCAGCGGGTCGGCCTGGTGCTGCTGACCCACGGCCACGCCGACCACGCCGAGGGCGCGACCCGGCTGGCCGAGCTGACCGGCGCGCCGGTCCGGGCGCTCGACCCGGCGCTCCGGCTCGGCGACGAGGGGCTGGCCGCCGGCGACGTCGTCACCACCGGCGGCATCGAGCTGCGGGTGGTCGGCACCCCGGGGCACACGGGGGACTCGCTGTCCTTCCACCTCCCGGCCGACGCCGCCCTGCTGACCGGCGACACGGTGCTGGGGCGGGGCACCACCCTGGTCGCCCACCCGGACGGGCGGCTCGGCGACTACCTGGACTCGCTGCGCCGGCTGCGTTCCCTCACCGAGGGGGACGAGGGCGCCCACACCGTGCTGCCCGGGCACGGCCCGGTGCTGGCCGACGCCCAGGGCGCCATCGACTACTACCTGGCCCACCGGGCCGACCGGCTGGCCCAGATCGAGTCCGCGGTCAACCGCGGCCTGCTCACGGCGGCGCAGGTGGTCGCCGACGTCTACGCGGACGTGGACCGCGCGGTCTGGCCGGCGGCCGAACTGTCCGTCCGGGCCCAACTCGCCTACCTGCGCGCCCACGGCTACCCGACGGCCCGCCCGGACGCCTGACACCGCGCCGGCCCCGGCCACCGGGCCGAGCCACCGACCATCGTCACCCCGTCCACGGCCCCAGCGACCACGGACCGGCGGGGCCAGGGGGAGCCGAGCGGGGGACGCGGGCGGCGTGATTCAGCAGCTGCCGCCCGTCGGGCGGCCGACGGCGCCCCCGAAACGCCTGCCGTCAACACCGGTCGCAGCCGGCCGGCCCAGGCTCGGCCGCGGGGCCGGCGGACATGGCGGACGGGCCGCGGGGCCGGCGGACGTGGCGGAACGGGTCGGACGTGTGTCGGGGCGGCGGCCAGGGAAGCCGCGCTGGGCGTCGGCCAAGGCGACGGCCAGGGAAGCCGCGCCGGGTCCGGGGCCGGTCCCGGCCGCCAGGCCGGGGGCCAGCCCCGGCAGGCGACGGCGGACCGAGCCCGGCCGGGGACCGGCTCAGCGGCTGCGGCGGGCCAGCCGCTCGATGTCCAGCAGGATCACCGCGCGGGCCTCCAGCCGGAGCCAGCCGCGGGCGGCGAAGTCGGCCAGCGCCTTGTTGACCGTCTCCCGGGAGGCGCCCACCAGCTGGGCCAGCTCCTCCTGGGTCAGGTCGTGCACCACGTGGATGCCTTCCTCGGACTGCACGCCGAACCGGCGCGAGAGGTCGAGCAGCGCCTTGGCGACCCGCCCGGGCACGTCCGAGAAGACCAGGTCGGACATGCTGTCGTTGGTGCGCCGCAGCCGGCGGGCGACGGCCCGCAGCAGCGCGGACGCGACCTCGGGCCGGGCGCTGAGCCAGGGCTGGAGGTCGCCGTGGCCCAGGCCGAGCAGCCGCACCTCGGTGACCGCGGTGGCGGTCGCGGTGCGCGGGCCAGGGTCGAAGAGCGACAGCTCGCCGATGAGTTCGCCGGGGCCGAGGACGGCCAGCATGTTCTCCCGGCCGTCGGGTGAGGTGCGGTGCAGCTTCACCTTGCCCTCGGTGACGACATAGAGCCGGTCGCCCGGGTCCCCCTCGTGGAAGAGGGTGTCACCACGCGCCAGCGTGGCCTCGGTCATGGAAGCGCGCAGCTCGGCGGCCTGCTCGTCGTCGAGTGCCGCGAAGAGCGGGGCACGCCGCAGTACGTCGTCCACGGGTTCCTCTCCTTGTCGGCCACGCGGGCCGGTGGTCCTCGGCCCCTGGGCCGGATGGCTCGGGGACGTTCTGCCCCTCTCATCATGCCGGATGTCCGGGCCCTGCCAGCAGGTACAAGTCTGACGCACCGGTGCGTACCGGCCCACGGCAGGGCCCCGTTCGGTGGGTGAATTCGCCGGGGGAAAGGCGAATGTCGGTGCTCCCGTTTACGCTGGCCGAGTGGCCAACGGGCGCGGGGCGCGCGTGCGGTGGAGCAGGAGAGAGCGAGGGCCAGCCGGGTGAACGAGGGTCAGGATTCCGCTGAGGGCGAACGGGCGGGGAAGGCCGCCGGGCGGGCCGCCGCCCCGGCGAGAGGGCCGGCCGGGTCGGAGAGTCGCCTGGCCATGGTGCGCCGGGCCCGCCGGACCTACCGCGCGCTCGGCGAGGTCTACTACTACGCCCACCCCGAGCTGGACTTCGAGAACCCCTTCGAGCTGCTGGTGGCGACGGTGCTCTCCGCCCAGACCACCGACCTGAGAGTCAACCAGACCACTCCGAAGCTCTTCGCCGCCTACCCCACCCCGGAGGACCTGGCGGCGGCCGACCCCGCGGTGCTGGAGGAGCTGATCCGGCCGACGGGCTTCTTCCGCAACAAGGCCAGGTCGCTGATCGGCCTCTCCGCCGAGCTGCGGGACCGCTTCGGCGGCGAGGTCCCGGGCCGGCTGGCGGACCTGGTGACGCTGCCCGGCGTCGGCCGCAAGACCGCGCACGTCGTGTTGGGGAACGCCTTCGGCCGGCCGGGGATCACCGTGGACACCCACTTCCAGCGGCTGGTGCGCCGGTGGAAGTGGACGGCGCAGGAGGACCCGGTGAAGATCGAGGCCGAAGTGGCCGAGATCTTTCCCCGGAAGGACTGGACGGAGCTGTCACACCGAGTGATCTTCCATGGCCGCCGCATCTGCCACAGCCGGAAGCCGGCCTGCGGGGCCTGCCCGATCGCCCACCTCTGCCCGGCGTTCGGCGAGGGCGAGACCGACCCGGAGAAGGCGCGGAAGCTGCTGAAGTACGAGATGGGCGGCCAGCCGGGGCAGCGGCTCAAGCCCCCGCCCGACTACCCGGGCCGCCCGGCCCCGCCCCTGGGCGCCCCGGCGGCCGGCTGACGGCGCCGCCCGGGCCCGCCGCCGCCCGGGTGCCAGGCCCGCCGCCCCCCGACCACCGCCGCCCAGGGAGCCCAGCCCATGACCAGCGCCCATGACCCCGCCCCGGCCGGGTCCGGCCACTCCGACCTGCCCGGCTGGCTCCGCCGGCTGGCCGCGGCGGCCCGCGGCATCCAGCCGGACCAGCTGAGCGACATCCGGCTGCCGCCCACCGGCGGGCGGCCGTCCGCCGTGCTGGTGCTCTTCGGGGAGGGCCGGGACGGGCCCGAGCTGCTCCTCCTGCAGCGGGCCAGCAGCCTGCGCCAGCACGCCGGCCAGCCCTCCTTCCCCGGCGGCGCGCTGGACCCGGAGGACGGCGACCCGGAGGGCGCCGGGCCGTGGCGGGCCGCGCTGCGGGAGGCGGAGGAGGAGACCGGCCTGGACCCGGCCGGCGTGCGGATCTTCGCCACCCTGCCCCGGCTCTACATCCCGGTCAGCGGTTTCGTCGTCTCCCCGGTGCTGGCCTGGTGGCGCAAGCCCACCCCGGTGGCGCCCCAGGACCCGGCGGAGACCGCCCGGGTCTTCACGGTCCGCCTCGCCGAGCTGGCCGATCCGGCGCACCGCGGCACCGCGTTGCACCCCAGCGGCTACCGCGGCCCCTGCTTCGCCGTCGCCGACACCCTGGTCTGGGGCTTCACGGCCGGCGTGATCGACCGGCTGCTGTACTACGGCGGCTGGGAGCGGCCGTGGGACGACGGGCGGCTCCTCCCGTTGGACCACTCGGCGTGAGGCCCGCCCGGCCGCGTGAGAACGTGGCCGGGTGAACGTCCTGGACGTCTCGCTGCTGCTGGCCGCCGGCTCGCTCGCGGCCGTCGGCTACCGCAGGGGGCTGCTCCTCGGCGTCTGTTCCGCGCTCGGCCTGCTGGCCGGCGCGCTGCTCGCGGTCGGGGCGCTGTCCCTGCTCTGGCCGACGGAGGCCGGCTCGGTCGGCGCCACCGGGGGCGTCCTGCTGGTGGTCACGGCCGCGGTGGCCGGCCAGGTGCTGGCGGCCCGGCTCGGTGGCCGGCTGCGGGCGCTGGTCAGCTGGCCGCCGGCCCGGGCCGTGGACGCGGCGGGCGGGGCGCTGGTGCACGCGCTGGCGCTGCTGCTGGTGGCCTGGCTGCTCGGCTCGGCCCTCGCGCTGGTCGCCCCCGGCCCGGTGGGCCGCGAACTGCGCTCCTCCCAGGTGCTCTTCGGCGTCTCACGGGCGCTGCCGGCCGGTGCCGACGGGCTGGCGGCTGGCCTGGGCACGTTGCTGGTCCCGGGCGGCTCGTCCCGGCTGGCCGTGCCGATCGACGCCGAGCCCGTCATCCAGGTGCCCCCGCCCGACCCGGCCGTGGTGGACGCGCCGGCGCTGCGCGAGGTGTGGCGCTCCGTGGTCCGGGTTCGGGGCTCGGCCGACGGCTGCGGGCGCACCCTGGAGGGCACCGGCTTCGTCTTCGCGGACGGGAAGGTGCTCACCAACGCCCATGTGGTGGGCGGGGTGACGAGCCCGGCCGTGTCGATCGGCGGCCTCGGCCGGCCCTACCCGGGCGAGGTGGTGCACTTCGACCCGGAGCGCGACCTGGCCGTGCTGGACGTGCCGGGACTGCCGGCCCCCGCCCTGCCGCTGAGCGAGCACGGCGGCGTCAGCGGCGACGACGCGGTGGTCGTCGGCTTCCCGGAGAGCGGCCCGTTCACGGCCGTGCCGGCCCGGGTGCGGGACCGCTACCAGGCCAGGGGCCCGGACATCTACCGGTCAGGCTCCGTCAGCCGGGAGGTTTACTCCCTGCACGCCACCATTCGCCCGGGCAACTCCGGCGGCCCGCTGCTGTCCCCGGACGGCGAGGTGCTCGGGGTCGTCTTCGCCCGGTCCCTGGACGACGGCAGCACGGGGTACGCGCTGACCGCGGACGAGGTGCGGGAGGCGGCCGGGCGCGGGCAGGCCGCCGAACGGCCGGTGACCACGGGGCGCTGCGCGCCGGGCTGATCAGGCCGTTCGGTGTGTGGGGGTGCTTGGCTCGGGTGCCCAGGACTTGGCGCGGAGCGTGGGGGCTCAGCCGCGCGGGTGTCGCAGGCGCGTACTGACCCAACGCGCGCGACGACGGAGGATATCGGGAAATCTGATCGCCGAGTCTGGCAACGGGCCACCCTGGAGTGCGCGAGCGGCGCCTCGCGCCCGGGTGGCGGCCCCATTGCCGCTTGGTTCACGTGCCACGTCACGGTATTCGTGCGTCCAGCCCATAACACGTCCCTGCCCGGGCTCCAAGGTCAGTAACCTCAGTCCGGCGAAGTCCCTGGGCGTATGCGGATGGCAGTTGCCAGCGAACACCCGGGCGTCGCCAGGCGCCAACGGACCGTCACCGTCCGGCCGGGGCGCTGGCCGGCGCCGCGCCGCTCGTCAGCGGCCCACGCGTCAGCGGTCCGGCTCCGGGTCCCGCAGCCAGTCGATCAACTCGCCGCTGAACGCGGCCGGGTCCTCCTCGTGCGGAAAGTGCCCGAGGCCGTCGAAGAGCCGCCACCGGTAGGGCGCCTCGACGTACTCGCCGGACCCGGCCGCGCTGCGGGTCCGCAGCACCGGGTCGAGCGAGCCGTGCAGATGCAGGGTCGGCACCAGCACCGGCCGCTTCATCCGGCGGTTGAACTGGATGCCGTCCGGCCGGGCGATGGACCGCACCAGCCAGCGGTAAGGCTCGACGGCACAGTGCGCGGTGGACGGCACACACATCGCCTGCTGGTAGACCCGCACATCGGCCGGCTCCGGCTGCCGCGGCCCCGACCACGCGCGCAACAGCTCGCCGACCACGGCCGCGTCGTCGGCGACCAACTGCCGCTCCGGCAGCCAGGGCCGCTGGAACCCCCAGATGTAGCGGCTGGCCGCGGCCTGCCGTGGGTCGCGGAGCAGCGAGGCCCGCCAACTCCGCGGGTGCGGCATCGAGGAGACCGCCAGCCGCCGCACCAGCTTGGGCCGCATCACCGCGGCCGTCCACGCCAGATAGCCCCCCAGGTCGTGCCCGACCAGCGCCGCGTCCGGCTCGCCCAGCGACCGGATGACGCCGGTGACGTCCAACGCCAGGTTGGCCGGGTCGTAGCCGCGCGGCGTGCGGTCGCTGCCGCCGATGCCGCGCAGATCCATCGCCACCGCCCGGAACCCGGCCTCGGCCAGCGCGGTCAGCTGGTGCCGCCAGGTCCACCAGAACTGGGGGAAGCCGTGCACCAGCAGGACGAGCGGGCCCTCGCCCAACTCGGCGATGTGAAACCGCGCGCCGTTCGCCGCGACGTCCCGATGGGTCCAGGGGCCGTCCCGCAGGATGACCGAGGACCGCATCCCCGACTGGTCGGCGTTGCTCATGTGGGGGAGCCGGCGTGGTCGTTGGGCACGCTCTGCCGCGGGTGCGGCCTGGCCTTGGAGAGCAGGGTGGCCGACTCCTTGGCCGACCGGATCGACCGCTCCGGCGGCGAGATCCGCCCCAGCTTGACCTTGGCCCACAGCAGCAGCACCGCCGCGAGCACCAGGTAGAAGCCGGCGACGATCACGCAGGCGACCGCCAACGGCAGGTCCCACCAGTTCCGCAGCCAGAACGCCAGGGCGAAGCTCAGCAACGGCACCGCGAAGAGCACCAGCCCGGCGGCGACCACGCCGGCGACGCTCCCGAACAGAGCACGTTTGACGTCCTGTCGGATCTCCGTCTTGGCGAGGGCGATCTCGTCGTGCACCAGTCCGGACAGCTCGCTGGTCGCCGTCGCGACCAGCTCTCCGAGGCTGCGGCCCTCGTCGGCTGCGCTCATCGCGTTCTCACTTTCTCTCCTGGCGTGGTTGCGGTAGGTGCACGTGACAGTAGTAGTGCCGTGGTGGTGCGTCAGTCGCGACACCTCGTCGCCGCGGGGAGTGATGTCACAGATGGTATAGGGGCGCCCGGTCGCTGACCGGACGCCCCTACGCGCTTCCCCGCGCCCGGGCCCCGCGCCGCGACCCTGTTCGGTCACCGCGGCCGGGGCCCGGGATGCTCGCCTTCCGCTCTCACTCCTCCGACGGCGCCGCGGGGAGCTTGGTCTGGATCAGGTCCATCACCGCCGGGTCGGTGAGCGTGGTGACGTCGCCCAGCTCCCGGTTCTCCGCGACGTCCCGCAGCAGTCGCCGCATGATCTTGCCGGACCTGGTCTTGGGCAGCTCGTCGACGGCCAGGATGCGCTTGGGCTTGGCGATCGGGCCCAGCTCCTTGGCGACGTGCGCCCGCAGCTCCTCGACCAGCCCCTCCTCCTGCTCCGCCCCGCCACGCAGGATGACGAAGGCACAGATCGCCTGCGTGGTCTGCGGGTCGGTCGCGCCGACCACCGCGGCCTCGGCGATCCTCGGGTGGCTGACCAGCGCCGACTCCACCTCGGTGGTCGAGATGTTGTGCCCGGAGACGAGCATCACGTCGTCCACCCGACCCAGCAGCCAGATGTCGCCGTCGGTGTCCTTCTTGGCACCGTCCCCGGCGAAGTACCGGCCCTCGAACCGGGACCAGTAGGTGTCGAGGAAGCGCTGGTCGTCCCCCCAGATGGTGCGGAGCATCGACGGCCAGGGCTCGGTCAGGGTGAGGTAGCCGCCGCCACCGTTGGCCACCTCGACGCCGTCGTCGTCCACCACCGTGGCGCTGATGCCGGGCAGCGGGGTCTGAGCCGAGCCGGGCTTGGCCTCCGTCACGCCGGGCAGCGGGCTGATCATCATGCCGCCCGTCTCGGTCTGCCACCAGGTGTCCACCACCGGGGTCCGGTCGCCGCCGATGTGCTTGCGGTACCAGATCCACGCCTCGGGGTTGATCGGCTCGCCCACCGAGCCGAGCACCCGGAGGCTGGAGAGGTCGAACCGCGCCGGGATGTCGTCGCCCCACTTCATGCAGGTGCGGATCGCGGTGGGCGCGGTGTAGAGGAGGGTGACCCCGTACTTCTCGACGATCTCCCACCAACGACCGTTGTGCGGCGTGTTGGGGGTGCCCTCGTAGAGCACCTCGGTCGCGCCGTTGGCCAGCGGGCCGTAGACGATGTACGAGTGCCCCGTCACCCAGCCGATGTCGGCGGTGCACCAGAAGACGTCGGTCTCCGGCTTCAGGTCGAAGACCGCGTGGTGGGTGTAGGCGACCTGGGTCAGGTAGCCGCCGGTGGTGTGCAGGATGCCCTTGGGCTTACCGGTGGTGCCCGAGGTGTAGAGGATGAAGAGCGGGTGCTCCGCGTCGAACGCCTCGGGGGTGTGCTCGTCGGACTGCTGCTCCAGCGTCTCGTGCCACCAGCGGTCCCGGCCCTCGGTCCACGGGATGTCCTGGCCGGTGCGCCGCACCACCAGGACGTCCCGGACGTGCGCCGCGCCCGGCCGGGTCAGGGCCTCGTCCACGGTCGGCTTCAGCGCGGACGGCGCGCCCCGGCGGTAGCCGCCGTCCGCGGTGATCACCACCCGGGCGTCCGCGTCCTCGATCCTGGTGGCCAGCGCGTCGGCGGAGAACGCGCCGAACACCACCGAGTGCGGCGCGCCGATCCGGGCGCAGGCCAGCATGGCGACCACGGCCTCGGGGAGCATCGGCATGTAGATGGCGACCCGGTCCCCGGTGGCCACGCCCAGCGCGGTCAGCGCGTTGGCCGCCCGGGACACCTCACGCTGCAACTCGGCGTAGGTGATGGCCCGGGAGTCCCCCGGCTCGCCCTCGAAGTGGATCGCCACCCGGTCCCCGTGCCCGGCTTCCACATGGCGGTCCACGCAGTTGTAGGCGACGTTCAACCTGCCGTCGGCGAACCACTTGGCGAAGGGCGGGTTGGACCAGTCCAGCGTCTCGTTGGGCTCCTGTGCCCAACTCAGCCGGCGGGCCTGCTCGGCCCAGAAACCCAGCCGGTCCTCGGCCGCCGCCTGGTACGCGGCGGCGGTCACGTTGGCGTCCGCCGCCACCGCGGCCGGGGGTGGGAACCTCCGCGTCTCCGTCATGAGGTTGGCCAGGCTCTCGTTACTCACAACGCCTCCTTGTTCGCCCCGCCACGGTGAGCGGCCCGCTGATACCGCCGCCGCGGGTGACGAACATGGACGGGGCGGCCAGGACCGACGGCCAGGCGCCCGTCGCGCAAGGCAGTCTCCCGCACGGCGTCAGGTGTGTCCCAGGGCACACCTCATCAGTCCCACCTGGCTTTGACAAGGCCATTCGAACCCTGCGCGATGAACGGTCAGCCGCTGCGACGAACGGGCGACGGGCCGCCCGCCGCACCGGGCGTCGGGACCGCGGCCACCTCTCTCGCCTCCCCCGCGTGCTCGGCCCGCACCGCCGTGAAGACCGGGGGGCGCCCCGGCTCCCGCTCCAGCACATAGGCCTGGGCCCGGCCGACGTGGAAGTACATGCCGCGCAGCTCCAGGGTGCCCTCGGCCAGCCGCTGCGCGACCCGCTGGTGTCGCGCGAGGTGCGTCAACTGCTGCACCACGTTGGCCAGGCAGAGGGACTCCAGCTCGTCCTCGACCGTGACCTCTCCGAGGTCGTCTCCCGACGCACCGCCGGCGCCGGCGGCGTCCGCCGAGCCGCCGTCGAGCCGCGGCGGCGGCCCGGCGTGCAGCCGATCCAGGCTGGGCCTGGCGTGGCGCAGCCAGCGCCCGAGGGCGCCGTCCGGCAGCTCTCCCGGCTCCCGGTCCACCCTGCTCAGCGCCCGCATCGCGCCACAACCCGAGTGCCCGCACACCGTGATGGTGGTGACGCCCAGCTCCGTCAGCGCGTACTCGATCGCCGCGCCCACCGAGTGGTCGCCGGCCTCCGTGCCGGGGGCGGGCACCAGGTTTCCTATGTTGCGGACCGTGAACAGGTCGCCCGGCCCGCTCGACGTGATCATGCTGGTGACCAGCCGCGAGTCGGCGCAGGTCAGGAAGAGCTGCCCGGGACGCTGCCCCTCGCGGGCCAACCTGGCCAACTCCGCGCGGACCACGGGCGCCGTGGCGCTCTGGAAGAGCCGCAGGCCACCGAGGAGCGGATCGGGCAGCGCCACCGAGGAGCCGGCCGGTGAGCCGTCGGCCCGGTGGTTGCGCCAGGACTGCCAGGAGTGGCAGCGGTGCGGCGCCGCCGCACCGCCCCCGGCCTCCGCCAGGCCGGGCGGCAGCTCGACCGACCCGCCCTGGGCCACGTGCGCCGCCCGCCAGTCGTGCAGCGTCTCGTAGGCGGCGTGGTCCATGAAGGTGCTCTCCAACTCGACGGAGACCCGCGCCTTCTCCGGGACCTGGCCGAGCGTCCGGGTCAGCCGAGGCACCGCGAGGAAGGTCAACTGGCCGCGGACGCGCACCCGGTGTCCGCCGTCGGGCAGCGGCTCCTGGCTGATCCGGGTGTGGGTCAGCCGGTGGAGGGCGACCGACACCGCCGTCGCGATCCCCAGGCCCACCCCCTCCAGCACCCCGAAGACCGGGACGCCCACCGCCGTGACGGCGTACACCACCACCTCGCGGTGTCGGGTCACGCTGCGGATGTGGTTGAGGTTGACCATCTGGATGCCGACCACCATCACCAGGGCGGCCAGGGCACCCAGCGGGATCAGCTCCAGCAGCCCCACCAACAGGCCCGTCGCCAACAGCACCCAGCAGCCGTGCAGGATCGTGCTGCGCCGGCTGACCGCGCCGGCCGCGACGTTGGCCGAGCTGCGCACCGCGACCCCCGCCACCGGCAGCCCGCCGAGCGAGCCGGAGACCAGGTTGGCCACGCCCTGGCCGCGCAGCTCACGGTCGAGGTCGGCCCGGGGCACCCGGGGGCCGCCGGCCCGCTGCCTGGCCGTCGCCAACTTGTCGACGGCGACCGCGGAGAGCAGCGACTCCACGCTCGCCACCAGCGTGATCGTGAAGGCCGCGGCCAGGATGCCGAGCACCGGACCGTCCGGCAGCTGGGGCAGCGCGTGACTGCTCCAGGAGGGGAGATCGACCCGGGGTGCCCCGATGGACAGCGCCGAGGAGAGGAGGGTGGCCAACACCAGGGCGGCCAGCGCGGCGGGCGCGGCCTTGCGGAGCACCTCGCCCGACCGACCGGGCAGCCGGGGCCAGAGCAGCAGCACCGCGACCGTGACCCCGCCGATGGCGAGCGAGGCGAGCTGTGGATCGGCCAGCTGGCCCGGCAGGTCGGCGAGGTTCTCCAGGGCGGAGCTCTCCGGATCGCCGCCCAGCACGATGTGCAGTTGGGAGAGCGCGATGCTGGCGCCGATGCCGGCCATCATCCCGTGCACGATCGCCGGGCTCACCACCAGCGCCGACCTGGCCACCCGGAGCGCGGAGAGCGCGAGCTGGATCAGGCCGGCGAGCGCCGTGATGGCGCAGGTGGCACGCCAGCCGTACTGCTGGATCAGGTCGGCCATGATCACCGTGAGGCCGGCGGTGGGGCCGCTGACCTGGAGCGGAGTCCCGCCGATGGCGCCCGCCAGGATGCCGCCGACGGCGGCGGCCACCAGCCCGGCCTGGAGCGGCGCGCCCATGGCCAGGGCGATGCCGAGGGAGAGCGGCAGGGCGATCAGGAAGACGGAGACCGAGGCGGAGAGATCCGCGCGGTGACGGCCGAACGGGGCCCTGGGGGAGCGGGACGTCGGGGCGGTGGGGGACGACGGGGAGGTCGAGGACTCGGCGTGACTCGGCTCGGGCTGGGTCGAATCGGGCGTGGGGGCGCAGGCGGACATCTTCCGTCTCCGTCCGTGAGGGGCGAAAACCCCGGCGTTACATGAGCTATGGCATTTCTCAAGCGTTGGTAAATGGATGGTAATGCCGAGCAAAGTTCCGTACTAGGGGGGAAGTCCGGATGGCTCTCGAATTAATCCGAAGGAGTTAAAAAATCATGGGAACCGCTTGTCATACAAACATCTCTAACGCTGAGAGGAAGAGTTTGTTGGGCTGCCCCGCAGAACGGACGGATCGGGCAAATCACTGCGTTGGTATCGGGAGGACGCGAGATGGGCACACACGCGACGAGGCTGACGGCCACCCTGGCGGTCGTCGGCGCGCTGGCGCTCGGCGCGGCGGGCTGTTCCGCCGACGGCGACCGGAGCACCGGCCGCGACCAGCACGGTCAGGAGGGCGAGAGTCCGGGTGGTGGAGCCGAGGAGGACCCCGGGGACGCGGCCGGAGCCGCGCCCCAACTCCTCGGCGACGGTTCGACCGCCAACACCGGCCCCCAGCCGGAGCAGCCCCCCGCCCCCGAGCCGCTGGCCCCGGGCGAGGAGCCGCCGCAGTTCGTCGTCTTCTCCTGGGACGGCGCCGGCGAGGACGCCAACGAACTCTTCTCCCGATTCCGGCAACTCGGTGAGGAACACGACGCCGACATGACGTTCTTTCTTTCCGGGCTCTATCTGCTCCCGGAGAGCGAACGCCTGAGTTACGAGCCGCCCGGGCGCGACCCGGGCGCGTCCGACATCGGATACCTCTCCGACGAGAGCATCGCCGCCACCCTCGACCAGCTCCGCCTCGCCTGGCAGGAGGGAAACGAGATCGGCACCCATTTCAACGGCCATTTCTGCGGCCCGACCGGAGTGTCCAGCTGGTCGAAGGACGACTGGGTGAGTGAGATCGAGCAGGCCAAGTGGATGGTGCAGAACTGGCGCACCACCACCGGTCTCACCGAGGCCGACCCGCTGCCGTTCGACTACGACACGGAGCTGGTCGGCGGCCGGGCGCCCTGCCTGGAGGGCCAGGAGAACCTGCTGCCGGCCGCCGCCGAGATGGGCTTCCGCTACGACTCCAGTGGCAACTCACTCCAGGTCTGGCCGGAGCGGCGGCACGGGATCTGGGACATCTCGCTCCAGTCCGTCCCCATGCCCGGGCACTCGTTCGAGACCCTGGCCATGGACTACAACTTCATGGTCAACCAGTCCGGCGAACAGAGCGGCGACCCGGCCATGTGGCCCACCTGGCAGGCCGAGATGCACGACGGCCTGATCGCCGCCTTCGACCGGGCTTACGAGGGCAACCGGGCCCCACTGATCATCGGTAACCACTTCAACCAGTGGAACGGCGGCATCTACATGGACGCCGTGGCCGACGTGATCACCGAGCTGTGCCCCAGAGACGGCGTCGAGTGCGTCTCGTTCCGGCAGCTGGTGGACTGGTTGGACGCGCAGGACCCGGAGGTGCTCGACCGGCTGCGGAGCCTCGGCGTCGGCCAGGCGCCGCCCGATGGCTGGGCCTCCTTCCTGGCCGGCTGACCGCCGCCGACGGGCCCGGCCGGGGCTCAGGCCGGCTGCGGACTCGGCGTCTCCCGCAGCACGAAACCGGGGTCGACCTGCGCCGCCAGGTCGGCCCCGGTCCGGTCGTTGCCCCAACTGGCGGCGTTCTTCAGGTGGAAGTGCACCATCTGCTGCGTGTAGCGCTCCCAGTCCCGCTCCGGGTAGGCGGCGTCGGAGGCCAGCCGCATCGCCCGCAGCGCCGTCGCCGTGGCCGGCTCCAGGCTGGCGAAGGGGCGCTCGTCCCCGCGCTCCAGCGCGCGCACCCAGTCGGAGTGCCCGAGGGTCACCAACAGGTCGTCCCCGATCTCGGCGCGCAGGAACGCCTCGTCCTCCGGACCCTGCACCTTGTTCCCGACGACCTGGACCCTGACCCCGAAGTCCCGCGCGTACGAGCGGTACTGACGGTAGACCGAGACGCCCTTGCGGGTCGGCTCGGTCACCAGGAAGGTCACGTCGAAGCGGGTGAACAGCCCGGAGGCGAACGAGTCGCTGCCGGCCGTCATGTCCACCACCAGGTACTCGTCCCGCCCGTCCACCAGGTGGTTCAGGCAGAGCTCCACCGCGCCGGTTTTGGAGTGGTAGCAGGCGACGCCGAGGTCGTCCGCGGTGAACGGGCCCGTCACCAGCAGCCGGGCCGAGCCCTCCGACAGCCGCACCGTGCGGGCGCAGGCCGCGAAGACCGGGTTCTCCTCGGAGAGCCGCAACAGCCGGGAGCCGGCGCCGGGCGGAGTGGTCTTGATCATGGTCTCGGCTGACAGGATGCGGGGGTTGTCCCCGCGCAGGTAGTCCTTGATCAGCGGCAGCCTGGCTCCCAGCGCCGGCAGCGCGGCGGCCTCCTCCTCAGCCAGGCCGAGCGCCACTCCGAGATGCTGGTTGATGTCGGCGTCCACCGCGGTCACCGGGACCCGCCAGGCCGCGAGGTAACGGACGAAGAGCGAGGACAGCGTGGTCTTGCCGCTGCCGCCCTTGCCCACGAAAGCGATCTTCATGTTCAGGAGATTAGTGGCGCCCCGGTGGGGGCTGAGCGGGCGAAGTAGGGAAGTCCACTCGAACGAGTCGTCGTTGATCGCTGGCCCCCGCCTAGGCTTCGGTGCTATGACCCCCGGAGCACCCACCGAACCGCAGACCGATCCGCTGGCCAGACTGGCCGAACTGCCCGGCGTACCCGCCGCGGTGACCGGTGTGCGGGAGGCGGTGGACGCCGTCTACGGACACCGGGTGATGCGTCGCCGCAGTCCCGAGGTGTCCGCCGAGGCCGCGCTCCGTGGCGCCCGCGCCTCGGCGGCGCTGGCCGGCGCCGACTGGGCGCTTGAGGAGGTCAGGCGGCGCAGCGACTTCGGCGCTGACCCGGCGGCCCGGACGGTGGGCGCCGCGCTGCGCGCGACCGCCGAGGCCACCGAGTCGCTCGGCATCTGGCGGACCTCCCCGCTGCGGGTCCTGGCCCGCCTGCACCTGGTCGCCGCCGGCGAGCCCGAGGCGGCCGGCGACCGGGACCGGATCGGCCGGCCGCGGCTGGCCGGCGAGGCGGTCGACGAGCCGGCACTGGCCGAACTGCCGGGCCCGCCCGGCGTCGACGAGGTGGCGGCCCGGCTGGACGCCCTGGCCGGTCTGGTGGTGGCGGGCTCGGCGGCGCCGGCGCTGGTCACCGCCGCCGTGGTGCACGGCGAACTGCTCGCCCTGCGCCCCTTCGTCAGCCACAACGGGGTGGTCGCCCGGGCCACCGCCCGGCTGGTGCTGGTGGCCGGCGGGCTCGACCCCAAGGCCGTCACGCCGGCCGAGGTGGGGCACGCGGAGCAGGGCGCGGAGCGCTACCTCGCGGCGCTCGACGGCTATCTGACCGGGAATCCGGCCGGGGTCGCCGGCTGGCTCGCGCACTGCGCGCGGGCGGTCGAGCTGGGCGCCCGCGAGTCGGTCGCGGTCTGTGAGGCCCTCCAGCGCGGCGCCGCCTGAGCGGGAGCCGGACCGCAGACGGGGTTCTGCGGCGGACTGACCGAGGGGGCGTGCGCCGGCGCTCAGCCGGCGGCGCGCCCCGCCGTCCGGCGGCGGCTGGCGTACCACCAGACCAGGCCGCCGGCGGTGGCCGCGGCCACCGCGGCCGTCGCCATCAGGGCGGGGCGGGAGGGCATGCCGAGCGCCACCCGCTGGCGCAGCCGGACCGGCCGTTCGAAGGTCAGGACCGGCCACTCGCGGGCGGTCGCCTCGCGGCGCAGCGCCCGGTCGGGGTTGACCGCGTGCGGGTGCCCCACCGACTCCAGCATCGGCAGGTCGGTGACGGAGTCGCTGTAGGCGTAGCAGCGCGCCAGGTCGTAGCCCTCGGAGACGGCCAGCTCGGCGATGGCCTCGGCCTTGGTGGGGCCGTAGGCGTAGTAGTCCACCTCGCCGGTGTAGCAGCCGTCGGCCACCACCAGCCGGGTCGCCACCACCCGGTCGGCGCCCAGGAGTTGACCGATCGGCTCGACCAGCTCGGCGCCCGAGGTGCTGACGATCACCACGTCCCGGCCGGCCGCGTGGTGCCGTTCGATCAGCGAGGCCGCCTCGTCGTAGATGATCGGATCGATCACCTCGTGCAGCGTCTCGGCCACGATCTCCCGGACCTGCTGGACGTTCCAGCCACGGCAGAGCGCCGAGAGGTACTCCCGCATCCGTTCCGTCTGCTCGTGGTCCGCGCCGCCCAGGAGATAGAGGAACTGGGCGTAGGCGGTCCGCAGCACGGCTCTGCGGTTGATGAGCCCGCCCTGGTAGAACGACCTGCTGAAGGTGACCGTGCTCGACTTCGCGATGACGGTCTTGTCAAGATCGAAGAACGCGGCGGTGCGGGGCTGCGGCAGGATTTCCACGCCCCGAGCATAAGGGCCCGCCATTCGGCGTACGCTGGGGCGCGTGGGTTTGCCTGAGAAGGCTCTCGGGTACACCATGGAAGTCACGGATCGTTCGCGACCGTGCTAACCCGGTCCGGCTCCTCCCCCCCCGAGTCGGCCGTGGAAGACGACCCCCGCTCTCCCCCCCGGCGGGGGTCGTCGCCTGTCCGGGTGTATTTTCGCAGGTCAGGGCCTTGCTCTCGGCGCCGCTTCGGCGTGACCACCCGGCCGGGGCGCCCAGACGCGGGGCGCGCGCTTCGCCGTCTTTCCCCTCTCGCGCCCCAGGTAAGCGATAACTGTGGGTATCTGTCTGATCTCGTGCTATAGGCGCCGATGCCTCGTGTGGGTGACGGACTTTTCCACAGGCAGCGGGTTATCCACAGATTTGGGGTGAGATCCCCAACGGCTTCCGGAACGCGCCACGGTGGTGGCGTCCTGTTTCGACGGCGCCCGACCGTGAGTTCGGCGCCCGGAGCCGAGGAGCTTCGCCATGGTGGATATCCCCGCCACGCCCGCTTCCCCTTCGCCGCCCCCCGCTTCTTCTTCCTCGTCCGCTGTTCCATCCGCCGTCTCGGCCGGGGCCGCGCCGGTCTCCGTGCTGATCCTCACCGAGGACGCGGAGCTGCTGGACGACCTGCTCCGGCTGTGCGCCGTGGCCGGCGCCGAGGCCGAGGTGGCGCACGGCGCGCCGCCGACCGCCGAGCAGTGGTGGCGCGCGCCCCTGGTGCTGGTCGGTGACGACCGCGCGCTGGCCGCCGCCGACCGGGCGGCCTCGCCCGGGCGGCGGCCCGGCGTGCTCCTGGTCGGCCGGGACCTGGACGACCACCGGATCTGGGCCCGCGGCATCGCCCTCGGCGTCGAGCAGGTGCTCCACCTCCCGTGGGACGAGTCCCGGCTCGCCGGCCGGATCGCGGACGCGGTCGAGGGCCCGGGGCAGGAGACGCTGACGATCGGCGTGCTGGGCGGCCGCGGCGGCGCGGGCGCCTCCTCGCTGGCCTGCGCCCTGGCGGTGACCGCCGCGCGGCGCGGCCGGCGCAGCGTCCTGGTGGACGCCGACCCGCTGGGCGGGGGGCTCGACGTCCCGTTCGGCGGCGAGCGCACCCCGGGGTCGCGCTGGCCGGCCCTGGCCGCCGCCAGGGGGCGGCTCTCCAGCGCCGCGCTCGACCAGGCGCTGCCCCGGCTGCACGGCGTCGGCCTGCTCAGCTGGGACCGCGACGAGGGCGTGCGGCTGCCGGTCGAGGCCATGCGCTCGGTGCTGGCCGCCGCCCGGCGCGGTGGTGGGGTGCTGGTGCTCGACCTGCCCCGGGCGGTGGACGACGCGGCGGCCGAGGCGCTCACCCAGCTCGATCTCGGGCTGCTGGTGGTGCCGGGCGAGTTGCGGGCGATGACGGCCGCCCGGCGGGTGGTCGGCGGCGCCGGCGCGCTGGTGCGGGACCTGCGGTTGGTCGCCCGGCTGCGGCCGGGCGACGGCCTTCCGGGGGTCGAGCTGGCCCGGATGCTGCGGCTGCCGCTGGCCGGCGAGCTGCCCGACGAGCCGGGGCTCTCGGTCGCCGCCGAGATGGGCGAGCCGCCGGGTGCCAACCCGAAGGGCTCCCTCGCCGCCTTCTGCGACGCGCTGCTGGAGCGCGCCCGGCCCGCCAGGGAGGCCGCGGTATGACGGGCGCCGATTTCCGGGCCTCCCTCGCCGGGCTGGGGGACGGCCCCGGCCGCCCCGAGCCGGCCGGCCACCCCGACCCGCTGCCGGACCTCCCGCAGCTGCTGGAGACGGTGCGGCTGCGGCTGGCCGAGGAGGGTGCCGAGCCGACGCCGGGCCGGGTGGCCGCCGCGCTCCGAGCCCAGGGCCGGCTGTTGGGCGACCGGGCGGTGCTCGCGGTGGTCAGCGCCCTCCGCTCCGAGCTGGTCGGCGCGGGCCCGCTCCAGCCGCTGCTGGCCGCGCCCGAGGTCACCGACGTCCTGGTCAACGGGCCCGACGAGGTCTGGCTCGATCGCGGTCGTGGGCTGGAGCGGGCCGGCGTGCGGTTCCCCGACGCGGCCTCCGTCCGCCGCCTGGCCCAGCGGCTCGCCGCCTCCGCCGGCCGCCGGCTGGACGACGCGCGCCCCTGGGTGGACGCCCGGCTCGCCGACGGCACCCGGATGCACGCGGTGCTGCCCCCGGTGGCGGTCGGCTCGCCCTGCGTCTCGCTCCGGGTGGTGCGGCACCGGGCCTTCACGCTCGCCGAGTTGACCCGGGCGGGGACGCTGCCGGCCGGTGGCGAGCGGCTGCTGCGGGCGGTGCTGGCCGCCCGGCTCTCCTTCCTGGTCACCGGCGGCACGGGCTCCGGCAAGAGCACGCTGCTGGCCTCGCTGCTCGGCCTGGTCGGCGAGCGGGAGCGGGTGGTGCTCGTCGAGGACTCGGCCGAGCTGCGGCCCAGCCACCCGCATGTGGTCCGGCTGGAGACCCGCCCGGCGAACCAGGAGGGCGCCGGCCGGGTCTCGCTGCGCGACCTGGTGCGGCAGGCGCTGCGCATGCGGCCCGACCGGCTGGTCGTGGGCGAGGTGCGCGGCGCCGAGGTCACGGAGCTGTTGGGCGCGCTCAACACGGGCCACGAGGGCGGCTGCGGGACGCTGCACGCCAACGCGGCGAGTGACGTGCCGGCCCGGCTGGAGGCGCTCGGCGGGGCGGCCGGGCTGCCCAGGGACGCGCTGCACAGCCAGTTGGCCGCCGCGCTGGCCCTGGTGCTGCACCTGGTCAGGGACCGGGCCTCGGGGCGTCGCCGGCTCGCCGAGATCCACCTGTTGGAGCAGGGGGCGGACGGGCTGGTGCGGACGGTGCCGGCCGCCCGCTGGGGGCCGGACGGCTTCGTCGAGGAGCGGGGCTGGGCGCGGCTCTCCGCGCTCTGCGCGCGCGGCGGGGGAGCGGCGCTGTGAGGGGGCAGGCGATCCAGTGCGGCGCGGCCCTGTGCGCGGCATCCGGGGCCTGGCTGCTGGTCAGGACGGGCCAGCGGGCCGCGCGGGTCAGGCGGCTGCTGGCGGGCCAGGGGCGGCCGCGACCCGGGCGCGGGCCCGGCTGGCGCTCCCGGCCTCCGTGGCGGGCCCGTGCGTGGCGGCTCGACGCGGCCGGCCTGCGGCTGCTGCTGGGCTGGTTGGCCCTGGGCGGCCTGCTGGCCTGCTGGGCCGCCTCACCGGTGCCGCTGGTGGCCTCCTGCGGGACGGTGCCGCTGGTCGCCCGCTGGTGGCGGCGCCGAAGGGCGGCGCGCGCGGCGCGCCTCCAGCGGGACGCGGTGGTGGACTTCTGCGTCTCGCTGGCCGGCGAGGTCGGCGCCGGCCGGCCGGTCGGGGCGGCGCTCACGCTGGCCTGCCGCACCGAGCTGGGGCCGGCCGCGGCGGCCCCGCTGGCCGCGGCCAGCTACGGCGGAGACGTGCCGGCGGCGCTGCGCTCGGTGGCCGAGCGGCCCGGAGCCGAGGGGCTGCGCGGGATCGCGGCCTGCTGGGAGGTCGCCGTCCAGGGCGGCGCCTCGCTCGCCGCCGGGCTGGAGCGGGTGGCCGAGGCGCTGCGCGCCGAGCGCGACCAGCACGAGGAGTTGCGCGCCCAGCTCGCCGGCCCCAGGGCTACGGCCACGGCCCTGGCCCTGCTGCCGGTGCTCGGCCTGGCCCTGGGGGCGACGATGGGCGTCTCGCCGCTCGGCGTGCTGCTGGGCACGCCGGCGGGCGGACTCTGCCTGGCTCTCGGGGTCCTCTTCCAGATCGCGGGGATGGCGTGGGTCGCGGCCATCGTCCGCGCGGCCGAGCGGGCGTCGCCATGACCGCCGAAACGCTGTGGCGCTGGGCGAGCCTCGCCCTGTTGGCCCTGGCGTTGCCCGTGACGGTCCGCGAGCTGAGGGCGTCGCTGCGGACGCGCGGTCGGCTGGCCGCGTTGCGCGGCCGGGCCCCGGCGCGGTCCCGGGCGTGGCGGTGGCCCGGCCGCCGGGGCGGCCGGGGAGCGCCCGACCCGGCGCTGCCCTTGGTCACCGAGCTGTTGACGGCCTGTCTGGCCGCCGGTGCCGAGCCGGGCGCCGCGGCCCGGGCGGTGGGCGTGTCCGTGCGCGGGCCGGTCGGCGCGGCGCTGCTGAGGGCCTCGGCCGAGCTGCGGCTCGGCGGTGAGCCGGCGGTGGTCTGGGGCCGGGTGGGGCGGCTGCCCGGCGCCGAGCGGCTGGCCAGCCGACTGGTGGCGGCGGGCAGCAGCGGCGCCCCGCTGGTCAGCGCGTTCGCCGCCGAGGCCGCGGAGACGCGGGCGCGGCGCGGCCGGGCGGCACAGGCGGCCGCCCGCCGGGCGGCGGTGCTCGTCGCCGGCCCCCTCGGGCTCTGCTTCCTGCCGGCCTTCCTGCTGCTCGGGGTGGCACCCGTGGTGATCGCGTTGGCCCAGGAGCTGAGCTGACGTGTCGCCCGCGCCCTTCGCCGCCGGCCCTCGTGCCCCGCCCCGCGATCCCCGCGGTCAGCAGTCGCCCGCAGCGGCGGAACACACCAGACGAACAGGAGAACAAGCATGCCCTGCCTCAGCTCACCGGCCCCGCGCCCGTGCCCCCGATCGACCGCCCGCCCGACGTCGCGGCGGGGCCCGTCGCCCGGGCGGCCGTCGGCGCCACCAACGGTCGGCCGGCCACGCCGGCACCGCCCGCCCCGGCCCGCCCCGCGGCCGTACCGCCGGCCGTGGCCGGACCTCGGGATGAGCACCACGGAGTACGCCGTCGGCACCCTGGCCGCCGCCGCGCTGGCCGCGGCCCTGCACCGGATCGTCTCCTCCGACACGGTCACCGGCGCGCTGCGTGATCTGGTCGAACGTGCGCTCCAGGCGCCGCAGTGACGGCGGCCCCGGCGCGGCCGGGCGGGCCGGCGGCCGGGGGTACGTCACGGTGGAGAGCGCCCTGGTCATCCCGGTCCTGCTGGCCCTGGCCGGCGCGCTGCTCGGCGTACTCGGCGTCTGCGCCACCCAGTCCCTGTGTCACGAGGCGGCGCGTTCCGCGGCCCGCGCCGCCGCCCGGGGCGAGCCGGTCGAGCAGGTGCTGCGGGTCGCCCGGGCGGTCGCGCCGGACGGCGCCGGCGTCGAGGTCGCCCAGGACGGGCCCCTGCACAGCGTCACGGTCTCGGCGCCGTCCTGGGCGACGCGGCTGCTGCGGCTCACCCCCACGGCCCGCGTGGTGGCCCACGTCGAGCCGCGGTAGCCGCTGGCGGGACCGCGGCGGCGCCACGGTCTGGGCCGCGCTGCTGTCGCTCTCGCTCTGCCTGGTCCTCGGCGGCGTCCTGACGCTCAACCAGGCGCTGATCGCCCGCCAGCGGGCCGCGGCGGCGGCCGACATGGCGGCCCTCGCCGCCGCCGACCAGGCGGCGGCCGGCCCGGCCGCCGCCTGCGCCGCGGCGCACCGGGTCGCCGAGGCGCAGGAGGCGGAGGTGGTGCGCTGCCACCTCGGCGGCGAGGTGGCCGACCTCACCGCCGAGGCGGCGGTCGGCCCGCACACCGCCCGGGCCAGGGCCCGAGCCGCGCCGGCCGGCGTCCCCGACCCGGCCGTTCCGGCCCTCCCGGCCGGCGCCGCCTCAGCTGGTCGGCCGCCCCCGCAGCAGCTGGGTCAGCACCCGGATGGCGCCCGCCTTGTGCAGCGGTTCGTTGCCGTTGCCGCACTTGGGGGACTGGATGCAGGACGGGCAGCCGGCCTCGCACTCACAGGCGGCGATGGCGTCCCTCGTCGCGGCCAGCCACCGCGCGGCGGTGTGGAAGGCCCGCTCGGCGAAGCCCGCCCCACCCGGGTGCCCGTCGTGCACGAAGACGGTCGGCAGCAGGGTGTCCGGGTGCAGCGCCGTGGAGACGCCGCCGATGTCCCACCGGTCGCAGGTCGCGAAGAGCGGCAGCATGCCGATCGCCGCGTGCTCGGCCGCGTGCAGCGCCCCGGGCAGGATCGCCGGCGGGATGTTCGCGTCGGCCAGCTGCTCCTCGGTCATCGTCCACCACACCGCGCGGGTCCGCAGGGTGCGCGGCGGCAGGTCGAGCCGCGTCTCGCCCAGCACCTCGCCGCTGAGCAGCCGGCGCCGCAGATAGGAGACCACCTGCTGGGTGACCTCGACCGAGCCGAAGCACAGCCGTCCGTCCCCCCAGGGCACCTCGACCTCGGTGTCCAGCACGGCCAGCTCGGTCACCTCCCGCGCCGACGTGGACCAGGGCGGGCTGGCCTCCTCAACCAGCGCCACCGAGCCGGCCAGGTCAAGCTCCCGGACGACATAGCTGCGCCCCTGGTGCAGATGGACCGCGCCCTCGTGCACGGCGCTGTGCGCGGCGGCCGCGTCCACGGTGCCCAGCAGCCGGCCGGTGCCCGACTCGACCACCTGCACGGGCTCGCCGCCCTTCCCCCTGATGTCCACCAGGTCGGCCGGCCGCTCCCGCCGCGTCCAGTACCAGGACGCGCCGCGCCGCCGCAGCAGACCACGGTCGGTCAGCTTGGGCAGCAACTCGGCCGCCGTCTGGTCGAACAGCGCCGGTTCGTCAGCGAAGTCCGCCTCGGTCAACGGCACTTCCGCGGCGGCGGCGCAGAGGTGCGGGGCCAGCACGTAGGGATTGCCCGGGTCGAGCACGGTGCTCTCCACCGGCTGCTGGAAGAGCGCCTCCGGATGGTGCACCAGATAGGTGTCCAGCGGGTCGTCGCGCGCGATCAGCACGGCCAGCGCGCCCTGCCGCCGCCGTCCGGCGCGGCCGGCCTGCTGCCACAGCGACGCCCGGGTGCCGGGGAAGCCGGCCAGCAGCACGGCGTCCAGCCCGGCGATGTCCACGCCCAGCTCCAGGGCCGTGGTGGCGGCCAGCCCGAGCAGCTCTCCGCTGTGCAGGGCCCGCTCCAGCTCCCGGCGCTCCTCCGGCAGATAGCCGCCCCGGTAGGCGGCGACCCGCCCGGCGAGCCGCCGGTCGGTGGTGGCCAGCCGGTCCTGGGCGACGAGCGAGATCAGCTCGGCCCCCCGCCGGGAGCGGACGAAGGCCACCGTCCGCACGCCCTGTCCGGTGAGATCGGAGAGGAGTTCGGCGGTCTCCGCGGTGGCCGTCCGCCGGACCGGCGCGCCCCGCTCCCCCCTGGCCTCGGTCAGCGGCGGCTCCCACAGGGCGAAGACCAGCTCGCCCCGGGGCGAGGCGTCCTCGGTGACCTCGGTCACCGGCAGCCCGACGAGCCGCCCGGCCGACGCGCCCGGCTCGGCCGTGGTCGCCGAGGCCAGCAGGAAGCTCGGCTCGGCCCCGTACAGGGCGCACACCCGCCGCAGCCGGCGCAGTACCTGCGCGACGTGCGAGCCGAAGACCCCTCGGTAGACATGGCACTCGTCGATCACCACATAGCGCAGCGCGCGCAGGAAGGAGGACCAGCGCCGGTGGGCCGGTAGCAGCCCGCCGTGCAGCATGTCCGGGTTGCTGAGCAGCAGGTTGGCGTGGTCCCTGGCCCAGCCGCGCTCCTCGCGCGGGGTGTCCCCGTCGTAGGCGGCGGGCCGGACGGCCGTGCCCAGCGGCCCGGCGAGCCGGCGTATCGCCCGCCACTGGTCGGCCGCCAGCGCCTTGGTCGGCGCCAGGTAGAGCGCGGTCGCGCCGCGCCGGTTGGGGGCGGCCGCGCCGTCCAGCAGCGCGCTGAGCACCGGCACCTGGTAGGTCAGCGACTTGCCCGAGGCCGTCCCCGTGGCCACCACGACCGACTCCCCGCGCACTGCGTGCGCGATGGCCTCCGCCTGGTGGGCCCAGGGCCGCTCGATGCCGGCGGCGCGCAGCGCCGCCAACACTTCGGGGCGTATGCCATCCGGCCAGTTTGCATGGACCTCCGCCCGCCCGGGCAGGCGTTCGGTATGGGTGACGCGGCGCGCCCGCTCCCCGCGCCCGCTCAACCGGGCCAGCACCGCCTCCGGAGACCGGCCGTGCCGGTCGGCCTCGGCGTCGTTCGGGGGTGGCTGGTAGTGGTGCACAAGGAACGAGTCTGTCACTGGTCCGACGGACAATGGCTGTAAGACGTCGTGCTGGGCAGGCGGTAAGTGGTTGAATGCCCTGGCGGCTGCCGATCCATGGGGGGCGACCGCTCGTTAGCAAGGTGCTGGAGGACGATCCGTGGACCTGTCCCTTTCGACCCGAACCGTAGGCGACCGCACGGTCGTCGAGGTCGGCGGCGAGATCGACGTATACACCGCGCCCAAACTGCGCGAACAGCTGGTGGAGCTGGTCAACGACGGCAACCACCACCTCGTGGTGGACATGGAGCGCGTTGACTTCCTGGACTCCACGGGGCTTGGCGTGCTGGTGGGTGGCCTGAAGCGGGTGCGGGCGCAGGAGGGCTCGCTGCGACTGGTGTGCAATCAGGAACGCATTCTCAAGATCTTCCGGATCACGGGCCTGACCAAGGTCTTCCCGATCCACGAGTCCGTGGACGAGGCCATCGCCGCCACCGACTGACACGTGGTGCCAGGCACGCCCAGCAGAAGTTCGAAAGATCACCAACCAGCCGCCCCGGCCGCGCGACGGTCTAGCCGCCGTCGCCACCATGGCCGGGGCGTGCTGTCCGCATCACCGAGGGGGATGGCATGGCCACCGTCGAACTCCGCTTCAGCGCGTCCCCGGAGCATGTGCGCACCGCCCGGCTGGTCGCCGCCGCGGTCGCCAGGCGGGCCGGGGTGGAGGAGTCCGCGCTGGACGAGTTGCGTCTCGCGGTCGGCGAGGCGTGCAGCCGCGCGGTCGGTCTGCACGCCATCCACGGACTGACCAGCCCGGTGCGGGTGGTGCTCACCGAGGGTGAGAAATCCTTCTCCATCGAGGTCGGTGACGACGCGCCCAGCGCGGTGCCGGCCCCCCGGGAGTCCTCGGCCAGCGAGGCCGCCGAGGACACCGACGAGCTGGGCCTGGCCGTGATCAGCGGTCTGGTGGACGACGTGGAGGTCGTCTCGGCGGCCTCGGGCGGCCTGATCAGGATGAGCTGGCCCACGGCCACGCCCTCCCTCCCCTGAGCCGCCCGCCGCGGTTCTTCCCGAGCCGGCGGTTCCCCGAGCGGCCGGCCGCTCCTTCCACACCGCCCGGTCCGACCGGCCTCCGGCCCCGGACCGGGCGCGCGTGCGTGCCCGCCGGTCACACGCGCCTCCCCGTACGCGTTCTCCTCCGCAGCGCACCGCAGCGCACCGGGCCGCGGGCCGGCACCACACGACAGCCCGAGCCCGGCCCCCGGCCCGCGTTCGCCTGACCACGGATTTCGGGCGGCTCGCCCGCAACGTGTTTCCGCGGTCCGAATTCCCGCCCCGGTCTCCCCGCTGACCATGTCTCACCTCATTTGTTGATCAGGTTCCGGGCGCCGTTTTCGATCATTCGTCCGCCCGTTGTACGGCAAGGCGCCCCGGCCGGTATTTCTGCTCCGCGTCCCCTGTGCCGAATCGGAGTGCTTCCCTACACTCCGGCCATGTCTGTCAGTTTTCCGGAGCACGCCTGAGCGTCAAGGAGGACGAATGGCACACTCCCGGGTCATACAGGCAGCCGACGCCGTCGAACTCACCAGTGGAAACCGGGTCCTGGTCCTGCTGATCGCCCTGGTGGCGCTCGCGGCCCTGGGACTGGCGGTCGTCCTGGTGCGGCAGGTGCTCGCGGCCGACGAGGGCACGGAGCGCATGCGGAAGATCGCCGCCGCCGTACAGGAGGGCGCCAACGCCTATCTCGCGAGACAACTCCGCACCCTGGCGGGATTCGCGGTGGCCGTCGTGTTCCTGCTGCTTCTCCTGCCGGCCGACGACTGGAACGAGCGGATCGGCAGATCGCTGTTCTTCGTGGTGGGTGCCGTGTTCTCCGCCGGGACCGGTTATCTGGGAATGTGGCTGGCGGTGCGCAGCAATGTCCGGGTGGCGGCGGCGGCCCGTGCTGCGGGTGGGAACAACGGGGCAGCCGGAGGAGAAAGCGGGAAAGGAAACGGCGAAAGGGATCTGGTCGCGGTACGCCATCAGGCGATGCGGATCGCCTTCCGCACCGGTGGGGTCGTCGGGATGTGCACGGTGGGCCTCGGCCTGCTCGGCGCGGCCAGCGTGGTGCTGGTCTACGCGGCCGACGCGCCGAAGGTGCTGGAGGGATTCGGGCTCGGCGCCGCCCTGATCGCGATGTTCATGCGGGTCGGCGGCGGCATCTTCACCAAGGCCGCCGACGTCGGCGCCGACCTGGTCGGCAAGGTCGAGCAGGGCATCCCGGAGGACGACCCGCGGAACGCCGCCACCATCGCCGACAACGTGGGCGACAACGTCGGCGACTGCGCGGGCATGGCGGCCGACCTCTTCGAGTCGTACGCGGTGACCCTGGTCGCGGCGCTGATCCTGGGCACGGTGGCGTTCGGCGACGCCGGACTGGCGTTCCCGCTGCTGGTGCCGGGGATCGGGGTGCTCACCGCGATGGCCGGGATCTACCTGGTGGCGCCGCGCCGCTCCGACCGCACCAGCATGACCGCCATCAACCGCGGCTTCTTCCTCTCCGCCGGCATCTCCCTGGTGCTGGTCGCCGTGGCGAGCTTCGTCTACCTCCCCGGCAGCTTCGCCGAGTTGGCCGGGGTCTCCGCGGCCGTCGCCGGTCATGACGCCGACCCGCGGCTGTTCGCACTGGCCGCGGTCGCCATCGGCATCGTGCTGGCCGCGCTGATCCAGCAGCTCACCGGCTACTTCACCGAGCCGTCCCGGCGCCCCGTCCGGGACATCGGGCGCACCTCGCGGACCGGCCCGGCGACCGTGGTGCTGGCCGGCTTCTCGCTCGGCCTGGAGTCCGCGGTGTACACCGCGCTGCTGGTCGGACTCAGCATCTACGCCGCCTTCGCGCTGGCCGGTGGCACCGTGATGCTGGCGCTCTTCGCGGTGGCGCTGGCCGGCACCGGCCTGCTGACCACGGTCGGCGTGATCGTGGCCATGGACACCTTCGGCCCGGTCGCCGACAACGCCCAGGGCATCGCCGAGATGTCGGGGGACGTGACCGGTGACGGCGCCCAGGTGCTGACCGATCTCGACGCGGTCGGCAACACCACCAAGGCGGTCACGAAGGGCATCGCCATCGCCACCGCCGTGCTGGCCGCCGCCGCGCTCTTCGGTTCCTATCGGGACGCGGTCGCCGAGGCCGTGGCGGAGGCCGGCCTGACGGCGGACCAGGTGCTTCGGGAGACGGCGCTGAGCCTGGACATCTCGCAGCCCAACAACCTGGTGGGCCTCGTGCTCGGCGCGGCCGTCGTCTTCCTCTTCTCCGGACTGGCCATCAACGCGGTCTCCCGGTCCGCCGGCTCCGTCGTCTACGAGGTGCGCCGGCAGTTCCGGGAGCGCCCCGGGATCATGGACCACACCGAGCAGCCCGAGTACGGCCGGGTGGTGGACATCTGCACCAGGGACTCGCTGCGTGAGCTGGCCACGCCCGGGCTGCTGGCGGTCGTGGCGCCGATCGCGGTCGGCTTCAGCCTGGGCATCGGCCCACTGGGCGCCTACCTGGCGGGCGCCATCGGGACCGGCATCCTGATGGCGGTCTTCCTGGCCAACGCCGGCGGTGCCTGGGACAACGCGAAGAAGTTGGTGGAGGACGGCCACCACGGCGGCAAGGGCAGCGAGGCGCACGCCGCCACGGTGATCGGCGACACGATAGGCGACCCCTTCAAGGACACCGCGGGGCCCGCGATCAACCCGCTGCTCAAGGTCATGAACCTGGTCGCGCTGCTGATCGCCCCCGCCGTGATCACCCTCAGCTACGGGGACGACGCCAACGCCGGGGCGCGCGCCGGCATCGCGGTGCTGGCGGTGCTGGTGATCGTGGTCGCGGTCCAGGTCTCCCGGCGGCGTGGCATCGCGGTGGACGACTCCACCCCCGAGCCGGCCGCCGCGGACCGCCCGACGGGCTGAGCCGGGACGGGACGCCGGACCGTCGCGGGCGGCGGACCGGCGTCCGGCCGCCGCTGGGACTGTCAGACCCCCCTGGCATCCTGGGCACCATGACCAGAGACCAACCGAGCGACCGGCCGCCGGCCGCCCCGCCCGTCGGGCGGCCGGGCCCGGACCGCGCCTTCGTCAGCCGGCACGGCGCCGAGGCCCGCCGGCCCGCGGGCGCGATACCGGGGCCGGTGGCGGTCAGCTGACGCTGGGCTCCCTGGCCGGTGGGACGGGCGGGGCCGCCGGCGCCGCGCGGTCCGCCAGCAGGGCGAGCAGACCGACCAGGGTGGCCCCGCTGACGATCTCGCGGCGCTGGACCATGCCGAGGACCTCGGTGAGCGGCACCCACTCGATCCGCTCGGCCTCGTTGACCTCGGTGGGCGGGCCCGACCAGACGGCGTCCTCGCTGAGGAAGACGTGGTGTTCCGCGTCGGTGATGCCGTTCGCCGGCTCGCTGTAGATCAGCGGGCGCAGCGTCCCCGGCCGCCAGCCGGTCTCCTCCACGGCCTCCCTGACCGCCGCCTCCTCGGGGCTCTCCCCCGCCTCGATGAGACCCATCGGCAGCTCCCAGGCCCAGGTGTCGGTCACGAAGCGGTGCCGCCAGAGCAGGAGGACGCGCCGCTGTTCGTCCAGCAGCACGGTGACGGCGAGGTGCCGCAGCTTGATCACATGGTGCTCGTAGCGCCGCCCGTCGGGCTGTTCGACGTCGTACAGCCACAGGTCGAGCCATGGGTCGTCGTAGATCTGCCGCTCACCGTGGATGCGCCACCGCATCGGCTACCCCTTGCCTGACTCGCCTTGTCCCCGTCTCATCCGTCAGCATTCCAGACGAAGATCCTTCCATCGGTCCGTTCTGGCACGGGACTTGACGGGACGTGGGGGTGTCGGACCGGGGCGGTACCCTCCGTCCCGTCGCGCTGTGAAGGGATGACCGCCATGACCGACCGCCGTTTCGACGCCCTGCTCTGCGACCTGGACGGGGTGCTGCGGCACTGGGACACCACTTCGCCGCCCCGGTTGGAACGCGCCTACGGGTTGCCCGCCGGCGCTCTGACCAGCGCCGCCTTCCGTCCGGACCGGCTGGTCCCCGCGGTGACCGGCCAGGTGACGGACGAGGAGTGGCGGGCGGCGGTCGCGGCCGATCTCGCGCCGGCGTGCGGGACGCCCGAGCGGGCCCGCGCCCTGGTCGAGGCCTGGTCCGATACCCCCGGATCGGTTGATCCCGTGGTCCTCGCCATGTTGACGGAGGTCAGGCGCCGGGTGCCGGTGGTCCTTGTGACCAACGCCACCACCCGGTTGGAGTCCGACCTGGCCGCCCTCGGTCTGACCGAGGTGGCGGACGCGATCGTCAACTCGGCCCGGGTCAGGGTCGCCAAGCCGGACCCCGAGATCTTCCGGATCGCCGCCGAGCGGGCCGGCGTTCCCACAGGTCGTTGCCTGTTCGTGGACGACACGGAAGGCCATGTGACGGCGGCTCGGGAGCTGGGCATGACGGCCGTCTGGCACCGTGACAACGCGGAGCTGCGGCGGGTGCTGAGGCCCCTGATCGACGTCTGACGGACCGCGAGACCGGCACTGATGCAAATGGCTGCACATCAGGACATCGCTGCCGACCGTCACTCGGAAGAGGGATGTTCGACGTGTAAGTTCCCGCCCGAGCGGCACGAAGGGACGAGGAACGTGAAGAAGAAGCTCCCGGTGGCACTGTCGGGTTGTGCGGCGCTGGTGTTCACGCTGACGGCGTGCGGCGGTGAGGACGACAACAAGGCCGACGAGTGGGCCCAGAACGTCTGCGACCAGGTGCAGCCGCAGGTGGCGCGGATCCAGGAAGCGAACACCGCCATCGCGGAGGCGAGCGACGGCAGTCACTCGCCCGAGGAGGTGCAGCAGGCCGACTCGGACGCCTTCGGCAACATCTCGGAGGCCTACGGCGCGCTCGCCGACGCCGTCGACTCGGCCGGCGACCCGCCCGTCGACGACGGTGCCCAGCTCCGTGAGGACGCGGTCACCGAGCTGCGCGGCATCTCCGACTCCTACGGCCAGCTCCGCGAGACGATGGACGGTCTTGACACCTCGGACCAGGGCGCCTTCGCCGAGGGCCTCCAGGAGATCGCCGGCCACCTTGAGGAGTTGGGCCAGAGCGGCGACGAGGCGCTCAACGAGCTGCAGAGCAGCGAGCTGGGCGAGGCGATGGCCCGACAGGACGGCTGCCAGAGCCCCTCGGCGCCCAGCGAGACCGACGACGGCGCGGACGCCGGGGACACCGGCGGCGGCGAGGGCGAGGAAGCTCCGGCGGACGAGGAGACCGAGGCCGGCGACGAGGGCGAGGAGGCCCCGGCGGAGGAGGAGTCGGGCGAGGGGAACGGCTGAGCGCGGGCGTGTCCACAATGGTCCGGTGAGTATCCAAGGTCTTCCGGTCCCGTCACCCGACACCGCGCGGCTCCGCGCGGCGCTGTCGGCCGCCTCCTTCACCCCCGACGGCGTGCTCGAACTGCTGGGCGCTCCGGCGTACGCGGCGCTCGCGCGGGGCGAGACGGTGCCCGCGCTCCGGGCCGCCGGGGCGGACGCCGGGCCGTTGGCCACGCTGGTCCGGCTCTTCCTGCTGGGCGAGTCCGTGCCGGCCGACCGGGCCGCCGCCGCGCTCCCGCTGCACCAGGCCCGTGCCGACGGCTGGCTGGTGGCGGCGGAGTCCGGGGCGGTCGAGTCGGTGCGCGCCACCGTGGACATCCGCCCCTACGCGGGCGATGGCGGCGAGGACTGGTGGCTGGTATCCGACCGGGGGCGCGCGGTAGCCGGCGGCGCCGGGGCGCACGGCCAGGGGCGCGATGTGGTGCTGGGCGCCGGGGGCGCCTCCACGACGCTGGCCCAACTCACTCTCCGCGAGCCCGTCGGCCGGGCCCTCGATCTCGGCACCGGCTGCGGCGTCCAGGCCCTCCACCTCAGCCGGCACGCCGGCCAGGTCACCGCGACCGACCTCAACCCCCGCGCGCTCCGCGTCACCGCGCTCACCCTGGCCCTGTCCGGCGCGCCAGAGGCCGAACTGCGGCAGGGTTCCCTCTTCGCCCCGGTCGCGGCGGACGAGCCGTTCGACCTGATCGTCTCCAACCCGCCCTTCGTGATCTCCCCGGCCGGGCCGGACGCCGGGCTGACCTACCGCGACGGCGGCCTGCCGGGCGACGCGCTCTGCGCCACCCTGGTGCGCTCCGCCGCCGAGCGGCTCGCCCCCGGCGGCTACTGCCAGCTGCTCGCCAACTGGGAGCAGCCGGCCGACGCGGACTGGCGCGAGCGGCTCGCCTCCTGGCTGCCGCCCGGCTGCGACGCCTGGATCGTGCGCCGCGAGGAGCAGGACGTCAACGAGTACGCCGAGCTGTGGCTGCGGGACGCCGGGGCGCACCAGGGCGACCCGGCCGCGTACCGGCGTGCCTACCACGCCTGGCTCGACGAGTTCGCGACGCGCCGGGTGCGGTCCGTCGGCTTTGGCTGGATCACGCTGCGTCGGTCGGACCGGAGCGACCCCTCGGTGCTGATCGAGGACTGGCCGCACGCCGTCGCCCAGCCGCTCGGCGCGGCGGTCCCGGCGCACTTCGCGCGGCGCGACTTCCTGCGCGCCCACGACGACCGGGAACTGCTGTCCGCCGCCTACACACTGGCCGACGGGGTGGTCCAGGAACAGCTCGGCGAGCCGGGCGCCGAGCACCCCGAGCACGTGGTCCTGCGTCAACGCCACGGGATGCTGCGGGCCACCGCGATGGACACGATCAGCGCCGGATTCGCCGGCAGCTGTGACGGAAGCCTCGCCGCCGGGCCGCTGTTGGACGCCATTGCCCAGCTGGTTGACGAGGACCCGGCAAGCCTGCGGGCCACCGCTCCCGAATGGCTGCGCACCCTCGTTGAGCAGGGCTTTCTGTTGCCCGCCGACTGATCTGACGGGCCCTGCCGACCCCGTCAGGCGGTCCCGCGACGGGCGGTCCGGGTGTCATGAGGCGGCGGGAGGGGCGGGTCTCGGGTTACCGTTCGAGATGCGTTGCGGGGTTTTCCCATTTGACACGCAGCAGGGATGTACCGTCACACTCCGCACCGTCAGAACTTTCCCCCGGGCTGGAGAGAAGAGCGAGAAGTTGTCCCCGACCAGCGACACCGCCGATGGCGGACGCCGACTCGTCATTGTGGAGTCGCCCGCCAAGGCCAAGACGATCAAGGGCTACCTCGGCCCCGGATATGTGGTCGAGGCGAGCGTGGGGCACATCCGTGACCTCCCCAGCGGCGCCGCCGAGGTGCCCGCCGAGTACAAGGGCGAGCCCTGGGCCCGGCTCGGGGTCAACGTGGACGAGAACTTCCAGCCGCTCTACGTGGTCAACAGCGACAAGCGCGACCAGGTGCGCAAGCTCAAGCAGCTGCTCGCCGAGTCCGACGAGCTGTACCTGGCCACGGACGAGGACCGCGAGGGCGAGGCCATCGCCTGGCACCTGCGGGAGGTGCTCAAGCCCAAGGTGCCGGTGCGCCGGATGGTCTTCCACGAGATCACCAGGGACGCCATCAGGGCCGCGGTGAACAACCCGCGCGAGCTGAACCAGCTGCTGGTCGACGCGCAGGAGACCCGCCGCATCCTGGACCGGCTCTACGGCTACGAGGTCTCCCCGGTCCTGTGGAAGAAGGTCATGCCCCGGCTCTCCGCCGGCCGGGTGCAGTCGGTCGCCACCCGCCTGGTGGTCGAGCGGGAGCGGGAGCGGATCGCGTTCCGGTCCGCCGAGTACTGGGACCTCACCGGCACCTTCGCGGCCGCCGGCGAGGCGGGCACCTTCGACGCCCGGCTGACCGCCGTCGACGGCCGGCGGATCGCGCAGGGCCGCGACTTCGGCCCCGACGGCGAGCTGCGCAACCCGGGCCAGGTCCGGCAGCTCAGCGAGGAGAACGCGCGGGCGCTGGCCGAGGCGCTGGCCGGGGCGAGCTTCGCCGTCCGCTCGGTGGAGTCCAAGCCGTACCGCCGTTCCCCGTACGCGCCGTTCCGCACCACCACGCTCCAGCAGGAGGCCTCACGCAAGCTGGGGATGGGGGCCAAGGCCGCGATGCAGGTGGCGCAGCGGCTGTACGAGAACGGCTTCATCACCTACATGCGGACCGACTCGACGACCCTGTCGGACACGGCGGTGGCGGCGGCCAGGTCCCAGGTGACCCAGCTCTACGGCGCGGACTACCTGCCGGACCGGCCGCGCGTCTACGCCAGCAAGGTGAAGAACGCGCAGGAGGCGCACGAGGCGATCCGGCCCTCGGGTGACCGCTTCCGGACGCCGGCCGAGACCGGCCTGACGGGCGATCAGTACCGTCTCTACGAGCTGATCTGGAAGCGCACCGTCGCCTCCCAGATGAAGGACGCCGTCGGCCAGTCGGTGGCCGTCCGGGTCGCCGGGACCAGCGCGGACGGGCAGGACTGCGAGTTCAGCGCGACCGGCAAGGTGATCACCTTCCACGGCTTCCTCAAGGCCTATGTCGAGGGTGCCGACGACCCCAACGCCGAGTTGGACGACCGGGAGCGCCGGCTGCCGGCGGTCGCCGAGGGCGACCCGCTGGCCGCCCGGGCCATCAGCCCGGACGGGCACGCCACCAAGCCGCCGGCCAGGTACACCGAGGCGACGCTGGTCAAGGAGCTGGAGGAACGGGAGATCGGCCGCCCGTCCACCTACGCCAGCATCATCGGCACCATTCTCGACCGGCGTTACGTCTTCAAGAAGGGGACGGCGCTGGTGCCGTCGTTCCTCTCCTTCGCCGTGGTCAACCTGCTGGAGCAGCACTTCGGTCGGCTGGTGGACTACGACTTCACGGCGAAGATGGAGGACGACCTGGACCGGATCGCCACCGGCGACGCGGAGGCGGTGCCGTGGCTGCGCCGCTTCTACTTCGGTGAGGGCGAGGGCCAGGGCACGGCCGCCGAGGCGGGGAACGGCGACGGCGACCACCTCGGCGGGCTGAAGGAGCTGGTCACCGACCTGGGCGCGATCGACGCCCGGGAGATCTCCTCGTTCCCGGTGGGCGAGGGCATCGTGCTGCGGGTCGGCCGCTACGGCCCCTACGTGGAGGCCCCGCCGGAGCCCGGCCAGGAGGAGGGCCAGCCGGGCAAGCGCGCCGACGTGCCGGACGACCTGCCGCCGGACGAGCTGAGCGTGGACCTGGCCAAGGAGCTGCTCGCCAAGCCCAGCGGCGACTTCGAGTTGGGCACCGACCCGGAAAGCGGCCGGCAGATCGTGGCCAGGGACGGCCGGTACGGTCCCTACGTCACCGAGGTGCTGCCCGAGGGCACCCCCAAGTCGGGGAAGAACGCGGTCAAGCCGCGCACCGCCTCGCTGCTGAAGTCGATGTCGCTGGAGAGCGTCACGCTCCAGGACGCGCTGCGGCTGCTCGCGCTGCCCCGGGTGGTGGGCGTCGACCCGGAGTCCGACCAGGAGATCACCGCGCAGAACGGGCGCTACGGGCCGTACCTGAAGAAGGGGACCGACTCCCGGTCGTTGGAGACCGAGGAGCAGATGTTCACGATCACCCTTGAGCAGGCGTTGGCCATCTACGCCCAGCCCAAGCAGCGGGGCCGGGCCGCGGCCAAGCCGCCGCTGAAGGAGCTGGGGGAGGACCCGACCAACGGGCGCCCGGTGGTGGTCAAGGACGGGCGGTTCGGCCCCTACGTGACCGACGGCGAGACCAACGCCACGCTGCGCCGGGACGACGACCCGGAGACCATCACGCCCGAGCGCGGCTACGAACTCCTCGCGGAGCGGCGGGCGAAGGGGCCGACGAAGAAGGCGGCCAAGAAGGCGCCGGCGAAGAAGGCCCCGGCCAAGAAGGCCGCCGCGAAGAAGACGACGACGAAGAAGACGACGACGAAGACCGCGGCCAAGAAGGCCACCAAGAAGGCCACCGCCACCAAGACGGCGGCCAGGAAGACGGCGGCGAAGAAGTCCGCGGCCGGGGCCGGCGAGCCGCCGGCCGAGTGACGGTCGTCGCTGGTCGGGGCCCGGGAGCCGGCTCAGAGCCGGGGCTCCGGCCAGCGCGTCCGAGGCCCGTCGCGGCCGGTCCGCGGGCGGGGGGCGCTCCCGCCGCCGGGGCGTTTGTCGGTGCGGCGGAGTAACCTCTGTTCTCCCCACGACCGTTAGCCCGGGCAGGTGTTCGGGCGGGGCGGTCCTCCTCAGATCCCGAAGGTTACGCTGGCCGAATGACGCGAGCAGAGCAACCCCAGGTTGTTGACCCCACCCCGGGCGCCACCGACGAGGCGCTCGCCGCGGACTCCCGTGACCGTGCCCACGGGGCGCTGTTGCAGGTCCCCGCCCTGCGCCGGCTGTACGAGGCCCACTTCACCAGCGGCATAGGCGATGCCCTGGCCCTGCTGGTGCTGGTGCTGCTCACGGTGCAGGCCGCCCTGCACGTGCCGGCCTCCGGTGAGCCGCTCTTCGGCGGCGAGTACCGGGGCCTCGCGCTGGCCGTCACCGCGGCCTTCGCGGTGCGGCTGCTGGCCACCGGCCTCGCCGGCGTGCTGCTGCTCGGCCCGGTCGCCGGCCTGCTGGCGCCGAACGGCCCGCTGGACCGTCGCTGGACCATGATCGGGGCCGACGGGCTGCGCGCCGCGCTGCTCATCGTCGCCCCGCTGTGGATCGACTGGGTCCCGGACACCGCCTACGTCTACGTGCTGGCCACGGTCTTCGTGGTCAGCGTCGCCGAGCGGATCTGGGTCGCCTGCCGGGACAGCGTGGCACACGCCCTGCTGCCCCCGCCGCCGCCCGAGGGCGCCGCGATCCGGCCGCTCCCGGACCACCAGGACGCGCTGCGCCGGCTGTGGCTGCGCGGCGGCTACCTGGTGCTGCCCGTCGCCGCCGTCACCCTGGTCGCCGCCTCGCTGGTGAGCAACCTGCTGGCCACCGGCATCGACTGGTTCGACACCCACCAGGCCGCGCTCGCCTCCTACGTCGCCGCCGGCTACTTCGCCGCCGCGATCTCCGTGCTGTACTTCCTGCGCCTGCCGCAGGCCGACGCCCGGCGCCCGGTCTCGCCGCTGCACGGGCTGCGCCGGCCGGCCGCCGGCACCGAGCCCGACAAGGGCCGCACCGGCGCGATCCCGGTGCTGGTCCTCGGCTGCGCCGCGGTCGCCGCCGCCGTCGCGGCCGCCGCCGCGCTGGGCGTCCTGCGGGTCGCCGAGCTGGGCGGCGGGCCCGTCGCCTACGGGCTGCTGACGCTGGGCCTGACCGGCGGCGTGGTGGCCGGCGTCCGGCTGGCGCCCAGCACGCTGCGCGGGCTCTCCCGCCGGCGGCTGTTCGCCCTGGCGATCGCCCTCACCGGCCTCGGCCTGTTCGGCGTCGGCCTCATCTCCGACCCGGCCACGGTCCTCTTCACCGCCGCGGCCAGTGGCCTGCTCGCCGGCATCGCCGCCAGGACCGGGCACACCCTGCTCGACCAGGAGACCGAGGAGTTCCGGCGCCCCCAGCTCACCCAGCACCTGCACGCCGTGGTGCGGGTCGCCATCGCCCTCGCCGTGCTCGCCGGCCCGCTCGCCGCCGCCCTGATCGGGCCGCACCGGGTGGTCCGCGGCGACTTCGTGCTGGACCACGGCGGCGCCGCCTACACCCTGACCCTGGTCGGCGTGCTGCTGCTGCCGGTGGCCGCCATCGTGCTCGGCCGCACCGACGACCGCCGCGGCGTGCCGCTCCGCAAGGACCTCAGCGCCGCCGTCCGCGGCGGCGCCGAGCCGGTCAGCGCGCCCGCCGAGCAGGGCTTCTTCATCGCGGTCGAGGGCGGCGACGGCGCCGGCAAGTCGACCCAGGTCGAGGCGCTGGCCGAGTGGATCAGGAGCAAGGGCCACGAGGTGGTGGTGACCCGGGAGCCGGGCGCCACCCCGATCGGCCAGCGGCTCCGCGGCATCCTGCTGGACGTCGCCTCCGGCGGCCTCTCGCACCAGGCGGAGGCGCTGCTCTACGCCGCCGACCGCGCCGAGCACGTCCAGTCCGTGGTCAGGCCGGCGCTGGAGCGCGGCGCCGTGGTCATCACCGACCGCTATGTCGACTCCTCCGTCGCCTACCAGGGCGCCGGCCGTGACCTCTCCGCCGTCGAGATCTCCCGGATCTCCCGCTGGGCCACCGACGGCCTGGTGCCGCACCTCACCGTGCTGCTCGACGTCTCCCCCGAGACGGCCAGGGAGCGCTTCACCGAGGCGCCGGACCGGCTGGAGTCCGAGCCCAACGAGTTCCACCAGCGGGTGCGCTCCGGCTTCCTCGCGCTGGCCGCCGCCGACCCGGCCCGCTACCTGGTGATCGACGCCGGGCAGGACCCGGAGTCCGTCACCATGGCGGCCCGCCACCGCCTCGACCAGCTGCTGCCGCTCTCCGAGGCCGAGCTGCGCGCCCAGGCGGAGGCCAGGCGCAAGGCCGAGGAGGAGGCCCGCCGGCTCGCCGAGGAGGAGCGCAAGCGCAAGGAGGAGGAAGCCCGGCTGGAGCGTGAGCGCAAGGAGGAGGAAGCCCGCCTCGAACGCGAGCGCCAGGAGGAAGAGGCCCGGCTGGAGCGCGAGCGCCAGGAGGAGCTCGCCAGGCAGCAGGCCGCCGAGGCCGAGCGCCGACGCCTTGAGGAGGAGGAGCGGCGCCGCGTCGAGGAGGCCCGCCGGGCCGAGGAGGCCAGGCTCCGAGCCGAGGAGGAGCGCCGGGCCGCCGAGGAGGAGCGGCAGCGCCGGGAGGCCGAGGAGCGGCTGCGCCGCGAGGAGGAGGAGCGCCGCCGCCGCGAGGCCGAGGAGGAGGCCAGGCTCCGCGCCCAGGCCGAGGAACGGCGCCGCGAGAAGCAGCGGCTCGCCGAGGAGGCGCTGCTGCGCGCCGAGGAGGCCAGGGCGGCCGCCGCCGACAACGCCACCACGGTGCAGATCCCGCACGCCTACCCCGGCGACGACGGCCGGCCGGCTGACAACGAGGAGACCGCCGTCCTGCCCCGCCCGGACGAGGCGGCCGCGGCCGACGAGACCCGTCAGCTGCCCCGGATCGAGGACGAGCCGCCGGTGTCCAGGCGCCGCCCCGAGTGGGCGGAGGAGACCCCGCTGGACGACGTGCCCACGCTGGCCGACGAGTTGCTCGGCCCGCGGCCGACCGGCGACGAGCCGGACGACGAGGACACCGGGGGCCGGCGCCGCCGCTAGCGGCGCGGTTCGGTCTGGTTCGGTTCGGGGGTCGCCGCGGCGGCCCCCGCCGGCGTTGTCAGTGCGGTGCCGCAGAATGGTCGACGGCGCCCGGGCGGGCGCCGAGTGCGGTGCGGAGGTGAGCGCGATGGCGGTCTGGGACGATCTGGTAGGTCAGGACCGGGTGGTGGGCCAGCTGTCCGCCGCCGCCCGGGACGCGGACGCCTACGTCTCCGCCGTCGGGCGCGGCGCCGAGCCGGAGCTGTCCGGCTCCTCGATGACCCACGCCTGGCTCTTCACCGGCCCGCCGGGCTCCGGCCGGTCCACGGCGGCCCGCGCCTTCGCCGCCGCCCTCCAGTGCGTCAGCCCGGACCGCGCGCTCGGCGGCCAGCCCGGCTGCGGCTTCTGCGACGGCTGCCACACCTCCCTCGTCGGCACCCACGCCGACGTCGAGGTGGTCCGCACCGACCTGCTCACCATCGGCGTCAAGGAGACCAGGGAGCTGGTCCGGCGGGCCCAGCTCTCGCCGGCCGGCGGCCGGTGGCAGGTGATCGTCCTGGAGGACGCCGACCGGCTGACCGAGGGCGCCGGCAACGTCCTGCTGAAGGCCGTCGAGGAGCCGGCCCCGCGCACGGTCTGGCTGCTCTGCGCCCCCTCCATCGAGGACGTGCTGCCCACCATCCGCTCCCGCTGCCGGCAACTGCCGCTGCGCACCCCCCCGGTGGCGGCGGTGGCCGATCTGCTGGTGCGGCGGGACGGCATCGAGCCCGAGATCGCCGAGGCCGCCGCCCGGGCCACCCAGGGCCACATCGGCCGGGCCCGCCGGCTCGCCACCGACGAGCGGGCCAGGGCCCGCCGGCAGGCGGTGCTGCGGCTGCCGGAGCGGGTTTCGGACGTGGGCGGCGCGCTGCGCGCCGCCCAGGAGCTGGTGGACTCGGCGGCCGAGGACGCCAAGCAGATCGCCGAGGAGCTCGACGGCAAGGAGACGGAGGAGCTGCGCGCCGCCCTGGGCGCGGCCGAGGGCAAGCGCCTGCCGCGCGGCACGGCCGGCGTGATGAAGGACCTGGAGGACCGCCAGAAGCGCCGCGCCACCCGCACTCAACGCGACGCGTTGGACCTGGCGTTGACGGAGCTGACCACGTTCTACCGGGATGTGCTGGCGCACCAGCTGGGACACGCCGGTGGGATGGTCGGTGGGGAGACCGAGCAGCCGGTCCGGCGGGTCGCCGCCGCCTCCAGCCCGGAGCGGACACTGCTGCGGATGGAGGCGATCCTGGACTGCCGCCGCGCCCTCGACCGCAATGTCGCCCCGCTGCTGGCCGTGGAGGCGATGACGTTGGCGCTGCGCTGACAGGTACGCTCACCGGGAGTCCGTGTCAGCAACCACGGGGGACCCATGCGCACCACCGGCCGCCTCGCCTTTGCCCTGCTCACCGCCACCACGCTGCTCGTGGCGGGCTGTTCCTCGACGGAGGAGCGCCCCGACGAACGCGCGCCGGAAGGGGACGCCTCGGACGGTTCCACGTCCACCGATCCCCCGGACGCGCCACCCCTCGAACCACTGCCCGAGGAGATCGCCGGCGAGCTGCTGCCCTACTACGAGCAGGAGCTGAACTGGAGCGGCTGCCAGGCCGCCGAATTCCAGTGCGCCGTCCTCACCGTCCCCCTCGACTACGAGAACCCGGACCCGGCCACCGACCTCCAGCTCACCGTGACCCGGTCGCGCGCCACCGACCAGGGAGAGCGGATCGGCGCCCTCCTGATGAACCCGGGCGGCCCGGGTGCCTCCGCCGTCGACTTCGCGCAGAGTTCCGCCGAGTACATCTACTCGGACGAGGTCCGCGCCCGGTACGACATGGTCGGCCTGGACGCCCGCGGCACCGGCCGCAGCGAGCCCGTCGCCTGCCTGGACGGCGCGGCGATGGACGCCTACACCCTGACCGACCGGACCCCGGACGACGAGGCCGAGGTGGCGGAGCTGGTCGCCGCGCACGAGGAGTTCGGCCAGGGCTGCCTGGAGCGCTCCGGGGAGCTGCTGGAGCACATCTCCACCATCGAGTCCGCCCGGGACATGGACGTGCTGCGGCAGGCCCTCGGCGACGAGGCCCTGCACTACGTCGGCTTCTCCTACGGCACCAAGCTCGGCGCGGTCTACGCCGGCCTCTTCCCGCACCGGGTCGGCCACCTGGTGCTGGACGCCGCCATGGACCCGCGGCTGGACACCCTCAGCACCGACCGCGAGCAGGCCGGCGGTTTCGAGACGGCCTTCCGCTCGTTCGCCGAGGACTGCGTCGCGGGCGGCGACTGCCCGCTCGGACAGGAGAGCGCGGACGACGCCTCCGCGCGCCTCATCGACTTCTTCGCCGCGGTCGACGCCGAGCCGCTGCGCACCGGCGAGGACCGGCAGTTGACGGAGTCCCTGGCCACCACGGGGGTGGCCTACGCGCTCTACTCCGAGAGCCTGTGGCCCTCGCTCCGGGAGGCGCTCACCGCGGCCATCGAGGACGCCGACGGCGGCCCGCTGCTGACCCTGGCGGACAGCTACAACGGGCGTGGCCCGGGCGGCGGCTACGACACCGACATGTTCGCCTTCCCGGCGATCAGCTGCCTGGACAGCCCGGCCGGCAACGCCGACCCGGACGCGGTGCGCGAGCAGCTGGCGTCCTACGAGGAGGCCTCGCCGACCTTCGGCGCCGACTTCGCCTGGGCCACCCTGGTCTGCGCCGCCTGGCCGGTGGAGCCGTCCGGCGGGCCGATGAGCATCGCCGCCGAGGGCGCCGACCCGATCCTGGTGGTCGGCACCACCCGCGACCCGGCCACCCCGTACGCCTGGTCCGAGGGGCTGGCCGACCAGCTCTCCTCCGGCGTCCTCCTCACCTTCGACGGCGACGGGCACACCGCCTACGGCGGGGTCAGCGCCTGCGTCGACAGCGCGGTCGAGGGTTATCTGTTGGCGAATACCGTGCCCGACGAGGGGACCACCTGCTGATCGCCTGGGATGATCATCGCCATGGCCTGTAACCACTTCCGCTCCGCCATATCGGCGCGGGCCACGGGCACGCCGCTGCCCGCGACCGTCACCGAACAGGCGCTTGACCACCACCTGACCAGCTGCCTGAGCTGTAGCCGATGGTCCAAGCACCTCACCACGCTCCGGGCGGCGACCGACGACATCCTCCGTCGCCGCCGCCCCGCCGGAGCACCCCAGGAACCTGTGTAGACTGGCTCCGCCGAGCGCCCTCCGGGCGCATCCGCCGCCTTAGCTCAGTCGGCCAGAGCGACGCACTCGTAATGCGTAGGTCAAGGGTTCGATTCCCTTAGGCGGCTCAGCGGTTCCGCAGCAGGTCAGCGGGCAAATGACAGGGCCCCCGGGTGGCTACCACCCGGGGGCCCTGTACACATTCTGTACACC